>NZ_LWLC01000027.1:0-206042 GCF_001905065.1 Saccharothrix sp. CB00851
GGCTACGCCTACGCCAACAACAGCCCGGTCACCTACAGCGACCCGACCGGCCTGATCATCGACTGCGGCCCCGACGGTGTGCTGTGCGGCAGGAACCCCGCGGTGCATGGTGAGGGTGCCAACGACACCTACGAGCGGGAACGAACGACGTTCTACGACCGTCAGCGCGCGTGGCAGCAGTCCAACAGCGGCAACGACACGGCACTGAAGAACAGGCTGGCCACCGAGGGCATTGCCTGGGAGGACTATCAGCGGGCGTTGGCCGATGCCCACAAGACGAAGTGGGATGTGATCAAGGAGGTCGCCTGGGAGGTCTTGAAGGAGATCTCCGGGTGGAACGACATCGTCGATTGTTTCACCAAGGGTGACATCTGGGGCTGCGCCGGTCTGGTCGCGGGCCTGGTGCCGTGGGGCAAGGCCGCCAAGGTCCTCGAAGCCGGCTACAACGCGCTCAAAGCGGTCGGCCGCCTCGCCGGCATCGTGGACAAGGCCAAGGGCGTCCTGCGCCGGGTCCAGACCATCACCGACGACATCACCCGCGCGGCCACCGAGAAGTTCCAGAAGTTGGTCTCGGGTTGTGCAGCGGGCAAGCACAGCTTCGTCGCCACCACCCTGGTCCTGATGGCCGACGGCTCCACCAAACCGATCTCCGAAGTCGAAATCGGCGACAAGGTCAAAGCCACCGACCCCACCACCGGCGAAACCGCCGACCGCGCCGTCGTCGCCACCATCGTCCACACCGACGAAGACGACATGACCCGCCTCACCGTCACCAACGCGGACGGCACCACGGGCACCGTCGACGCCACCTCCTGGCACCCCGTATGGGTCGAGGACCAACGCAGCTTCGTCAACATCGGCGACCTCGACCCGGGTGACCGCCTCACCTCCGCCGACAGCTCCTCACCACGGGTTGCTGGAGTCGACCATCACACCCGTTTCGAGCCGGTCCATGACCTGACCGTCGAAGGCGTACACACGTACTACGTGCTGGCGGGGACCATGTCGATCCTGGTCCATAACACTGGCGGCAGTGGCCATATTTGCGATATCACCGCGATCGCCCCTGACGGGAGCACGCGCGTGGACGTAAAACTCGAGAGCGGTGATATGACTCCCGAGGAGGCCACTCTCGGCTACCCCAACGATGTGGCTTTTACGCACACAGAGCATCGATTCTCCCGCATGGCGGGCGCCTCCACAGGGTCGAAAGTTTCGCTTCCGAATGATCCGTTCGTGGGGCAGCACTCGTTGAGCTCTGGTGACACGGTTACTATGCGGGGCCAGCTTCCCCCGTGCTCGAGGTGCAAGGGAGCGATGAACCGCATGGTCGGTGAGCTGGGAGTATCAGTCACGTACGAATGGTCCGGGCCCAAGGGTGCCGGAACATGGGTGGCGGGAAGGAGACGTTGAGCATGAGGCTGACTGCCGTCGAAATTGGTTTCTTTGAGGACTACGAGGATGAGCAAGCATTGGAGGTGGGTATCGCCGGAGTCGATGACGACGGCGTTTGGAGGTCATTTTCGATCCAGCGATCCACTTATGAGCCTGATGAGCAGGAGGTTCAGTCTGGAATGGATTCATACAACATTTCGACTGAGCGGGGATTCACGGTTTACGGCTGCCTGCGGCGAGTGCGTCTTACGGACTCACTTCTCACATTGGAGTTTGTGGGTGAGGATGCGGATATCCTTGAGATCGCTACCCCCGTAGAGGTGGCGATAGGTGGATCGGAGGTTGACCGTGAAAGTTTGTCCAGGAAACTTCGTGAGATTCTGGACTGGGGGTCTCGTGAGAAGCGGCCGGAGCTGATCGGACTCAACGACTCCGGTCCGCCTCCTGGCGAGTAAGTTTCCTTACTGAGTGGCTGTTGTGGACTATTTCTGTCGGGTGGCGGTGCGAATCCCAGGGGTGACGCCGCCATCCAAGGTCGGGCGGTCGGCTATCTCCGTCGCGGCTTGAACTCAATGTCGTTTAGTTATTGAGTCGAAAGTGATCGTCTTCCGGTAGGTTGATCACTCGTGCTCGAGGTCGAGGGTGCGCATCGGTTATCGCCCGCGGAGCGTGAGGTGCTGCGGTTGCGGGTGGTGGCGGCGTTGGAGTCCGGTCGGGTTGAGGGGTATCGGCAGGCCGCGGAGGTGTTTGGGGTCTCCGAACGGTCGGTGGGCACCTGGTGGCGTGCCTATCGACGGGACGGTCGCGACGGTCTGGCTACCCGCAGCGGACGTCCCGGTCCCGCCGAACTGATCGGCGCGGAGGATCGGGGCACGCTGTTCGCGGCGATGGCCGACTACACGCCTGACAGGGAGGAGGGACCATGTCGACGTCGGTCCTGCGCTGTTCCGGTAACACACGAGCACCTCCGTGGCAGTGGTCGACGTGGTCGCCGGTCCTGGTACCGGGTGGCACGCCCACGGCGGCGGCGCGGGCACGGTGGCCGCCGTCGTGGCTCGGCACGGATGTGACGTCGTGTGCGTGGGGTGGGTACGGCCAGGTGCGTTCGCCGCCGGTCTGCCTGGCCTGCTGCCCGGCGCGCAGGAGGCGGCCGGGTTGCAGGGAACGGGTGCCGCGTTCGCGGGATTGACACGATGGTGGCGGCGCACCTCGCACGGTCTGGTGTTGGACCACCGCGACGACTCGATCCGGTTCTCGGTCGACGCCGGTCACGTGACGGAGTTGTTCCGGGCGCGCCTGCGACCGCTCCTCGCCGATCTACGCGCCCTGGTGATCTCCGACTTCCTCAAGCTGCCCGGCGGTATCGACTGTCCGCGGCTGGTGGCGCCACTGGTGGAGGCCGTGCCGTGCGTCATTTCGGCGAAACGCGTGGTGCGCGGTGTACCCGGTGCAGTCCTGGTCGTGTCCGACGAGGACCTCGGGCTGGGCGAACTGGACGATGACGCGATCACGGATCTGGTCGGGCACCTCGCCCGCGCCGGCTGGCAGCGGACAGTGGTGACCAGGGCGGCGTTCGGCGTCGCCCGGTCGGACGGCGGCCGAGTGCGACTGTTCCGGGACCGGCCGCAACCACCGGGGTACTCGATCGGCGCGGGCGGCGTTCTGTCGGGCACGATCGGGGCCGCGCTGACAAACGGTCGGGACTTCGGGGAAGCGGTGGTGGAAGGGTGCGCCACGGCTACGTCGTCGGTGTCCGTGCGGTGCATCGGGTTCGCGGACTGCGACCGACCTGTCCCTCTATTGTGGGCTATCCGGTGACGGTAAGTACGGGTGGCCGCTCAGTACCCGGTTGGGTTGGCCGCCCTGGCCATCGCCGCTGCGTCCTCGCCCGCCGCGCTGTCGGGCTGTTCGTGGAGGATGTCGGCGTGTTTCGCGTTGTTCCTGCCGAAAACATCGTCTGAGGTTGTCCCCGAAGACCGGACACCGGATTTCATGCCACGAGGGTGGGCGGTCCTTGACGGTAGCCGATGCGGGTTTCGTGTGGGGTGCGGTAGTCGAGCGTCGAATGTAGACGGTCGTGGTTGTAGTAGCCGATGTAGGCGAACACGTCGCGTCGGGCGTCGTCGCGGGTGTGCCAGACGGTGGTGCCGATCTCGGTTTTGAGGGTGGCGAAGAACGACTCGGCGACGGCGTTGTCGTAGCACGACCCGGTGCGGCCCGCGGACGGTCGGATGCCGTGGCCGGCGAGCGCGGAGCGGAACAGCCCGGAGCTGTACCGGGTGCCGCGGTCGGCGTGGAAGATCGCGTCACGGCCGGTGAGGCCGCGCCTGGCGGCGAGGTCGAGGGCGTCGCGGACCAGTTCGGCGCGCAGGTGCCCGGCCATCGCGTGCCCGACGACCCCGCGGGTGTGCAGGTCGATCACGGTGGCCAGGTAGAGCCGGCCCTGCCGGGTGGGCAGGTAGGTGATGTCGCCGACCAGTCGTCGGCCCGGTGCCGGGGCGGTGAAGTCGCGGCCGATCAGGTCCGGCACCGGCGCCGCCGCGAGGTCGGGCCTGGTCAGCGACCTGCGCCGCCGTCGGGTGAGGCCGGCGATCCCGCGCTCGCGCATGACCCGCCCGACCCGTTTGTGGTTGACCCGCCAGCCGCGGCGGCGCAGCGCGACGACGATCCGCGGACGCCCGTAGGCACCCCGGTGCCCGGCGTGGACCTCGGCGGTCTCGGCGGCCAACCCCTCGTCCGCCTCCGCCCGTTCCGCCCTGGTCGGGGCGGCGGTCAACCATTCGTAGAACCCGGGGCGGCGCACCCCAGGACCCTGCACAGCCGGGTGACGCCGAAGACGGCGCGGTGTTCGGAGATGAACCGGTAGCTGCGGGTCAACGACCCATCTCCTTGGCAAAATAGGCGGCCGCCTTGCGCAGGATCTCCTTCTCCAACTCCAACTCCGCCACCCGTTTACGCAGGTCACGCAGCTCTTGCCGCTCATCGGCCGACACCCCGCCCACCGGCGGGGCGGCCTGGGCCCGCTCCGCGGCACGGACTTAGTTGCGCAGCGTCTCGTGGTTCACACCCAGCTCACGGGCGACCTGCCGCAACGGCCGATCCGACGAACGGACCAACTCCACGGCGTCCCTGCGGAACTGCTCCGGGAACTTCGACTTACCTGACACGGGGAACATCCTTCCCCAGACCGCTGTCTGGGATCAGGGTGTCCGATCCAAGGGGACAACCTCACTGAGCGCGTACGACGAGACCTATGTCGGACGCGTCGGCACGGGCTTCACCGACAAAGCCTTGGTCGACATGCAGCGGCGGTTGGAAGTGCTGCGGCGCTCCACCAGCCCGTTCCCGGTACGCCGGTTCCGCGCGAGTTCGCCCGTGACGCGCGGTGAGTCGAGCCGGTGTTCGTCGGTAAGGTGGACTTCCGCCGCTGGACCACTGACCACCGGCTCCGCGCCACCCGTCCTGGCGTGGCCTGCGCGACGACCGGGACCCGGTGGACGTGTGCCACCGTGGCCGCTGACTACGTCGGCGGTGAATCGGTGGTCCCGGTGGTGTGTCACGTCTCGACGTGGAATCGAACGCTTGTGCGGTGGTCATGTCGCGGTTCTTCCCCGGCCGTCATGTGCCTGCCTGTGAGGTGTGGGCGGGTGATCGAGGGAGTGGTCGCGTGGAGCCGCGCGAGTATGGGGTGCTCGGTTGCTGCGCCAACGCGGCGAGCAGGCAACGCTAAGTGATCGTGGACAGCTTGTGTTCGCCTTGGGGTCGTAACCGAGCTGCTGGACCGGTCCGCGGCACGGTGGATACGAGATCACCCGTTCAGACGAGCCGTTGTCCCGGTCTTGTCCCGCTGGCTGTCCCCGGGTCTGTCCCAGGGTGCGTCGCATCCTCTTCTCAACCGGCCATCCGCCGGCCGCTACAGGAGAGGAGGACCAGGGATGAGCCCGTTCAGGTCCAACGTCCCACCGTCGGACGAGGTGCAGCCTCCCCGTCCGTGCTTGCCCTTCCCCGCCCTGTTCCGCCTCGACCGGCAGGGAAGGGGGTGAGGACATGATCATCACGTTCATCGCGGTCACGGTGGATCGAATCCCGTGTGACCCGAAGACGTCGGCCGACGCGTAATACGATGTGGACAGGAGAAGTGTGATGCATCGCCCACGTATCAAGTACGAGCACCTACCGGTCCGCCACGGCGACGACTCGGTGCAGATCGGTGGCTCCTTGCCGGGAATCGCCGCGACGATCCCTGACCCGGACGGCACGGTGTGGACGCTGCTCACACTTCTCGACGGGACGCGCACGGTGGACCAGGTGGTCGCCGACCTGGTCCACCGCCACCCCGACGAGCCGCCCGACACGATTCGCACGGCGATCGACACGCTGGCCTCCGCCGGCTACCTGGAGGATGCCGACGAACCACCACCGGAGGCGCTCTCCGACGCCGAGCGGGAGCGGTTCGCGCGGAGTCGGGCGTTGTGGCGGTGGATGGACACCGCCCCGCGCCCCACCGGTTGGCACGCGCAGTTGGCGCTGCGGCAGGCGCGGGTCACGGTCGTCGGTGTCGGTGGGGTCGGTAGCACCGCGGCCCTCGCGTTGGTCCAGTCCGGGGGGCGGTTGCACCTGGTCGAACCGGACTTGGTGGAGCTGTCCAACCTCAATCGGCAGGTCCTCTACACCGAGCACGACCTCGGTCGCGCCAAGGTCGATGTCGCGGTCGAGGTGCTGCGCCGGCACAACGGCGAGGTCGAGGTCACCGGCGAGGGAACCACCGTCGACGGCGTGGGGATGCTGCGGCGGTTGGCGGCGGGATGCGACGTGCTGCTGATGGCCGCCGATACCCCGCACGAGATCCGGTCGTGGACCAATCGGGCCTGCCTGGACACCGGCACAGCCTGGGTCCACGGCGGCTATCAGGGGCCCAGAGCGGGCGTCGGGTTGTTCGTGCCCGGCAACGGACCCTGCTACGACTGTGCGCGCACCGCCGCCACACGCGAACAACTCGCAGCACCGCCGTCAATCCCGTGGCCGGGCACGAGCGGGACGACGAGGACGCACGCAGTCAACGCCGTGTCAGCCGGCATCGCCGGACACCTGGCCGGTCACGCTGTGATGAGTCTGATCACCGGGATCCCCCGCCTGCGGACGAACCGCCAGATCGGGTTCAACCTCATCACGCTGCAGCACAGCACGTTCTACGAATCGCCGGAACCGGAGCCGGACTGCCCCGCCTGCGGGCGGTCCGCCGACTGACCGGGCCCATCCGCGCGTGCCGAGGCGAGATCCTCGGCACGTCGCCGAACCAGATCGGCGCGCGGGTCGTCCAAGTCCGCCAGGATCGTGGCGGCCCGCCGCAGGTCGTGCACGGCCCGGTCGTCCCGGCCGGTGGCGACCAGTGAGACGGCCATCGCCTCCAGCGCTGTAGCCAGATGCGATTCCGCGCCGCTGTGCCGTGCGTAGACGTCCACGACCTTCTCCCACAATCCGATGGCGGTGTCGTGCTCGCGCAACCCCTGCCGCGCGAGCGCCAAGTCGTCCTCGGCATAGGCGATGATCAACGGGTTACCGGTGCGGCTGCGCAACTCCCAAGCGCGTTGCGCGTAGTCCAGCGCTTCGTCGAACCGCCCACGTTTCGCATTCACCAGGCACAGGTTTCCCAACGTGATGGCTTCGGCCGCGGAGTCGCCCTCCTGCCTCGTCGCCTCCCACACCGCAAGGTGGTACTCCGCCGCTTCGTCGTAACGCTCCTGTGCCTCGCGCAGGTTCGCCAGGCCCGCCAACGCCCGTCGTCGCAGGACTTGATCGCCGGACCGTTCCGCCGACTCCGCCACGTCCCGGAAGTCGGCCTCCGCAGCCGCCTGGTCACCCGCACTCCGGTGACTGTGCCCACGCAGGACCCGGAGGAACGCCTCAGCCTCCCGGACTCCCGACACCCGAGCCGCCTCGATCCCGCGTGACTTCGCCTCCAACTCCTCCGGCCACCACGACCGCGGCCCCAACCCCAGATGACGCGACGACAACGCCAACGCGATCGCCACGTCGTACATGCCCTGGTTCAGAGCGATGCGATGCACCGCGGACAACACCGCCCGCTCCGAACGCAACCACCCCAACGCCTCCTCCCGGTCGCGCACCGGTGCCTGCACGACGGGAAGTTCAACGGGTATTCGGGCCGACACCGGGTAAACGAGACGATCCGCGGCGTCCGCCACTGCGGCGTACCAACCCAGCAGGCGCGCCACCGCCTCCTCCCGCGCCACCGGTGTCTCGTCCAGGTCGGCGCGGTAGGCGGCGTAGTCGTGCAACAGGTCGTGCATCCGATACTGCAGACGGGCCACCGGCTCGACCAGGTGCTGCTCCGCCAACTCCTCCAGGACATGCGTCACGGAGCGCAGGTCGAGCGCGGCCAGGGCGGCTACGGCAGGCGCTCCGAACTCCGGCATCGGGTGCAACCCCAGCAACCTGAACACCCGTGCGTGCACGGGGTCGAGCCGATCGTAGGACCAGTCGAACACCGCCCGCACCCCACTCAACCCGCGCCACGGCCCCTCCATGCCGATGAGGCCGCGCTGTTCTTCCCGGATCTCCTCCACCACGTCGGCCACCGACAGGAACGGGCGCGACGCCACCCGCGTCGCCGCCACCCGCACCGCCAACGGCAACCGGGCGCACACCCCCACCAGTTCCTCCACCGCATCCGGCTCCGCAGCGGTTCGGGCCTCACCCACGACACTTTCCACCAGACGCACGGCGTCCACGGCGTCGAAGACGTCCACCGCGACCCGCCGGACCGCCTCCGACACCAACAACTCCGACAGTGCGCCCCGGCTGGTCACCAACGCCAGCGACCCCGCCGCACCGGGCAACAACGGACGCACCTGCTCGGCGGACCCGGCGTTGTCCAACACCACCAGCGCCCGCCGTACCGTTACCAGCGACCGGAACAACGCGCCCTGCGCCTCCACGCCCTCGGGAATCCGCCGCTCCGCGACACCGAGCGCGGTGAGGAAGTCCGTCAGCACGACCTGCGGGGGCAACGGGGCGCTCGGGCCGAAACCGCGGAGGTTCACGAACAACGTGCCACCCGGGAACCGGTCCTGGACGCGGTGCGCCCACCACACCGCCAAGGTCGACTTGCCCGCTCCCGCCGATCCGTCCAACGCCACGACCGTCGCGCCGCCACCGGCATTCCGCTCCGACTCCGCCAACAGGGCGTCGAGAGCGGCGACGTGGGCGAGACGCCCGCAGAAATCGGGGACCGCGGCCGGTAGCTGTCGCGGCACCACTACGCTTTCCGGAGCAGGCAGTACCACCTGATCGATGCGGCCTGCTTGCACCACCACGCCCTGGACCGTGCCGCTCATGTCGTTGCTGACACCACCATCGGCCATGGGCTCTGAGTATGGCTTGCAACTCCGCTAAAAACGGCCCAGATTACCGATAATCACCCGGTCAGCTACCGATGGCCACGGGTCCAGCCTGTGACGAGCGAGTAGGTGTCGGTCTCGTCGTCAGACGATAGCTGTGCCGGCGAGGGCTAACAAGCCGATCGCGACAACGGCGGACAGGAGCAGGAGTACGCGGGCCACAGCGCGGCCACGGTCGGTCGATGAGGTCATGGGGTGGTTCCTGTCAGCAGCCAGTGGATGGGCGCGGCCGGGTCGTCGTGGGGGTTGGTGGAGGTGGTGAGGTAGGTGACCACGAAGTAGTGAACGTGGGAGAAGTGGTGCTCGGCGGAGTGGACGAGGTCGGCATGGCCATGGGCGATGAGCCACCTGCGTACTGCGGCGGGGCGGTCCAAGGGATGAGTGGCGTAGGGATGGACGGGGTCGGGTAGGGCGTCGCCCTTGGTGACGACGATGGCGATACGGCGCGGTGTGGTGCTGTCGTGCTCGGTGAGCGTCTCGGTGAGCAGGTCGAGGACGGTCTTGGGGTCGGTGCCGGACGAGCGGGAGGCGGCGAGCACGTCAGGGTCGGCGCGGGCGCGAACGGTGGGGAGGGCAAACGGGTCGACGACGAGGACCACGCCATCGCTGAGGGCGAGGAAGGCGGAGTCGGCGATGCGGTCGGCGTCCTGCACGATCTCGCCGGCCGCGTCGTACAGGTGCAGGAGCCGGTCACGCACCTGCAGTGTGTGCGAGACCGGCTGGCTCACCGGCGTGCGCGGCGGGAACACGCCGTCGGCGAGGAGAGCGCCGGTTTCGGCCAGCCTGCTGTCGGTGAACGGGTCCGCGGGGACGGCGTCGTGATCGGATCGCATGCGGCCGACCGCGGTGTGCAGGAACACCGACTTGCCGGCGCCGGTGCCGCCGACCACCGGGACGTGGCGCGTGGGCATCATCTGGGTCGCGGAGGGCAGAGAGGCGTCGCAGCCACCGCAGCGCGGTGAGAGACCGTTTTTGCCGGCGATCAGCAGTGTAGGCAGTCTCTGGCCGCAGCGGCAGGTGCGGAGGAACGCGCCCTGCGCGCCCGGGATGAGCGCGCGGTGCTCACGACCGCAGGGGCAGACGAACACCGGGCGGGCGAGGCGGGCGTGGCAGCGGGGGGCACTCCGTCGTGATTCCCCTCAGCGCCAAGGAGAAAGATTCGAACAGCCACAAGGCGCCGGCGAGGAGTCGGAAACCCGCCACCACGGCGGTGAGGAACACCAGCTGCACCGACCAGGTGGTGGCCAGCAGGACGAGCGCGATGGTGTAGCCGATGGCGAACCCGGTGCGCGCGACGATCGCGAGGAACGGCACGGCGGGCGAGCGCTTGATGACCTGGGACTCGCGGATCGGGCGCACCCGCCGCAGCCCGTTGCCCGCGAAGCTCTCGTCGAGCTGGGTCGACATGCGCTGGTGCAGCGCCACGAAGCAGGCGACCCCGAGGCGTCGGTGATCGCGCAGGGCCGGGCCGGACAGGTACCGCCGGTCGGCGGGATCGGGCAAGGTGTCCAGTGCCAGGTGCTCGGTGCTCGCCCGAACGGCGAGGCAGTGGAGCGCTTCCCGGGTGACGGCGACCAACGCCAACGTCAGGCTGAGCGCGACCGCGGCGGCGAGGACCGGCCCGCTGACCACGAGCACGACCGCGCCCAGCAGCACGTAGAGGAAGAGTCGGTCGATCACGACCCGGTCCTCTCCGCGCCCCGGAAGGTCGGTATCGCACCGAACTCGGCGAGCAGCCACAGCAGCGGGTCCTCCACCCGGTAGGGCACCGGTTCGCGCCTGCCGTCCGCCCGGTCGCCGAGTGCTGTCGCGGCGAAGCAGCGGTGGCGGAGGAAGGCGGTGTGTGCACCGCGGATGAGGTCCGCCTTGTTCCAGCGGCCGAGCCAGGCGGTGGTCTCATGGTGGACGTCCACCCCGTCGGACACCGCGTAGCCTGCCGCCCGGGGCACGGGACGCAGCAGCGGCGACCCGGGGTCGACCATGTCCCACACAGTGTCCAGTTTGGTCAGTACCACGGCCAGGGGCAGGCCGATCCGGTGGTCAGGGCGCAGACCGCGCGCTGCGCGCACGGCGTCGGCAAGCTGGGCGATCCCCGCGTCGCCGGGCGCGGCCCCGGGTTCGACGGCCAGGACGAGGCCGTCTGCGTGCGCCAAGCTCTCCGCGGTTCCGTCTGCGCTGTCGTGGAACGCGATCACCACCGCCCGCGCCTGCGGCCGGACGCGCAGGCTGACCAGCAACGGCTCGGGGCCGGTGGTGTGGTGCAGGACGGTTTCGGCGACCAGCACACGGTCTCGCTCGTGCCGCAGCCTGCTCTTCTCACCGAGCACGTCGAGTGACATGCCGGGGAAGCGGTCGTCCAGGTGTCCTTTCGCGACCTGCCGGATGACCGACGCCAACCAGGTGCTCTTTCCGGATCCCGCCGCCCCGACCACGGCGACCACCTTCGAGTGGCCCTCGACGTACTCGCGCGGCACGACCTGCCCACAGGCCGGGCACACCCGGCGGGCCATCGGAGCACGCCCGTGCGGGCACTCGCCCTTGCGCGCGGCGGACACCGGGAATTCGATCGCGGTCTCGCCGCAGCGCGAGGCGCACTGCCTCAGGTACGCCTTGACCGCCGTCCGGGTGTGGCAGTAGGGGCAGGCTGGGACGCGTCGGATCGGAAGGTTCCAGGTCGGAGCACGCACAGCGGTCTCCTCTCGGGTCAGGGTACGACCAGGAGGTGCGGGGCGGGGTGGACGAGCGTGACGGTCTCGTCCAGGGAGAACGCGCGCAGGAACACCGGCCGCCGCAGGTGGCGCGGCACCCGGAACCGGACGGGCTCGGACGGGCCGAGGGCGGGTAGCCGCAGGACCTCGACGCCGTCCTCGGGTGCCAGCGGGCGCGACCCGGACTTGGCGACGACCGCGATGTCGGGGGCGGGCTCCGGACCGTGCACGGTGACCAGCAGTTCGCCCCGGCGCCACCAGGCCGCGCGCCGGACGTTGTAGCGCACCTCGCGCAGCCGGGTCGAGCACACCGTGACCATGGGCCCGAACCGGCCGGAGTCCACGACCGACACCCCGAACCAGTGCTCGCCGGGCAGGGTCGCGGTGATCCGCGCGCCCCGGCCCGCGTACGCCGACCTGCTGATCTCGAACGCGGTGGCCTGCGGGTCCAGCGGCCCGGTGGGCGGCCCGTCCAGCCGCCAGGCCACCCGCACGTCGGTGGCCCACATCGGCCACTGCCACGTCAGCACCACCTGCGGGCCGAACCGCCTGGCGTGCAGGCCGCTGACCGGTTCAAGCGGGGGAGCCACGCGCGTCGCCGGACCGATGGCGGCGAGCGGGCCGGACACCGAGACCGGCACGAGCACCCGCTGCCCCGCCAGGTCCGCCAGGGGGACCGAAGCCCGGCCCGTGTCGCTGACCGCGACCACCCTGCCCGCGACCACCGCGTCGGCGGCACGGAGGACCTGCGGCGCGGGCGCGACCCCGTCGTGCGGAACGCGGATCACCAGCGGAGTACCGCTCTGCCTGGTCCAGGTCAGCTCCACGGTGTCGCCCGAGAGGTCTGCGCGCAGGTCGTCGACCTGACGCGGGTCCCCCGGGCACTCGCCGTGAACCGTCAAGCCCGCGCTGTCCCCGGGTTCGCCGGCCCGGCCCGGATAGCGGGCGCGCACGACGTAGCGGTACTGCACACCGGGCACCACAGCGGTGTCGTCGAACCCGGTCCCGTCGAGCGTGGTGATCACCGCGGTCTCGCCCGATGGCGCGACCCTGGTCACCGATGCCCCGACCGCTCCGGAGGGCAACCGCCAGCGGCCGTGTACCGACAGCATCGTCGACTCGACCGCCAGGTCCAGCACCTCGGGTGTCAGCACGACCTCTCCGCTGTGCGCCATCTCGCCAGGGACGCCGTTGCGCAGGGTTTGCACCGTGTACGACGTCGGCACACCGAAGGGCGGCACGTCCGACAGCACCAGGGCGTCGGTGTCATCGGCGATCACCGTTCCACCCCGGCTGACCCGGTAGGTCAGGTGACCCGCGGTCGACGTCGACTCCCACCAGGTGATGACGACGGCGTCGTGATGTGCCCGCGCGGACACCTCGGCGGGTGCCGCAGCCGGACAGCGGCGCAGGCCTGACTTGATCGAGGGATCGGTCAGCTCCCGGCCCGCCGCCAGGTAGCGGGCAGCCGCGTCCTCCGGAGCTGTGTCCTCCAGTTCGCGGGCGGCCGCGAGATCGGCGGCCAACCGGTCCACGGTCGCGGCCAGCGCGTCCCGCACGCGCTCCCAGTCCTCGGTCAGCCGCCTGCTCGACAGCACTGAGAGCGCGGCGTGCAGCCTGCCGTCGGCGACGGCTTGCCGGTAGTCGGACTCCCAGTCGGATCGGTGCGTGCGTCGGCACCAGACGGCGTAGGCCAGCGTGTCCGGGTCGCGGGGGAGACCGCTCGCGACACTGCGCTGCGGCTCGGCTGCCGCGAGGAAGCTGACCTCCTGGTAGCCCAGCAGCACGGCTACCGACAGCTCGCTGAGGAACTCGTGGCGCAGCAGCCGGCTCAGTCCCTCGGGCTCCTCCAGCGCCTGTTCGACGATCTTGAGCACAGTCAGCTCAACCTCGACACCTGCTCCTCGTCGAGTCCGCAGATGTGCGCGCCTGCGCCGAAGTGCGTCGGCGTGGATGTCCGGCCGCCGGAGGACAGGTTCCTGGTCAGGTACTCCCACAGGCTGGGGATCCCGAGGTCGGCCAGTGCGTCGGTGATCCGGCGCGACCGGGGCGTGTCCGGCGTGATGTCGAGGGTCGCGGGCTCACGCTCGACCGCCCGGTGCTGTTCGAGCGCGGCCAGGACGTCCGGGCGGCTCCAGCGGCCCGCGGACTGTCGGACGAGGGCCGCGACGGCGGCGGCGGGCATACCCGGTGCGGACCGCAGGAATTGGTCGACCACCTTGGCGAGGGCGGTGCGTTCCGCCGCTACGGCGGTCCGGTGCACCGAGCGCTCGCGCGGATCTCCCAGCGTCCGCGCGGCGGTCGGGTGCCCGCGCCGCAGCCGTTCCACGGCCCGGGTGTGCTCGCGTAGTTCGGGAGTGCCCCACAGCGCCGGGGTGGAGGTCAGTGCCGAGTCGACCTCGTCGGCGGTGCAGTCGGCGGGCAGCCGGTACACCCGGAACAGGTTTCGGTGAGGCGACCACCCCGTCTCGACCGGTGTGATGACGTCGTCGAGGTAGGCGTGGATGTCGGCCTCGCGGAGTCCGGGAAGGTCCGTCTCGGCCATGTCACCGCCGCAGGCCGGGCAGTGGTGCGACGGTGTCGGTGTCGCGGCCGCGGACCTGGGCCTCGATCTCCAGCCGCGCGCCGTTGGCCGCATGGGCGTCGATCCGCAGCACCCCGTCGGCGCCCAGGGAGAAGTCGAGCTCGACCGGGTCGCCACGTCTGCCATCGCGCGGCAGCCCTTCCATGGTGCGCTCGTCGAGCCGGAGGTGGTCGGCTTCGTCGTCGGACAGCACATCCGTCATGGACTCGTACACGGCGACCCGCATCGTGGTCTGCCCGTCGCGCACGGTGCACAGGGTGTGCCGTCCGCTGGTGGGCAACGGGGTGTTCGGGGTGATGATCCAGTGCACCGAGCTGCCGAGTGAGGGGCGAGCGGCGTCGCGCGTGATCAGCACGCCGTACCCCTTGGACGTCACGTCCACGACTTTGCGCGACTCGCCGGCAGCGACCTGGGCGGCGCCCTTGGCGACCACCAGTTCCGCGTCGGCCGCGAGCCGGGGCGCGGGTAGGCGCGGGAACGCCTCGTCGAGCCTTCTCGCCACGGCGGGCGTTCGTGACATCCCTCCGACCAGCAGGACGTCGTCGATCGTCGACACCCCGGCGGCGCGGGCCTGCTCGACGAGGTCGGCGGTGAAGTCGATGGTGCGGTCGAGCAGGTCGGAGGTGGCCTTCTCGTAGTCGCTGCGGGAGATCACCATGCGGTGCACGCGGCCCTGCGCGGTCCGCAGGGTCAGCATCTGCTCGGTGGAGGTCGACAGCGCGACCTTCACCGCCTGCGCCCGTCCGAGTAGAGCCGCCATCAGCCGCGGCGACGTCCGGGGATCCTCCTCGTCGGAGACGTCACCCAACTGGTCGAGGACGAGGTCGACGAGCACCCGGTCCCAGTCGGCGCCGCCGAGACGGGCGTCGCCGCCGGTCGCCACGACACGGACCTCGTCGGGGTACATGAGCACGACGGTGACGTCGAAGGTGCCGCCGCCGAGGTCGTAGACGAGGACCGCCCGCCCGGCGGGCGTGCCGCGCAGGCCGCTGGCCAGCGCCGCCGCGGTCGGTTCGTTGACCAGGTCGAGCACGTCCAGCCCGGCGATGCGGGCCGCCTCGCGGGTGCGCGCCCGCTCCGCCGTCCCGAAGTAGGCGGGGACCGTGACGACGGCGCTGGCGAGCGGACCGTCGTCGGGCACCGCGGTGCCGAGCGTCTCGAGCGCGTCCTCGACGGCCTGCCGCAGGATGAGGGCCGAGATCTGTTCGGGCCGCAGGTGCCCGCCCGGGACCGCGACGGTGTAGTCGCCGCCGATCTCGCGCTTGATCTCGGTGATCACCCGCCCTGGCTCGTGCGCGCGCTGGTCGAGCGCGAGCTCACCCACCGCCGCCGTGCCGTCCGCATCGAGGTAGACCGCAGACGGGGTGGTTGCGCGGCCCTCCCGGTTGGTCAGCACCCTGGCCTCCCCCGTGCTGTCCACCACGCAGACGCACGTGGCGGTCGTGCCGAGGTCGATTCCCAAGCGGGGACGGTCAGCGCGGGTCGTCATGCTCGTCCTCCTCCCGGTCGTAGGCTTCGGTGATTTGCGCCGGTTGCGGCCGCACGTCCTCGGTGTCCAGCACCCACACGGGAAGCTGTCCGTCGCGCCGCGAGACGCCACGGACCCGCCTGGGGAGGTCGAGGACCCCCGGGTCGTTCGACGAGACGAGGACCTGGGGGACCTGGCGGCTCGCGTCGATCCGGGCCATCCGCTCCGCCGCGACCTGGTCACGGCCCAGGATGCGGACGTCCTCCTCCAGCTCCGCCGACCGCTTCAGCTTCTCCTGCTTGATGCTCTCCCTCTTCAGGTCCGTCTCCACCGCCGCGTTGATCAACTGCTGGCCGAGTTGCCTGCTCTGCTGCCGCAGCTTCGCGGTGTGCCGGAACTCCTCGTTCATCTCGTCAGACTGGAACTTGATGGCCCCGATGGTGGTCAGCCTGGGGGAGACGTTCTGCTCCCGCAGCGCCTGTTCGACCAGGGTCTTCAGCTCGGCGCGGACCTGGTTCTGATCGCTGATGAACTCCTCGATGAGGTGGCTGTTCGACACCTCGTTGAAGTAGCCCTTGACGACCACACCGAGCAGGCGGGTGACCAGTCGCTGCACCGCGGCCGACTTGCGCACGCCCGCGGTGCCGTGCTCCTCGTCGTCCTCGCCGAACCGCTTGACCAGGTGCGGCGCGGTCTCCGGCGGGATGACGAAGGTCTGGGTCAGCTCGACCGACACGTGGAACCCGTCCAGGGTCACCTCGATCAGGTCCAGCTCGGAGTCGTAGCGGTCGGCGCTGACGTCCTTGCGCCCCCAGGAGAGGATCAGTTCCCGTGAGGGAATCCGCACCACGCGGGCGAAGAACGGGTTGATCGCGTAGGTGGAGCCGCCCGGGAGAACCTCCGACTGCGGACCGAACTGCCCGCCGTTGTCCAGGAAGATCCAGGGGAACTGGAAGCTCTCGTGGCCCTCGACCTTCGGCGCGGGTTCGGCGGCGTCGACCGGGTGCGCCCCTTCGGTGACGATGACGACACCGGTCTCCTCGCTCTCCACCGACACCAGCCGCAGGTCCTCCGGCTCCAGGTAGTGGTGCGACAGCGGGACCATCTCGAGGTCCAGGTGGTTCTCGGTGAGCACGTTGAACATGTCGGTGTTGATGGCGTAGTTGCCCCCACCGGGGAGCAGCGCCTGCTGCGGTCCCTGCTGCCCACCGTCGTCGAGGAACTTCACCCCGTCCTGGAAGTAGTGGCACTCGACGTGCCGGGCGAGAGTGTGGCCGTACGGCATGATCTCGCCCACCTTGGCCACTACGACGCCGATGGTCCTCAGCGGGACGTAGGTGCGTTTCACGATCTTCACGTCGAAGACGGTCGGGTGGATGGCGTACTGGCCACCGCTGTTCAGGACCTCGATCTGCGGTCCCTGCTGTCCGTCCTTGTCGAGGAAGGTCTTGAAGTCCTGGAAGTAGTCGCACGGCACGTGCCGTGCGATGGGCTGTCCGTGCTCGAGCGAGCCGCCCATCTTGGCGTGCACGATCCCGATCGAGTCCATCGGAATGCTGATCATGTCGTGAAAGACCATTTGGTAGAGCCAGCGTGGCCGGAAGTAGATGCGACCGCCGATCAGCAGCTTGCTCTGCCGGTCCACCGCCTTGGCGAGCGAATCGGCCTGCCGGAACGAGCTGTACCTGCGGGTCACGACGACGAACTGCCCCAGCGGAACGTTCACAGCCGACCGCTTGACCTGTTGCACGACCAGCACGAGGAAGCCCAGCCCGGCCAGCACCCAAAGCCCCGACACCACGAACCCGATGACGTCATCCACTGCGCCGCTCCTCGCTGATCCGGTCGTGCACCGCGGTGACTGTCATGCTCCAGTTGTCGTACCAGCCGTGTGACCGCTTGGGTGAGCGCAGCGTCGGGAAGAACCCGGGAACGTCCCCGCCGTCGGCCACCCACGTCTCGTAGTCGTCCGGTACGAAGCCCTGACTGCTCCACCCGAAGGCGCGGGCCAGGGTGTACATCCTGTTCCGCGAGTTCTCCGGCAGCAGCGCCCGCTGGGCGTGGAAACCGTGACCGCCGCCGGTTTCCTCCTGCCACACCCGAGCGAGGTCGCGCAGGAAGGCCGTTCCGACGTGGTTGACGTGGGATCGGGTCATCCAGCCCTCCTCCGATCGCCCGGCTGCCGCCAGCAGCATGTCGGTGGTCAGCCGGTCGGCCGTGACGAGATCACCCGCTCGCAACGCGGTCCGCACCGCCGCGATGAGCGTCGCCGTGCGGTCCATCGGACTGGTGGCGTCGCGCGTCTGCGGTTCTGTGCGCACCAGGGCGCGTAGCTGCACGAGATGGGCCGGACCCGGTAATGCGCTGGCACGCGCGTCGAGGAAGGCGTCGGGCTGCCGCGGACCGGCCAGGACGATCCGCCGGACGGGGATGCTGCGCCATTCCGCGGCCTGTCTCATGTCGACGGTCGCCGGTGAGGGCCGGTCTGTGTCGAGGATCAGCAGCACGCCCGCACCGTTGAGAGTGTCCGGAATGGTCGAGATCCGGGCGGTGAAGCCGTTGTCCACCAAAAGTTTCCGAAGCCGGACCGCGTAGGCGTCCTGGGGTGAGCCGCAGACCACCACGGACGCGGACCCCGATTCCAGGTCTGCGGCCACCTCGTCGGAGTCCGGCCGATCCCGTGCCCGCTTCGACAGCGCCAGCCCGACCATCTCGCGCACCTCTCCCGGCACCTCGCGCAGGTCCGGATCCGCGCCGAGGATGGCCGGGATGACCTCGCCCGCCGCGCCGTCGCCGAACGGCCCCCGACCGGTCGCGGCGTAGAAGACCACGCAGCCCCACGCGAAGATGTCGGACTTCACCGACGCGGTGCTGCCTCCCCTGACGAGTTCCGGAGCCTGGTAGGGCAGGGTTCCCATCACCTTCCCGGTGCTCGTCAGGCGGCCGATGTCGGCGACGGTGGTCGCGATGCCGAAATCGATCAGCACGGCGCGGGTCGGGCCGACCATCACGTTCGAGGGCTTGAGGTCCCGGTGGATCAGCCCTTCCCGGTGGATGTCGCGCAGCGCCCGCGCGGTGTCGCGGGCGAGCGAGACGACGCGCTCGGCGGGCAAGCCCCTTCCGTTCGCCAAACGGTCCAGCGCCTGTCCCTGAACCACCTCCGTGGCCACGTAGAGCGGGTCGCCCACCACTTGCGAGTCGACCACCGTGGCGGTGTACTCCGAGCGCACCGCCTTCGCCGCCGCGATCTCCTGGGTGAACCGCTTGCGGTACACGGGATCCGCCGCGTGCGACGAGTGGATCACCTTCACGGCCACCCGTTCTCCGGACGACTCCGCCAGGTACACCGTTCCCATCCCGCCTGATCCCAGTCTGCCCCGAACCCAGTAGGGCCCCAGGCGTCTCGGATCACCGGGTCTCAATGCCTCGAACTGAGCAATGACCATTCGTCACCTTCCGGCACACGAACGTCCCCCGACGCGTGCCACGCGCGGACCCCGCTTGTCCGCCGTGCGTCGCAAAGACGATTCTAGACCGGTTCACAACAGAATTGTCCGGCTATCACGCTTTTGCCCTACGGCAGTCGCTTCGTTGCGTTCCCCGGCCCTGAAATTTTCATGATCAGGTGTCCAGTGCGGTGTCCTGAACGGGAACAGGCCGTCCTTGCCGTAAATTTGCGGAATTCGGATCCGGAAAAGTGATCTTGGAATAAGGTCACCGATCGCCCGGTGATGACCTCTCCAGCACTGATTCCGCCGCCCACGGATCCGATGGGGATTCGCGACGACATCCACAAGGTATTACCGAGGCCGGCTCGCATCACCATCTGCTGGTGCTGCCCGCGTGACCTCTGGTCGAGTCAGGAGTTCTGCTCTCTCACGGCCACCAACGCCGTGCGTCGTCGACCGCCGCGGCCAGACTGTCGCGAAACCCGGGACCGGCGAGCTCCGCCAGCCTCGGGGCGGCCAGGTCCAGCAGCGCGAGACAAGTCGTCCGACTGACCGACCGCGTCGTACGGCGAAGCAGGACGACCAGCTCCGGGCCTTGCAGGACCGTCGCGGCGCGAGTGACCACCGCGACCAGCAGCCCACGGTCCCGGCTCGGTGCCGCCGCCGCTGCCCGTGCGAGGTGAGAGGCGGAGTCGAGGACGGGCACCAGCCCGGTGAGCGCCCGCGTCCGGGCTTCCTCGGGGAGGAGTTCCGCGGCGGAAAGCGCTACATCCACCTCGGCGGTGGTCAGGCCCGGTGCGGCCGAAGCCAACGCGCGAGCTCTGCGGAACGGGTCGTCCATCGCCAAAATCTCGGGCAGCGTGCGGACGAGCGGCGGGGGAGGCCTGTGTCCCACGGCGGTGGTGTGCTCGTCGGGCAACGCGTATCCGGCCAGCACACCGGCGCGGGTCCGGTGGTTGGCCACTGCCAAGGCGTCACCGAGGTCGGAGTCGGCGGGGGCGGTGGTGATGGTGCGGGCCGCGGTCAGCGCGGCGGCGAGCACCGGTGGCCGTTCGCCGACGGGCAGCCGGGCCGCGACCGCCGTCAGCAGGACGGCTCGGGCGTCGAGGTCGGAGACCCCCGCCGCGGCGGCCAGCACCTCGGCGAGATCGTCCTCGGAACTCGTGGGGATGAGGGCGACGATTTCGTCAACCTGGGCGAGTTCGCTGCCGGCCGCGGTGGTGCTCTTCAACAGCGCACCGATCCGCGGCCGCGGCACCGCGCGCGGCGCGGCGGATCCGGCTGCGACGGACACCGCGTCATCGACCAGGTCATCGGGCAGATCCGGCAGGATCCGCCGGATGGCCTCCGCGCGATCGTGCTCACCGGCGACGGACATCGCCGAGTCCAGCGCGTCCCGGAGCAGGTTCCGCCTGGACTGCCCGTCCAGGCGTCGCGCGATCGCCGCCTGCGCCGCGGCACGCCACCCGCCGTGCCTTACCCGGGATGCGATCGACACCGCGTCGTCCACGTCCGTCAGGTGCGGCGCGATCCGGGTCAGCACGTCGCCGGTGATGTGGATGACGGGATCACGGGCAGCGGCCAGCGCCCACGCCACCGCCGGAGGACGAAGGTGATCCGGTAGGAGCGGGACCAGCGCGGCGAGCAACAGCGCCCTGGCAGGCGGGGCGTGCAGCCTGCGGGCGTGCGCGACCGCCCGCTGCGTGTCCACATCCCGGCCTTCACCAATGCGACCACCAGGTCGGCCGGGATGTTCGCGGTGAGGCTGGTGATCGAGGAGGCCGCGAGTGCGCACCGAGCCTCGTCCACCAGCGTCGGCGCGGGCCTGCCCGCTGCCAGCGCCTCATCGGTCCGGTGTGCGAGGTGCGCCCACAGAGCGGAGATGTCGGCGAGGTAGTCGTCGACGGCGTCGGCGTGCTCGTGGGCAGCGAACCACAGATTGCCCGTCCGGCCCTCGGTGGTGAGGAGCCGACAGAGGTCCTCGATCCGCCCGGCGTCGAGCAGGTGCCCCGCCAGGTGTCGCACCGCGTACCCCGACCCCGCGGTCAGCAGGTCGAGGTCGGCGGCCAACCGCGGCAACCCGGCGTCGAGTCCGCCGAACCTGGCGAGGTGGTGGTCGACGATCCGGTGCCGTGCGGTCGCCGCCGCCGCACCCAGCGTCTCGCTCCAGTGCCAGTCCTCCTCGGACCCGAGGTCGTCCAAGGGGCGGCCGTTCAGGAACTCCCGCAGGCTGGTGTGGTGAACGGCGAACCTGCGAGCCGTCGGCCCCGCGCGCTCCACGGCGAGGAACGGCCGAAGAGTGCCGTGGCACCAGCGCCGGACCGCGGTCTCGTCGGCGTCGGCCGCCAACGCGAGGTCGGCGGCGTCGAGCGGCTCCCCGATCACGGCGACGACACCCAAGAGCCGCAGCAGCCCTACGTCCCAGTCCGGGCTCCGGCTCCAGCGGTCCACGGTGTCGGTGTAGTAGCGGGACAAGCCCGAGGGAAGAGTGGCGAGGTCTCGCACGTCGCGAACCCCGTTCCGCAGCTCCTCGACGGCGTAGCGCAAGTACACCCAGACGCCCTGGCACCGGTCCGACAGCGCGGCGATGACGTCCTCACCGGCGAGTTCCGGCGGAAGTACCGCCCGTAGGTGCGCCTCGACGTCCAGGCGGTTGCGCGGATCGTCAGCCGTCAGTCACACCACAGCCTGGCCGCCGCCGGCGCGTGGCGGCGGATGACCGGTCCGGTAGGTGCCCACCACGAACACCCCGTCCGGCAGCACGAACGGCAGTCCCCACGGCTGCCCGTCGACCTCGGCCTCGTCCGCCCCGTCGACGACCAGGACCAGTGGGCTCCCCGCGACCCGCGCCCGCTTGGCCGCCGCGTGGAGCACTACGTCGAACCCTTCCGGTGTGAACGCCCACTCCGGCACCATCGCGCCCGGCGCGATGTCCTCCAGTGCCCACCGCCGCACCAACTGGCCGACCAGGTTCTGCAACCCGACCCGCACCGTCGCGCCCCTGCTCACCCCGGCGAAGTGCCCCACCCACCCCCGCTCCCGCACCAGGAACGCCGCCAACGCCGTCTTCCCCACCCCGGCGTCCCCTTCGACCCACACGTAACCGCCCGACATCCCGGCCAGACGTTCGTCGATCTCCGCGAGCACCCACTCCCGCCCGGTGAACCCCTTGCTCAACACCCGGTCCGTCACCTGCCGGTGCTCCCGCACGGCGTTCTCCACCGCAACCGCGGCCGAGCCCGCCGGCACAGGGGCGACGGTGTGGCCATGCACCGCGATCGCCGGACTGAGAGTGGTGGGGGGCAAAGGCAGGGCGGCCGCGTGTTGGGCGCGGGCAAGCGTGCCCGGAAGGGGTTCGGCGCCGTAGATCTGGCGCATCAGGGTAGTAAGTCGGTCCATCCAAGCGGGAACGGCGATGTTGCGTCCGAGCATCGACAGGGCGCGGACGCCGATGAGTAAGAACTCGTCGGTCGGATGGTGTTCGACGAGGACGTGCAACTCCTGCAGCACCCGGTCGGCGTGACCGCTGTCCAGCAGAGCTCCCAGGTGGTGCTCTTTGAGCGTCCGATACCGGGCGGCCATGTCCTCTCGGCGGCGGTCGGCCCAGTCACCGCCGAGTCCGACCAGCGGGGCACCCCGCCACAGAGCGAACGCCTCCTCGAACCGATCCAAGTCACGGGATTGTTGGGCCGCCTCGGCCAAGATCAGGAACCGTTGGTAGTCCACCAGCATCGGATCGATCGCGAGCAGGTAGAACCCGGGACGTGACCTGCCATCCAGCCAGGCACCATCGCCGCCCGCGCGGGTGAGGGCGGCGCGTATGTGCTTGGCATAGGTCTGGATGGTGGAGGGGGGCTTCCTGGCCTGTCTGCGTTCCGGGTTGTCGGGCGACCACAGGCAATCGATCAGCATCCCGACGCTGACCGGTTCGCGCGGAGACAGGGCCAACACGGCCAGCATGCACTCCTGCGTCCTTGTTTTCAGCTTCTGTTCGCCCAGGTCACCGCGAATCCCGACACCGTCCAACAGCCGGATCTCCACCCGCCCTCCCGGAAGGCTCGACCTGTCCGGAGTGTGACAGGCGGTCGGTCGAGCGAATCCGCAACCGTGCGGATCCTCACCGCCGAGACGTGCTTCGTCCCGATGGTCGCGTCCCGGTACTTCCGACCGGTCTCCGGGTCGTGTCACGGGTTCGCCGTCGGTCAGATGTTCGAGGATGTGGTCCCACGCGAGCCTGCGGGCGACCGAGAGGTACCTGCATCCTTCTGCCGAGTCCGACGAGGCGGCTTTGGTGACCTTCGAGCGCATCCGTCACCCGTCCTGTGAGGGTGGCGGGTATCACGGTCGGGTGGCGGTCGGGTGATCAAGACACGAGCAGGGCGAGCAACCCGAAGTTGTCCTGGTCCCGTGCCGGAGGACCTGGCGTAGAGGGTCGCAGCATCAGCGGGGTCGCGAGACCCATGGTCAGATGACGGTCGGACCTCAAGGGTCCGTCGGCTGTGATCACCGGCAGGCCCTCTGAGCTGCACTTCTCTGTGGACGATACTGGGATTGAACCAGTGACCCCTACCGTGTCAGAAAAAGGACATGAGGGTCCGGCTCTGACCTGCGCTTTCCCGGCTCGCGCAGGTCAGAGCCGGTCGTTCCCTACGGTCAAGCCGAGTTCCGGCGCGTTCCACCGCGTTCCCGTCGCCGTCACATCGTCGTTTTATCTTGGGTCGTCGAGATCCTCTGTCCCGGTGCAGGCGAGCTTGGTCCTCGACCGCATCTTGAGCGCCGTTCGCGGCGGCGAGTGGGGGCGGTGGTCCTCAGTGCCGCCGTACCTGGTGCGACACACGATCCACCACGCTGTCGAGGCCGACAGGGTCGACGAACTGCTGGTCGACGTTGAGTTCTTGATACACGCGGACATCGCAAGCCTGCGTCCCGAACTACGGCGGGCGACGACATCCGCTGCCAGGTTGAACGCGGAAGTCTACGAACGGGCCTGCGAAGCCAGCTTGCACGGCGGACAGTACTCGGATCTCGCGGACTGGCGCTGGGTGCTCGCCGTGGAAGCGGCCCGGCACGGCGAGCCGAACTTGGCCGAACGCTTCGTAGCGGACACCGGTACCGAGGGTTGGGTGCCACGCTGGGCGGACACCGTGTCCCTCGACGAGGGTTGGGCCACTGCGGTGGCCTGTGGCGTGGTGAACGACTGGCACTTCATCGCGGTCGCCGGCTCGACAGGTGCGGTCTGGATCCGGGACGCAGCGTCCGGCGGTCCGATCGGTGCGCCGTTGACCGGTCATCGAGGTCATGTGTCCGCCATCTCCACCGCCGACCTCGCAGGCCGGCAAGTCGTCGTGACCGGCGGAGCTGATTCCACCGTGAGAGTGAGCGATGCGATCTCCGGTGACCTGGTCACCGCGTTCGAAGCCGGGTGCGGCTGGGTCAACGCCATCGCGTGCGTCCGGCTCCACGGTCGCACGGTAGCCGTGGTGTGCGGCGACGAGTCGGTGCGGTTGTGGGACCTTGCCTCCAAGGAGCCGATTGGCGGTCCGCAGGACGCGCATCGGTGGGCACGAGCCGTGGCCTGTGTCGATCCCGACGACCACCCGGTAGTCGTCACCGGCAGCAATGACCACGGTGTCCGCATCTGGGACCCCGACGGTGGCATGCTGCTCCACCCGCCGATGCGCGGGCATCGCGACCGTGTCTACGCCGCGAGTTGCGGGGTGCTGAACGGCCGTCACGTCGTGGTCACCGGAGGTGATGACGATGCGGTGCATGTGTCGGACATCGCGGCTGGTCGGGAGGTCTATCAGCCGCTCATGGGACACACGAGCTGGGTCTCGGCGGTGGTTTGCACCGTGGTCGACGGTCGGCCAGTGGCCTTCAGCGGTGGGCCCGACCGCACCGTCAGGATGTGGGACCTCACCACGGCAACGTGCAGGGCGATCCTGGTCATGCCCGTCGAGGTGCATGCCCTGAGCATTTCGTCCGACGGCGGCCTGGTGGTGTGCAGCGGGTCGGATGTCCTCGTGTTCGATCAACTCGCCGGGGAGAACGGTGAAGCGGACGGTCGGTGGGCGCGCGCCCGCCTCGTGCACACAACCGCGACTGCGCCGGGAGGCGGACGTGGTGTGACAGACGCGAAATGGCACTTCGGACCGAGGGAATGATCACGTGCTGCGAGTCGTCGGTGTCCATGGCATCGGTAACCACCGTCCGTCCGTGCGTCCGGATCAGGCGCGCGACCAGTTGGCCGCAATCTGGAGTCGTGCCTTGGCCCGAGGTTGTCCGACGCCGGTGGACCTGACCGTCGCGTACTACGCCGACCACCTGGGCATCCCTGGTCGACAGGGGGAGCAGGACGGCCTGACTCCTGAGGCGTTGGACTTGCTGTTCGCGCTGGTGGACCAGTTCGACGTGCCGCCGTCCGTCGCGCAGGGCTGGGGAACCTTCCCCGTCCGACAGGTCCTGGCTTGGATCGCGGAGCGCCGCAAGCTCGCGCCGCGTCTGGTGGAACTGTTCATCAAGAAGTTCTGCCGTGAGGTAGCCCACTACCTGCACACACCGGAGGCCCGCAAAGCCAGCCGCGAGGCAGTTGCCACGACGATCCGAGAACACCGACCGTCCGTCGTGCTGGCGCACTCGTTGGGAAGTGTCGTAGCGTATGAAACCCTGTGGCAGCAGGATGATCTGGAGATCGACCTCCTCGTCACTCTTGGGTCTCCCTTGGCAGTCCCTCACGCTGTCTTCTCCCGACTCGCGCCCGCTCCGGTCGACGGTCTGGGCTCACGTCCCCCGAACGTGCGACGCTGGGTGAACATCGCCGACCCAGGCGACCTGGTCGCGATTCCGTCCGGTGGAGTCTCGTCGCGGTTCGCGGGCGTGACCGTCGACCACACCTCGGTGATCCACGCGTTCGATTTCCACATGGTGGCCAACTACCTTGCCTGCGGGCCGCTGGCCGCCGAACTGGAGGCGCGCTGACTGTGGTCGGTTCCGTCGGTCGAGCGTGCCTTCGCGGTCTGTCACCGTCGGACCAACGCGGCGAACACCGCGCGGATCAGCCAAGTCCAACCGCGGGCGGCGACTGACCCGACATAGCACGGCGACTTCGTGCCGCAGCACCAGCAGCTCCACGTCCTTGGCCGCCGATGATCGCCCGAGCAGGACCAGCCAGCCAATGAGCCGGACGAAGATCAGGTACAGCAGTCGTAGCGCCACACCCCACGATCATGCTCCTACGGCTGATTCTGTGCGATCACCGCAGCTCAGCGCATCAGTGCAGAGATCTGGAACCCCACAGGCGTCCCGCCGCCCGGCGGGCACCAGCTTTGGGGCCGCGTCTGTGGAGGTCGCGGGCTTCGTCTTCCGCCTCTCGGAGAGAGCAGCAGGGAAGTTCCAGCGTGCCGCCGCAACTCGTCCACGGAAGTCCGGCCTACGGTGTGCGACGGACGCAGTTCCGTTTTTTTAAGACCCGGCCGATGGTCGAGTGGTCCAGGTTCGGGATGTCCTCGGTGAGCTGGACGTGTTTCTCCAGCAGCCGCAACGACCACCGGGCATGCCCTGCCGGCGGCTGCGAGCACGCCAGCGCGATCAGCCGGGCCTCGACCTCACCGGTCACCGGGGACGGCACCGGCGGAAGAGCACGCTTCTTGCGCGAGATCGTGGCCAGCACATCACCGCCGGTCTCGTCGAACCGCTTGGCGACCAGCCGCAGCGTCTCGCCCGAGACCCCGAGCCGGGCCGCGATCACTTCCTTCGGATCAGGCTCGCCCACCGAGGTGTCCAACGCGAGCAACACCCGCGCCCGCATGATCGACGACGCCGGATGCACACCTGTCGTGGTCCACCGGATCAACTCTTCACGATCCCGCGCCGACAACCTGACCGGCCGCTTCAGTTGCGACACCACCACACCAGTCCTTGTCCGGCAGGGAACGGCCCTGCCGGACAACAGCCTCCCAGCCACTGGCATCACAACTAAGCAGCGACACGCTACTAGCGCTGGCGCTGCTGACCCTGTCGATGATGTCGGGCATGAGCTGGTGGGGGCTGCTCGTCGGAGGCGCACCCATCTTGGTGTGGTGGTGGACGGCACGACGTGGGGGTTTGGCGGCCGTGCCACGTCCGGTGTTCTGGGGCGCCCTCTTCGTGTTGCTGTGGGTGCCAGCGGCAGTGGTGGTGACGGTCGAGTCGTACGAAGTTCCCATGAGCGACGTTTCCGCGATGCTCACGTTGGTGATGGCCGTGGTGTGCACCTCCGGACTACGGTGGGTGTTGCGGCGTGAGGACGAGATTGCCCGCAAGCGCTGGTTGGCTACGTAGGTCAGAACTGACCGCGGGTGTCGGTCAGTTCTGACCGCAGTTGCCAATCAAACGCATGATCAATGTCGGTGACTTTTGACCGCACTTGTGGGGCTGTTCGGGGCGATGTCAGGGCTTGGGATGAACCGGGCGACTCCCTCGCCGACCGCGACATGCCAGTGGAGGTGCTTGTTGTGCTGTTCGTTGCCCAGCGTGGTGAGTACCTGGCAACCGCCGTGCTGGTCAACGGCCCGTGCGGCGACCTCCTTGACGGTGGTCATCAACTCCGTGGCCAAGTGGTCGTCGAGGTCGAGCAACGACGAGACGTGTCGTGTGGGGATCACGATGATGTGATCGGTTCCGAAGCCGGGCAGAGGTGGACGGAACGCGAGCGTGTTGTCGGTCCGGACGAGCACCTCAACCTTCACCGCGCCTGGAATGACTTCGTCGCAGTACCAGTCCTGCCGCATGCTTCGACGATAGCCACGCCGTGCCGGTCAGGTGCCCGGGTGCGCTCGGGCGCGGGTCTGGGCGAGGCGGTAGGAGTCGCTGCCGGTCTCGATGATGTTGCCGCCGAAGGTCAACCGGTCGACGATGGCGGCGCAGAGACGCGGGTCGGTGAAGGTCTTGGTCCAGCCGGCGAAGGACTCGTTGGACGCTATCGCGACCGAGTTCTTCTCCTCGCGCTCGGTGAGGACCTGGAACAGCAGTTCGGCGCCGCGGCGGTCCAACTCCATGTAGCCCAGTTCATCGATGCATAAGAGATCGACACGCCCGTAGCGGGCGATGGTCTTGGTGAGGATCTTGTCGTCGGCGGCCTCGACCAACTCGTTGACCAGCTTCGTGGCCAGGGTGTAGCGGACCCGGAACCCGGCCATCGCGGCCTCGGTTCCCAGGGCGATGAGCAGGTGGGACTTGCCGGTGCCGGAGTCGCCGATCAGGCAGAGCGGTAGCCCCTTCTTGACCCAGTCACTGGTGGCCAGGGTGTGGATGACGGCAGGGTCGACGGTGGGGTTGGCGTCGAAGTCGAAGGCCCGCAACGATTTCTCCCGGGGGAACGCGGCGGCCTTGATGCGGCGTTCGGAGCGGCGGCGGGCGCGGTCGTCGCACTCGGCCATCAGCAGCTCGGCCAGAAACCCGCGATAGGACATCTGGTCCCGGGCCGCGGCGTCGGCCATGTCGGGGAACTGGGAGCGGATCGTCGGGAGGCGCAGCATCCGGCAGGCCTGGTCGACGGCGGCGTCGGCGGCCTGCTCGGTCAGGCCGCGGTGACGGTGAACGGTCACTGGCTCGTCCCCTCTTGTCCGTCGGGTCGGGTGACGCGGCGGCTGGGCAGCAGTTGGTCGTAGGCGTCGACCGAGGGCAGCGGCCGGGTGTCCGGGGGCAGCTGCGCCAGTCGGCGTTGGGTCAGGGAGGTGACCTTCACCGGCGGCGGGACGTCGGCCGGGGTGGTGTCGGGTTGGTCGAGTTCGGCGGCCTTGCGGGCTTCCAGGGCGACCGCGTCCGCGGTCAGCGCGCCGACGTTCAGCGCGGCGGCCAGGCCCGCGACGACGTGGTCGTGGCTCATGTGCCGGTGCAGCAACAGGACCTCGATCAGGGCGCGGGTGCCGTCGCGTTCGCCGTGGGCCCTGCGGGCTGCGGACCACCAGGCATCGTGGACCGGGGTGAACTTGCCCGCCGCCCGCGCCTGCTCCAACGCGGTCGCACCGGGCAGCGCGCCGGGTTTGCGCAGCAGCCCCTCCAGGTAGTGGTCCAGGTCCAGGCGGACCCCGCCCTTGGCGAGCAGCCGCTCGTGCCGGGCCACCTCGGTGCGGCCGTCGAACACGACCAATTCGGAGGCGTGCAGCAGCACCCGCACCTGCCGGCCGATCAGCCTGGCCGGCACCGAGTAGCGGTTGGTGCGGACGCTGACCTGGGCGTAGCGGTCGACGCGCGGGGCGAACCAGCGTCCGGTCTCGAACGGCTCGACCGGTAATCGCCGCAGCAGCGGCGCCTCGACGGCGAACATCTCACCGATCGTGCGGACCCGCGACCCGATCCGGCGGTGCTGGTCGGCGGCGTCCCACTGGTCGACCAGGACGTTGAGTTCGGCCAGCGAGTCGACCTCGGGGACGGGAACCAGGTGGTTGCGGCGGAACCAGCCGATCTGCCCCTCGACGCCGCCCTTCTCGTGCGCTCCCCGCTCACCCGGCCGGCAGTAGTAGGGGTCCACGGCCCAGTGGGAACGAAACGCCGTCCAGCGTTCGGTCTCCACCCGCTGCCGGGTGAACCCCAGCACCTGGGCGACGGCGGCCTTGAGATTGTCGTACCGGATCTTGCCCGTCGGCACCCCGCCCAGCACCCTGAACGCGTGGACGTGCCCCTCGAAGAACGCCTCCTGACCACCCGAGGCGAACACGCGGTGCACAGCCCTGCCCGAGAACGACATCCGCAGGCAGAACAGGAACAGCACCACCTGCTCCCCGCGCAGCCGCACGGTCACCTCGCCGAAGTCGACCTCCGCCTCCGCACCCGGCCGGTGCGTCTGCGGCACGAACACCTCCACCGGCGCCCGCCCCGCCTCCACCCTGATCTCCGACCTGCGGATCGCGACGTAGCCGCGCACCATCTGGTAGGACACCTCCGCCATGCCGTGCTCGTCGATCAGCCGGTCGAAGATCCGCTTCGCGGTATGCCGCTGCTTGCGCGGCGCACCCAGATCCGCCCGCAGCCTCCCGTCGATCACCGGCTTGAACGGATCCAGCCTCGACGGCCTGGGCGGCAACGGCTTGCGCGGCTCGGGCCAGGCCGAGGCCAACGCCTTGAGCACCGTCCGGCGCCCGACCCCGTACTTGCGCTCCAGCGCACGCTGGGACAAGCCCTCACGGGCATCACGGCGGATCGCCGCGTACAAGTCGACCTTCGAGGTCGGAGGCATTCCGACTCCCTCGTCCGGAGCACACCGATCCTCCCACCGCAAGCAACCCCCTGCGGTCAAATCTCACCGACACACACCTTCGCCGAGATCCGGTGCGGTCACCACTGACCGACATCCGCGGTCACTTCTGACGTACAAAGCCACGCTGGTGGTACGTCGGCGTGTACCTGCCCAGAAGCGAGGAGCGACGACGGAGCGGCCAGTCCTGGGTGCCGTGGCCGCCAGAGCGGTTCGAGGAACTTCCCGATCACCCGATCGGCGCCGTGCGTCTAGCGTTGTTGAAACTGATCGTCGCCACGACCATCGCGATCTCAGTGCAACACGTCACCATGCACAACGCCGAGAGCTATGTCTGGCTGTTCACCTGGGTGTTGACGCTGATCATCGGAGCCTCGCTAGTGCGACGCGATCGGGCCACTGCCTTCCTGTCCGGCGTCGCCGTCATCGGCAACGCCGTCATCGGCATGACCCAGAAACCCGTCGACATCGCCGCGCTGTGCTCGCTTGGCATCGCGGTCCTGGCCGCGGTGCAGTGGTGGGAGGCGATGCGACTGCCGTTGTGGCCGCGTTCGCTCTACCGATTGGCTTGGAGCGAGGGGTGGCACAGATACCCAGCCACAACCACTGACAACGGTAGGTGCGTTCGTGTCGAACCCCTGCTCAAACCGCATCAGCACCAAGGCCCGACACCGGAGGTGCGACCCCACGCCTGAACCAGCCGCCGAACGCGATCAAAGCAGTGCTGCTCGGCGGGTACCAATCGGGTCGAGGTGCTGTAGACAGTCACACGGCGGTCCTTCTGAACGTCGGGCTCGTTCAGGGCGTGGGCGACCAGCTTCAGGCGGCGGGCTGCCCAAGCTGACGATCCTGCGGGCGTGGCGCAAGGCCAGGGAGAAGGTGTTGCCGCCCGAGCCGGTGGCCACCGATCTGGCCGCGTCGCCCTACGACCTGCGCCACGCAGGCGTCTGGCTGTGGTTCAGCTCCGGCGTGCCGCCGAAGCAGGTCGCCGAGTGGGCGGGGCACTCGCTGGAGGTGCTGTTCCGGATCTACGCCCACGTGCTCAGCGGCTCTCCAACGACGCCATCCGCGCGCTGGTCGAGGCGGCGCTAAGGACAACGGGGAGTGACGTGCGAGGTCACTGCCGGTCGGGCCTGATCCGAATTTTTGATCAAGGACGACGGGATCTCGTCGGCACACCATCGGCGCAGACGCCCGCAAATGGCCGTTTTGGCCGGATACAGCCGGACACGGCGAAGGCCCGCCGGGCGGCGTTTGTGCTGCTCAGCGAGCCTTCTGGAGTGTGCCCCCGGCAGGGGACCGCACAGACCTGCTCGCGCCTTACCAGCCGTTTCCTGCCGGGCGGCTGGTCGTTGAGGGGCGGTTTGAGGTCGATGCCCCTGGTGGTGGTTTCTGATGACCGCCGGGCAGTGCTCGTCGGGATGGCGGGCGAGGTCGGCGATCGGCAGGTGGTCCGGGCGGTCACGGTGATCATCGGTGTGGTTGTCGGGTTGACGTTCGTGTTCGGCTTCGGGACCGTGTTGAGCTTGGCGCTGAGGTTGGTGTGCCGGTCCGGGTGGCGCCGCTGGTGGCGCCGGCTGTCGATCTGTCGGTGCTCGCCCTGCTGCTGGCGAGTCGACACCTGGCGATGTGCGGAGATACTCGGGAGCAACTCGAGCCTGCACGACGGCTCCTGATCTTCTCCAGTCTGGTGACGTTGGCGCTGAACGTCGCCGACCCACTGGTCGCCGGCCAGTTCGGCAAGGCCGCATTCGATGCCGTCGGGCCGCTGTTGCTGATCGGTTGGGCGGAGGTCGGGCCGGGTCTGTTGCGGGCGGTGAACGGGACGGCAGTCAGTGGCCGGGGCGATGCGGTGGTGGAGAACGTCGCGTCCAACGACCATGTCGTGGTGTCCGACGCGGCGGATGACCTCCTGCACGGGCTCGATTGGAGGACGCTCGTCACTGGGAGTCGCACCGACGTCCGATATCGGCCGAGACGCTGCGCAGGAGTCTTCGGATCGGTGCGCGACGCGCTCGGCATTTGGTCGAGCTGGTGCGATCCGAACGAGCCGATGTCACCTGATGGGAGGACGGATGGCTCGCATTCGCTCGCGCGGAGAAAGACCATGTCGATCCCCAGAATCGTGGAGATCAGATCCGGGCCACCGCGGCTCGCGCGGGGGAAGACATCAGCCGGGCGCCGCCCGCATCAGCCCGTACGGACTACCCCGCTCGCGCGGGGAAGACGTGACTGACACCCTCACCGCCGCGCCGCGTGCCGGACCACCCCCCGCTCGCGCGGGGAAGACTGGTACCAGGCGGTCTCGCCGCGTCTGGAACCCAACACCAGGATCAAGTACCGGTCGTACCTGGACAACCACCTGCTGCCGCGGTGGCGGGCATGGCCGATGATCGGCATCTTCAACGGCTACGTCGAGATCGAGCGGTGGCTGTCGTGGCTGCACGACGAGGAGTACGCCGAGTCGAGCATCGCCTCGATCTTCACCACCTTCTCGACGATTCTCAACGCCGGGGTTCGGGCGAAGATCATTCCGGTCAACCCGTGCTACGGCGTCAGGGTCACCGGCGGTGAGTTCGAGAACGAGCGGCTGCTGGCTACGCCGGTGCAGGTGCTGCGTGCGGCGATGAGGTTGTACGAGTCGGAGATGGGTCTGTCCGGGTTCACTCTGTGCCTGCTCGACTTCTACACCGGAGGCCGGTGGAGCGAGTTGGTCGGGCAGGAGCGGCACGAGTACGACGAGGCGGAGCGGTCGATCAACATCCGCTACCCGCTCAAGGAGATCAACGGCAAGTTGCTCAAGGCGGGAGTCGAGGTGTCACACGAGCGCCCTACCTCAAGGCCAGATGTGGGACACGTCATGCGTCGTACGAAAGGCAAGAGGGGGAGGACGAAGACCCCGGCGGGCACAAGGCCCATCGTGTTGTCGCCGAGCATCGCCGTGTTCTACGAGACGTTGCTCGACAGCCGCCACGGGTCGTTCGTCTTCACCTCACCGGACGGCACGCTGCTGCGTCGGAGTAACTTTCGGCAGCGGTTCTGGCGGCCGGCGTGGGACGGACGCAAGCCTGATGAGCCGGGTGCCCCTGGTCACACTCCGGCGATCCTGCCGTGGATCACCTTCCACGAGGGCAGGCACACCCACGCGACGTGGATGGTCGAGGACGGTGTGCCGCAGGTCGCACGCCGGGCGAGGCTCGGGCACAAGATGAAGGGCATCGCCAGGGTCTACGACCATGTGACGAGCGTCATGAAGGCCCAGTTGATCAACGGCCTCGAAGCCCGGTGTCGCGGGTCGCTGCTGGCGCTGCGCGACGACGAGCTGGCCACAATCATCGGATGATTCCCGCACCTGCGAGCCACGGTCGCGGACCTACGAGCACTACCGTCCGAGCGTGCCATCGCCTTTTCATCGCCTTTGATCTTGCGCGACATGCAAGAAGCCCGACCTCAAGATCGAGGACCGGGCTTCTGACCTGCGGTTATCTATGGTGGACGATACTGGGATTGAACCAGTGACCCCTACCGTGTCAAGGTAGTGCTCTCCCGCTGAGCTAATCGTCCGAGGCGGAGACGGGAATCGAACCCGTGTACAGGGCTTTGCAGGCCCTTGCCTAAGCCACTCGGCCACTCCGCCATGATTCCTGAAGGCTAGCACCCAGGAGTCTGGCCTGAGCCCAAGGGGCCCTCTGCCGAGCGGATGACGAGACTCGAACTCGCGACCCTCACCTTGGCAAGGTGATGCGCTACCAACTGCGCTACATCCGCATGCTCCGTGGATTTCTGGGAACTTTTCCCTTTTGGGGCTGTCGTTCCGGTCTTCCCCGGTGCGAGAGGAACTTTATTACATGGACCGCAGCGGGATCAAATCGGGGGTGCCTTGATCCCCTCGCGGGCCCGCTACCTGCGCTTTTACGTCAGGTCGTTGGAGATGAGGTGGGTCAGGGCCTCGTCCACGTCGACCCACAGGTGCTCGTTCCCGGGCACGACGACGTCGTAGGTCCGGTCGAGGAAGTCGGCGAGTTCCTGTGCCGAGGCCTCGAACATGGCGTGGCCGGAGGGCGAGCTCAGTTCGATCACCACGACCTCGGGGTCGTCGGCAGCCGGGCGGATTCGGACGTCACCGTCACCCGCGTCGGCGATCAGGCCGTCGGCGAGCAGGTCGCGGGCGAACACCCACTCCACCCACCCGGCACGGCCGGTGCGGAACGCGGCGACTACCGCGTACGGGTCTTTCGTGTCATAACGAAGCTCCACCTGCACCGGGACGGCCGGGGTCCGCGGCGCCAGCAGGTCGAAGACCGCTGTTGAGCGGAGTGTCACGTGGTCGTTGCGCATCGTCGTTACCCTCTTCTCCCTTCCCGGCCAATCGAACGACCGAGCTCTCTACTTGTGACGTATATGTGGCGAGGAACGCTCGACACGAGGTGTGTTATCACCCGATTGGGGCCATATAACTCCACTGGGCTACCACCTCGATGCGTTCCGTGTCCACTGGGCCAGGCTGCTCCCATCTTGCTGGGTTTAACCTGAACCCGGTACCGGCTGTTGCGCGAATGTTGGACGTGAGGACCTCTCTGGTGGCTGACTCACCCCCACCGCGACGCGACCCCGGCCCGCGTCCCACCGACGTGGAACTCGCCGCACGGGTGACGGTGGGTGACCGCACGGCCTTCGCTGCACTCTACGACCGGTACGCGAAACCGGCGTACTCGCTCGCCCGGCGGATCTGCGTCGATCCCGACCTGGCCGAGGACGTCGTCCAAGAGGCGTTCCTGGCCCTCTGGCGCAATCCCGCGGCCTACGACAGCTCCCGCGGCGGCTTCGGCACCTGGCTGATGACCGTGGTGCACCACCGCGCCGTCGACGCGGTCCGCCGCGAGAACGCCAAGCGTAGACGAAGTGTCCCCCTGACTGACGAGGTCTCCGAGCGCAACGTCACACCGGCGGAAGGCGCGGATCACGTCGCGTTGACCGGTGTGGTCGGTGCGGAGGTTCGGGCGGCGCTGCAAGGGCTACCCGCAGACCAGCGGCAGGTGCTCACGCTGGCCTACCTGGGCGGATACACCCAGGTCGAGGTCGCCGCGCTGACCGGCCTGCCCCTGGGCACCGTGAAATCGCGCACATTCGCCGCCATCCGCAGGCTTCGCACGGCGTTGCGCTCGGCGTGGGCGGGCGAGACCGGCGGCGACGCGCCGGACAGGACGACGGGAGCACAGTGGTGACCGGGGAGCGGAGGGACGACGGGTGCCCTCGCGAGGAGCTCGCGGTCGGGTATGCGATGCACGTGCTCGAACCGGACGAGGAAGCGCTGATGCGCGCCCACCTACCGAGGTGCGCGCGGTGCCGGGAGGCGGTCGACGCCACCCAGGAGGTGACCGCCGCGCTGGGCGGATCGGTCCGCCAGTACGACCCGCCGCCGCAGTTGCGGACACGTCTGATGGAGGCGATCGAGCACACACCGCAACTGCGGGAGGAGCAGCACGTCGAGCCGGTGCTCCTGGAGCAACGTCGCAAATCCGGCGGGTGGGGGCGCAAGCTGCTCGTGGCTGCCGCCGTGCTCGTCGTGGTGGCCGGGGTCGGCGTAGCGGGCGTGCGGCTCGTCCAGCTGAACGATCGGGTCGCGCAGCAGGACGTGCGCGCCGAACGGCTGGAGCGCGCGCTGCGGATCGCGACCGACCCGGATACGAGCCGGGCCGTGCTGCGGAACACGTCGGGCGACACGGTGGCCGTGCTCCTGTCGGGTGACGAAGGCGCCGCAATCATGCCGGTGGACCTGCCGGCCAACGACGTGACGCGGCAGACCTACGTGGTGTGGGGTACCGGCACGCCGGGGCCTGTGGCGTTGGCCACATTCGACGTCGCGGCGGACGGTTCGGACGTGGCCGTGCTCGCCTGGTCGTCGGACGCACGGCGGCACGACGGCTTCGGCCTCTCGCTGGAACCGGGGCGTTCGGCGCCCGCGCGGCCGTCGGCCGTGCTGGCATCCGGCCAGGTAGGCCCCGCGTGAGCGGCGGATGAGCGATGATGTGGGTATGAGCACAGAGCAGCGCGAAGACACCGACAAGGGCGCGGAGCACCGCCACCGGTTCCGCCGCAATCCCGCGCTGAACCTGACCTACCGCATCGGTGTCGGCGTGGTCGGCGGCTTGGTGCTGGTCGCGGGCGTGCTGATGATCCCGTACCCCGGACCGGGGTGGCTGGTGGTCTTCGCCGGCCTGGCGATCCTGGCCACCGAGTTCGAGTGGGCGGGCCGGGTGCTGAGGTTCGCCAAGCGCTACTACGACGCGTGGGTGGCGTGGCTGAGGCGGCAGAACCTCTTGGTCAAGGGGCTCGTGCTGGCGGCCACCGGCCTCGTGGTGATCGTGACGTGCTGGCTGCTCGGTGTGTTCGCGCTGGTAGGTGGCTGGGTGGGGCTCGAGTGGAGCTGGTTGCAGAGCCCGATTTTTGGTTCGCGGGGATGATGTTGTAAGCTATGACCACACCGCGAGAGCGGAGTGAGAACTGAATACGGGCGTTTAGCTCAGCGGGAGAGCGCTTCGTTCACACCGAAGAGGTCACTGGTTCGATCCCAGTATCGCCCACAATGTGTTTTACCTGGTCAACGGCCTGCAGACGATCTTCGTCTGCAGGCCGTTGGTCGTTCGTGGGAGCAAAATGGGAGCAAAAGATCTTGACTACATTTGCCGCTCCGAAGAGGTCACAGGGTTTTGCTCCCATACTGCTCCCACCGGGCTTGGAGTCCGGCGAGCATGGCGTCGATCATCGGGCGGGTGACGTGGGAGTAGACGCCCATGACGCCGCGGAACTTGTGTCCGATCCTCTTGTGTTGCAGGACTTCCGGCACGCCGTCCTCGATCATCCAGGTCTTGTGGGTGTGGCGCAGGTCGTGGAAGTGCATGTGCGGTTTGATCGGCGACCACCCCAGGGTCGAGTCGCCCCGCACGGCGGGTAGCGCCGCGACACCCACTCACCGACCGGGATCTGCGCCAACCGCGGGTCCACGACCCGACTCCGTTGGTGGTCGGACTCCACGTCCGCCGCCCGGTCGGCGGCCTCACGCTTGGTCGCGAACCCCTTCTCGGAGACCAAAGCGCCGTCGGGCAGCCGGTAGCGCACCCGGAACCCCTCACCGTGCTTCTCCACCCATGCCATCGAAAACCCTGCCTTCCACCAGATCCGTGCGTCCGTCCGGGAATCGGACGGACGCACAGTGACGCTCCATACCGGCCAGAGAGCAACCCATCTGTGTTCAGCGCCGCCGGAAACCACCCGACCGCGACGACGACCTGCCAGCTGCACCCACGTCACTACGCGCTGCCCGGGCACCGCCGCGGACGATGGCCAACAGATCGGTGTCGGAGAACCGAAGATGCTTGCCCAGCAAGGTGCACGGGATCTCCCGCCGCCCGGCCATGGAACCGACGCGGCGCGGTGCAGGCTGCGGGTAACCGCCTCGGTCGACGTCGAGGTGACCGATCCTGAGGCGTTGGAACAGGCGGCGCTGTGGCGAATCAACCAGAACGACTACTACCTGGACGAGGACCGGACGGACGCCCTCGACGAGGTAGGGGACGCAAGCCGCGGCAGCCGGCACCGGCGACTGCGACGACACCCAAGCCGAACCCCATCGCCCGCACCGCCATCAAGTACGCCTGCGGCATGCGCGGACTCCCCTACGTCTGGGGTGGCAACGGCCCCGACGGCGGCCACACCGGCTTCGACTGCTCAGGCCTGACCAAAGCCGCCTACGCCGCCGCCGGCTTCACCCTGCCCCGCACCGCACAAACCCAATACGACACAGGCCCCCACATCTTCGCCGGACAACCCCTCCTCCCCGGAGACCTCGTCTTCTACGGCACCCCAGGCAACATCCACCACGTCGGCTTCTGCATCGGCAACGGCCTCATGGTCGACGCACCCGACTTCGGTCAAGTCGTCAAGATCGAGCCATACCGGTACAACGGCGACGACTACGCTGGCGCAACACGTCCAGCTGGCACCGTACGGGCTACAGTCTCGCGGACACATGATCGCTTCCGCGCCACATGACTGGGACATGGCCGCTTGACCACTTGCTGGCAACAAATCTCCTTGCCGAAACACACTCGCATGTTCATGAGCGGGTATTGACCGATTGGCCGGTGCTTGCTGCGCCAGGGGAGTCGCTGCAGGTGAATCGTGGCAGGTGTCGTGGTATCTCGCTGCCCGAGAGCACGGCGACCGCCGCTGTACCTGCATCCGGCGAGACTTAAGCGGCCCGCCGGGAAGCGTAGAGGCGCACCCGGTGGGCCGCCTTTCATCGGATGATGACGTAGAAGGGGTCGCCGTCGAGGATGTGGTCTCTTGTCAGCCACGCACCGTAAATTTGCCCAGCCGTCTCGTTGTGCAGGGCGTTGATCGGCCGGACCGCGTAACTCAACGCGCTGTCCTCGTTGACTCTGGCGGCATTCTCGTAGGTAGAAGCGAATGGATACTCGTCACATTGTCTCAACTCGCCGTGCTCGTTGATGGTGTAATCGACTCCCCAGTATATCTGACAAGTGCGGCGGACTTTGTCGCGTGAGCCCTTCTGGTCGTTTTGGGTGTCGTACTTGCTGTAAAATCGACGTAATGGCTCCCCGCCTTGGACCCATCGTCCGGGCACCTTCTTTCCGGCGATTCCCGGCTTGGTCAAGGTGATGTCGACCTGGGCGTCCCTGATGAATCTGGCCGACTCGCCATAAGTTGGATCGTCGGCGTCGAGCGAAAGTGAGGAGATCACGTTCTCGAATACGCATTTGCTGCCGCTCACGTAATCGGCCTCGTCGCAGCGAATTTTCTCCGTCGGGCCGTGTTGTGTGGCTGGGACACCGGTCGGCGGGACAGCGGTGGTGATCAGTTTGAAGGTGAAGAAGCCCCTTTTTTCGGCGGCGTACTTGTCGGGCGGGACGGAAGTCGTCGTCAGATTCGCGGTGAACCACACGCCCGCTGGCCCCACCTGTTCCCACTGCCGCACCGACTTCTCCTCGAATGCCGGAGTCATCGAGCAGTCACTTTGCCTGGTCGGGTCGGAATTTTCGCAGGCGACCTGGAACGATAGGTAGGTGGTGTCCTTGTGGGTCGTGAGGAAATCGTGTGAGTGGATCAGTCGGACACCGAATGCGATCTTGTTGTCGCCATCCTGGGCCACCCCGATGAAGGTGCGGAGGTAGAAGCTGCTGCCGACGTACTTCAGTTGACCGTTTTCCAGCACGTAATACTCGACTTCGAGGTCCGTTCCGCGGCACACGTTGTACTTGTTCTTGAACCAGAATGGAGGCTCTGTTCCATCGTGCTTCCGGTCGCATTCGTCGAAGGTGACTGGGTCGGTACCCGTTGATTTGATCATGTCGGCCGTCGTCTCGACGATGTACTTGCGGTCCTCGTCCAGTGCGGACTGGGCGTCGACTAGAGTCGTCGACGTGGTAGGCGCACTGGTGCCGGTTGCGGCGGACAGTGTTAAGGTCAGGGCTCCTGCGAGCAACGCCGCTGTCAGTCTGCCAATTAGGTTCATGTCCTGGTCGCCTATTTCGTTGGTATGATGATCGGCTCGATCAGGTGATCGTGTCCATGTTTTGCCAGCCGTTGCCTATCTGGACCGGAGACCCGAGCGGTGGGGATGCGCCCCAGCCGCGGAACGGGTAATACATCAACGCTCCACCGGGTGTGGACTTCACTAGATCGTTCCCGCCATCACCGTTGACGTCGAACAAGAATATGCACAGAGTCGTTTCGCGGGTGAATTGACTGGTCGGCCACGTCCAGGTGCTGTTCAAGTCCCAGGTGTGCATACCGTTTACCTTTCCGGTGTGCCGGTGGGCGTTAGCGGGACTGGCGCCGTCAACGAGGATGTCGAGTAGGTCGGGGTTTTCTCGGCTCCACTCTGTGAGGAAGCTCCAATTGTTCGGCTCAAAGCCGTCGCCCTTGAAGAGGGCAGTTCGTGGACGGAACGTTGCTTTACCATTGAAGGTTCCGCTGTGCTCGTAGAAGTAGGCCGTCAGGTCATCGAAGTCGACGGCGAGAATGTCGTCGTGGCCGTCGGAGTCGATGTCAGCTATGAACATCCTTTCGTAGATGTTCCAGTTCGTGCCGACGACCACCGGTGTGAGCCAGGTGTTGATGCCGTTGAGCGCCCCGCTGTGTGGGTAGATCAGCCGGCAGGTGGTCTCGGCCAGCAGCGCGCGTGAGGCTGCCGTCGCCTGCCCACTGGTCGACGACGCTGCTGCGGTGCCAGGGTGCGTGTGGGTCGCAGAAGTAGGCCGGCATGCCGGTGCAGGCGGTGAAGGTCGCGTGAGCGGACATCCTCGCCGGTCCCGGGTGACGTTGTTGCGCATGGACTCGGGGAGCGTTTCATCTTGCGTGCCAGCAGATGGGCGACGCAGTCGGCCCTGCGGTGGTGGGCGACGTGGACGAGCATCACGAACCGGGTGGTGCGGCCACTGGGGATACCTGTCCGCAGTTCCCCCGGCGACCGCGCGTTCTTTCGTGGCACTGCTGCACCGACTCCGGCCGTCATGCTGACAGGCCCCGCCCGAAGCTGCCCGGGCCGTGTGGCTGCGCCACCGCTTGCCTGCCGCTCTGTAGCACTCACCGCAACGTATTGCGCACCGGAGGCTTGCGGCACGACTCCGGGTGGCGGTGGAAGGTTTCCGTCCATAGCCAGCTCGAGATAGAGAGTTCAAGGGGTGACGGCAGGGCCCCGATCCGCCTTCCTGGGCGCGGCGTAAGCCGGTCGTGGGCCGCCCGCGGGCGGCCCACGACCTTCGAGGCGGGTGTGATCAGTCCGGGAGTACGCAGTCCTTGTTGGCGGGTCGCGGCCTCAGCGACCTGATCGTGTTGTCCCACACGCCCGTGTCCGCCTCGAGGTTGCCGGACCACGCGCCGGGTTCGATCAGCAGGGCATCGCCCCGGAAGTCGGACCAGTGGTAGGCGCACCAGTCGACGTTCGTGCGGTTCCACACCGACGAAATCTGGTCGCCGAACACGAACCCGGCGATGGGGTTCATCAGGTTGGTCTGGGCGCGCTGGGTCTGGAACCAACGACCGAGTGCGTCGTTGTGCTCCCAGGCGCAGAACCAGCCGGCCGGGCAGTTGCCGAACCCGGAATCCGGCGCCTCCCGCTGGGTGACGGACGGGCCGGCTTGAGCAGCACCGGGCGTGGCGACCACGCTCGCCAGGACGAGCCCCACTGCCACGAAGACACTTTTCCACCAACGCACGATCTTCCACGACCTTTCGTCGAGAGTTCCGAATCCACTGCCGGGCGCCTCCCGCGACCGGCTCCAGGTCGGCCTGGACGACGATGACCGTCTCGCGCGCCGTCCCCACACCGTCACCGTCGCGTCACCACCGGCCGCTTGCAGCACCGCCCCGGTTCGTGACGAGGGGCCGAAACCCCTGGCTGGAGGGCCGTTTCCGACGCTATGCTCATGGCTGATTACCGCCGGTAAGGGGAGACCGGGAGCATGGAGTTCCGCGTACTCGGCACGCTCGAGGTCTGGGCGGACGGTCGGCGGGTGGTGGTACCGGGGGCACGTCGTCAGCGGGTTCTGGCCGGACTGCTGTCGGCGTCGAACACGGTGGTCGCGCTGTCCAGGCTCGCCCAGATGACCTGGGACGGCGAGCCGCCCGAGACCGCCGGCAAGCAGCTCCGCAACTCCGTGTCGGCACTGCGCGAACGCCTCGGCGACACCCGTCGGCAGCTCATCGTCACCGAGGAGCCCGGCTACCGGATCCGCGTCCAGGACGGGCAGCTCGACTCGCTCCGGTTCGCCGCAGGGGTCGCCGACGGCCGCCGCCTCGCCGCCGCGGGATCGCTGGACCGGGCCGTCGAGGCGGTGCGGGCGGCGCTGGGCTTGTGGCGCGGGCCTGCGTTCGACGGATTGGGCACCGCGGCGTTGACCCGGTCCGCCGCCCGCCTGGACGAGCTGCGGCTCAGCGCGCTGGAGCTGCGCGTGCGGTGGCAGCTGGAACTCGGCGAGCACCACGAGGTGGTGGACGACCTCACCGAGCTGGTGCACGACCACCCGCTACGCGAGGGGTTGCACGCGCAGCTGATGGTGGCGCTGGACCGTTGCGGTCGGCGAGCGGATGCCCTGACTGTGTTCCACCGCCTCCGGACGAGCCTGGCCGAAGAACTCGGGGTCGACCCGGGCGCCGACGCCCAGCGGGTGCACGAGCAGATCCTGCGCGGTGCACCTCGACCACCCGACCGGGCTGTCGTTGCCCCACCGCCCGTCCCGAGGTCGCCCTGGAGTGTCGCGCCACCGGTGCCGCGGCAGCTGCCGCAGTCGATCCGCGACTTCACCGGCCGCGCCGACCACCTGGCCGCGCTCGACGCCCTGATGCCACCGGCCGGCGGTCGGGCCGTGGTGATCTCCGCCCTGGACGGGTCGGGCGGCGTGGGCAAGACGACGCTCGCGGTGCACTGGGCGCACCGCGTCCAGGACGGGTTCCCGGACGGCACCCTGCACAGCAACCTGCGCGGCTACGGTCCCGGCAAACCCGCGAGCCCGGACGAGGTGCTCGACGACTTCCTGGTCGCGCTCGGCGTGCCCCCGGCGGCGGTGCCCGCCGGGACTGGCGCCCGCTCCGGGTTGTTCCGCACGCTGGCCGCGGGGCGCCGGATGTTGATCGTGCTGGACAACGCCAACAGCGCCGAACAAGTTCGGCCGCTGCTGCCCGGAGCGCCCGGCTGCATGGTACTGGTCACCAGCCGCGACAGCCTGACCGGCCTGGTGGTCACCGAGGCCGCGCACCGCCTCACCCTCGACGTGCTCTCGCCGACCGAGGCGTCGAGCCTGGTCGTCGGCATCATCGGTCCCGTCCGGGCTCGAGCCGAACCAGCCGCGGTGGAGACCCTCGTCCGGCTGTGCGCACGGCTCCCGCTGGCACTGCGGATCGCCGCCGGCCGCGCCGCCGCGCACGACCACGTCTCCGTGGCCGACATCGTCGGCGAGCTCACCGACGAGAACGCCAGGCTCGACGCGCTGAGCTGGGGCCGGGATCCGCACGCTGCGGTCCGCAACGTCCTCGACTGGTCCTACGACCAGTTGACCACGCCGCAGGCCCACCTGTTCCGACGCCTCGGTCTGCACCCCGGCCCGGACATCTCGACATCCGCGGCGGCGGCTCTGGCGGGCCTGCCGCCACCTCGAACCCGTCAACTGCTCAACGCGCTGGCCGACGCGCACCTCATCGAACCGGTGGCGCACGACCGGTACCGCTTTCACGACCTGCTCCGCACCTACGCGGACGAACTGACCCGCAAACACGACACGGAGCACGAACGCTACCGCGCCCTCGACGCACTGCTCACCTGGTACTCCCACACCGCCCACACCGCCGACCGCCGGCTCTACCCGACCAACACGCGCGTCGTGAGCAACCCCGACCAACCGCCTCACCCCCACCCCGTCGCCGACCGCGACCAGGCCTGGGCGTGGTTCACCGCCGAGCGGGCCAACCTGGTGGCCGCCGTGCACCACGCCGTCGACCGGAACCTGGACCAGCAGGCCGTGCGGCTCGTCGACGCCCTCGGATTCCTCGTGCTCATGGGCGGTTGGGAGGACCGCATCGCCACCGCCACCGCGGGCTTGACCGCGGCCCAGCGATCCGGCCGGACCGAACACGAGGCGAACGCCCTGCTCGCCCGTGGAGAAGCGCTGGCACACCTCCACCACCCCGACGCGGAGCCGGACCTCACCCGCGCCGCCGCACTCGCCCGCCGCACCGGCAACGTCCACATCCAGATCGCCGCCCGCACCGAACTCGGCCAACTGCTGCGCAGGCAAACCCGTCACGCCGAAGCCCTGCACCACCTCGAAGAGGCGTGCGCGCTGGGCCGCGGGTTCGACACCGGACGGTGGGAGGCGGTGGCGGAAGGCCTCATCGCGGAACTCCACGCGGACCTCGGCGACCACCAGCGGGCGATCGACCACGGACGACGCAGCGCACGGCTGCGTCACCGGCTCGGCGACACCGACGGTGAGGCGTGCGCGCTCGCCGCCATCGCCAAGGGCCTCCAGGGCCTCGGCGACCACGACGCGGCGATCGACCACTGCCGACGCGCCATCGCCCTCGGTCGAACCTCCCTCGGCAGCCACGAGGAAACTCTCGCCCACCCGCTCGCCATCCTCGCCACGTCGTTGAGCCACCTCGGCCGCACGGAGGAGGCCATCGCCTGCTGGCAGGAGGCCGCCACGATCTACACCGACCGAGGCCTCGACTTCGACGCTGCCACGATGCACCACCACATCCAGACGGCGCACGCACCCGAAACCAGGACCGAATAAGGCCGCCCACAGTCGGCGAGGCGCTGCGGTCCACCGTGCGGCGGGTGGGGCGGTCGCCTCGCGTGGAGCCACGTGGTCTGCTCGAGCCCGTAGGCGACGACGAACAGAAAGCTCAGCACGGGCACCACCGCCGACCCATAACGGTGCCGAATACGCGGTCTTACATCGTGCTGGCCGCTCCATGGTGACCTTGTGCTTGCCGAGAAAGTCGTCCGTGCAGGTCAGGCGGCGTGGTGGTACTCGTTGAGGATGCCGCCCAATTGCTGTCGTCGGCGGATGTCGAGTCGGGTGATCGTTACTTGATCGGTGACGGCTGGTGGAGGTCTCGAAGAAGTCGCAGGCCAGGAGTGCGCCGGCCTGTGAGCGGAGGAAGGCCGACCAGGTCGTCGTGGTGCGTTCGGGTGCCGGGTCGATCTCTGCGTCCTTGAGGATCTGCCAGACGGTGGAGGCTGCGACTTTGATGCCGAGTACGAGCAGTTCTCCGTGGATGCGGCGGTAGCCCCAGGTGGGGTTCTCCCGCGCCAGGCGCAGCACCAGGAATCGGATCGAGCGGATGGTCCGTGGTCGGCCGGGCCGCTTGGGACGGGCTCTGGCCGCGTGGCGGCGTGCGATGAGGCTGAGGTGCCATCACAGCACCGTCTCCGGACGCACCGGCAATCGGAGCCGACGAAGCGTGGCGGCCGGCAGTCAGTGTAGCAGTGCCGCGAGGAACGCTCGGTCGCCGGGAGAGAGCCGCAGACGGGCGTTACCCAGTTGGCGTTCCAGGATCGTGATTTGGTGCCCAGGATCTCCACGTCCTTGTCCCGATCGCTCATGGGTAACAGCCGTAGCAGCGCGAACGCGTTGGTCACGCTCAGGTAGGCCAGTCGGAGCGGCACAGCCGGTCATGATGCCGTGCTGGTCGACGTCACGGCAGATGACAGCCGTGCCCGCGAACGCTCGCCTCTCCTTGGGCTTCGTACGTCCTCTACCTGCATGGACGAGGTTATCGGCAGGTACAGCGCCGGCGGCCCGGTCCGCATTCCCTACCGAGGCAAGTGGCACCACCTGTCACCAGGGCAGCAGGCAGTCAACCGTTCCCACGCCCGCATCCGCGCCCTGGGCGAACGCGCCGTCTCCACCCTCAAGAACTGGCGGCTACTGCGCAGACTCCGCTGCTCCACCACCCACATCACCGACCTGACCAGAGCCGTCCTCACACTCCACCTCAACGCCGGATGAGGTTGGAAAAGGCTCAGTGTCCGGGTAGGGGTGGCCTGCCAAGACACGCCGCCGTCGTGCGGAACGCTCGTGCGTGGTCTTCGGTTGATCGTCTCGACAGTGGTGCGGTCGAGCAAATGCTTCCGCACCTTCGACAGCGACCAGGCGAAGATCAAGGTGATGGTCCGGGTGACGGGTGACGTCCAGACGATCAAACAGATCCGTTGCGCCTGAACGACCCGGACGCCTGCGAGCTGGTCGCCCATCCGGCTCCGCCATGACCGGTGCCGAAGGGCTTCACGGAAGATGTCGCGTGGTCGGGTGATCAGCACGTAGGCGGCCTGTGCGGATCCCGGCCGTCCCCCTTTTGGCGGCACCCCGCTGTCGGGCCCACGTGCGCGAGGCGCCCGACAGCACCTCCGGGAGCCGGGGGTCGCTCACACCGGCCGACTCAACACCAGTACCGCGGCGAGCACGGGAACCCGGGCGACCTAACTGGGATGCCTACAGATCGGCCGCTGCACCCAGAGTTTCGTCCGATCAGACATCCCGTTCGCAGTAGTATCCGGTGACGGCCGTCCCGGCGGCATGACCGTTCTGGCACCTGTAGTACCAGCGGGCATACTCGGGTTGGATGATGAACGAGTCCGGAAGGATGACGGGGCTCGTCCACTCACATCCGTCGGCCGTGACCGTGGGCAGATCCGAGTCGTCCACCTCGTCGCAGATGAAGACCTCGGGTTGGTCGGCGGTATGCGCCGATGCGGACAGCGGCGCGGCTACGGCCACGGCCAGCGTGGCACCCAGTACGGCGGCTCGGCGGGCGATCCGGCCAATCGGTAGACGTGTGGTCACTGTTCCTCATTGTTCATGGTGGCAAATGAGCGGCGCAGGCTCGGTCAGTCGCCGAACGCGCCTCCCTGAGCACAGCAAGCCCTCCGGGCATCCGCCACCTCCCGGGCGTGAGTCCCACTCGTTTGCATGACGGCAACCATTCGCCCGGGTAGGCGTCGTGTCGCTAAACATGACCGAGCGATACAACCGCGAATACGACCACCGCGGTGACGCCACCAGGGCATGGCTCGAACGACCACGGCCTCACCGATCACGACAACCGCGCGGCGATGATCGCCACCATGCGAGCGCCATAAGCACCACTGCCCCCGTGTCGAATGTGCACCTGGACGCGAGCGCATATTTCGATTGCACAGTGGGTGCTCGGCCCGCGCCCGTACCGCCCGACATCCTCGGCCTGGACGTCGTACCTTCATGTATGTCGCAGCGTCATGGACACCCATAAAGGAAGGCACCTCCGCCGCGCGCCGATAATCTGGGGTAGTAGGCGGGCGAGGAGGTCTCGGTGCGACCGCAGGACTGTCTCCGGGCGTACCAGTAGTCGGAGTCGATGAAGCGCTTGCGCCGGGAGTCGGTGCAGCAGGGCGGCGAGGAAGGCCCGGTCGGTGGGGGAGAACCGTGGGCGGGCGTCTCCGAGTTGGCGTTGCAGGACCGGGATTTGGTGGCGCAGCGCCAGGATCTCGGTGTCCTTGCCCGGTCGCTCATGGGCAGCAGGCGCAGCAAAGCGAACGAGTTGGACACACCGAGATAGGCCAGTCGGAGCAGCACGGTCGGTCATCATGCCGCGTCAGCCGAGGGCGCTGCGGACCTGCAGTCGCACTCACGAGCACCTCGGCCCCTCACGCTAGCACGGCTTCAACCTGCATGGATGGAGTTATCGGCAGGCACAACCCCATAGGTCGTGTTGTTTGGCCGGGAGGCAGTGCTGCGCTGCGTGACCCTGTCGGACGGCGCTAGCGCCCTCACGAGTGGTGTGAACGGCGAGTGATCTTCGGAGCGCTCGCCGTTTCTCGTGGACAGGCTGGGGGCGCGGTGAGTGTTCTTCAGGATTTACGTCGTTGTTCTGTTCCAGGGGTCCCAGCCTGCTGCCAGAAGTTCAGGCTTTGGACGCAGATCGCTGTGGCCGGCAGTCGATCGCGTAAGCGTTGATGACCTTGTGGAGGTCGGTCTTGCCGTCCATGGCCTCCCAGGCGGCGCTCTTCTCGTTCTCGTGGCACATGACCACGTAGCTGCCGAACTCCGCGCGCGCCGATTCCATGTACCGGGGTAGCTGGACGGTCAGGCCGTGCAAGATCTTCGCTTTGCTGGTGTCCTTCTTGAACTCGACCACGTGCACGGCGTCGCCGAGTGTCAACGTCAGGTCGGTCGGGCCGCGTCCGTGGTCGGCGTTGGGATGAATCTTGATTCCCAGGGCGGCGAACGACAGCTGGGCGAAGCAGCGGAACAACGCTTGATGCCTGGTCTCGTGCAACACCTCGCCGGAGGCGTCGTACAGCATCTTCCAAACGCCCTCGTTCTCGACCGCGGCCGTGAACCTCACGACGGTGTCGTGCACGGCGTACGCCAGCGTGAGCTCGTCAGACAAGTCGGCGATCCTGATGGGAGACACCAGGCGCGGCAGCAGGCTTGCCCGCCGCTCTGGCCCGAACGGGTCGCGGAAGGTCAAGAGATCGAGGTGTCGTGCGGTCCCGTGCAGGAAAGCGTACGGGTCGCGGAAGCCGGCGGCGACCAGGTCGAACGTAGTGGCGGACTTCCTCCGGCCGACGACGAAGGACGTGTCGTCGTTGTCCGCCATGTTCTCCAGTGCGCTCGACGTGATGACGCAGTCTCGGCGAATGGCCCCCTGGAGGGTGCCGCCACCGGGAAGGTGAAGAGTCGCGATGCTTTTCTGGGATCCTTTTCCGTAATGAGTGGTCCCGGAATGGACGAACCATCCACCGATCGGTGGTTCCTGCTCTGATATCTCGTCGAGGCCAAGGGTCTGGACGAGTGTCCCGACCAGCTCGCTGAGCAGGGCGCTTCGGCGTGTGTCGCGCAGCTCCGCCGTTGCTGTCGCTTCCCAGGTCGCGTCGAAGACCTGTGTGCTCAAAGGGGAGAGGAACTGTCTGAGGACATTAATCCTCGCGTAGTAGATCTGCATGCTGAATTCAGGGTCGTTCTTCGCGGGGATGTCGTTCCAGGCCACTGCGAGGCGTCCTTCCTGGGCGGTCTAAGCAGTCTGGCACGCCGAGGTGGTGAGTGGCTGGCAGATCGTCTTCCTCCTGTTCGGTGGCATGAAGATGCTGGACGTCACCGGGCCTGTCGAGGTGTTCGCCGAGACCAACCTGGTCATGCCGACTACCTGATCAGCTACGTCTCGGCATCCGGCGAGCCCGTCATGACCTCCGTGGGGGTTTTGTTGCCGATCGACGCCACGCCTGAGGACGTGGTGGACGCCGACACCGTGGCGGGCCGCCGGTGGAGATGTGCTGGTTCAGCGCGAGGTGCCTCGTGAGCTGGTGGCGGCTTTTCAGAGGCTGCGGTGTGGGTGCCAGAACTCTGCACTGAGGCGCTGAGCTGCGATTATCGCGCGCCAGGTGCGCAGGAGCATGATCGTGAGGCGTGGCGCTACGACTGCTCTGTCTGATCTCCGTCCGGGTCGTTGGCTGGTTGGTTCTGCTGGGGTCGGTCGTCGGCGGCCAAGGGCGTGGAGTTGCTGGTGCTGCGGCACGAGGTCGCCGTGCTGCGCCGGGCCAGCCCTTGCCCGCGGTTGGACTGGGCCGATCGTTGTGCTTGCCGAAGATTCCACCCATGCAGGTCAGATGGTTTTCATGCGGTTCGGCCTCCGGGTGCGGAGTCGGCATCCGCAGTCACCCTTGGCGGCGATCGACGCCGCGTCTCAGTCGAGTGTGCGGCCTGGAGAACGGCTTGCTGTGCGCAGCGCCGGCGCATCGGCACTGCGGCTGGCGTGTTCGCCTGCGAGGATCTCGGTGTACGGCACCTGGGTCGTGTCGGTGTCCCGAGCTCTGGTGGGGCGGTTGGATCTACCGTCCGTTATGTGAGTTCTCAGGCTGCCCGTTCGTCCGAGCATGACCGGCCTGTTGGCCAGGTGGCGGACGTGGATGGTTTGGAGTCGGCGCCCGAGTGGGTGGGTGATGGCAGGGCGGCTGCACTGTTCGGTTCGCCGGAGCTGATCCGTGCAGCGTTGCTGCCTGAGCATGCCGGCGAGTTCGATGCGGCTTTCGATGCCGCGTTGAGCGCGGCCAGGCGGACTCTGCGTCTGGACCAGTTGCGGTCGACCCTGCAGGTGTGGCGGCGGGTCGCGCTACTGACCCGCGAGGACCCGGAGGCGGTCCGTCGGCTGGTGGACATCACCGTCGCGGTCCGTGGTGCGGGTGCCTCCCGACCGGGCAGTGTGTCGTGGGACGAACTGCGGCGGAGTTGGGTCTGTAGTCGCCAGTAGTCCAGGCGGTGGTCGACGACCATCATGGCGTACAACCTCGACATCGATCCTGGCGCGCAGAAGCAGTTACGCGCGCTTCCGCCCGAGGCGCTCGTTGCGCTCGGTGAGGCGTTCGAGGTCCTGACCCTGGTGCCCGAGTGGGGCAGCCCGCTCGACCCGGACAATCCGGATGGCGGGCTGTTCCAGCTCACGGTCGGCCAAGGGCTCGGATTGATCACCTATCTGCCCTTGACCTCCCAGGGCCGGGTGGACGTGCTGCTGGTGACCTGGGTGTCCTTCGACCGCGACCACGGTTCCTGGTCCGATTAGAGGTTCGGGGTCTTGAGGAGCATGTGGGAGCGGGCGGTGGGAGCAAAATGGGAGCCGTCAGACGCGTGCAACACCGTCGTACCGCATTCGACGGCGCCCAATAGCCGCGTTTTTCCTGTGTTCATTCTATTTGTGCTGGTAGAGGCGTTATATCGGCTTCATTCACACCGAAGAGGTCACTGGTTCGATCCCAGTATCGCCCACAATGTGTTTTACCTGGTCAATGGCCTGCAGACGATCACCGTCCGCAGGCCATTGATCGTTTCGGGGAGCATCTGGGAGCAAACGATCTTGACCACAACCGTATGCACGAAGGTGGTCATGGGTTCGTGCTCCCGCGTTTGCTCCCAGCGGTGTTGGAGTCCGGCTCGCATGGCGTCGATCATGGGTTGGGTGACGTGGGAGTAGACGCCCATGACGCCGTGGAACTTGTGGCCGATCCGCTTGTGTTGAAGGACTTCGGGGACGCAGCCAGGTCTTGTGGGTGTGTCGCAGGTCGTGGTGCTCGTCGAGCAGGTCGGCCAGGAACTCGGGTAGGTGCACGGTGCGGACGCTGGCGGGGTCTTGGGCGGTCCGAGTGTGAGTTGCCGCCGACCTCGTGCAGGGCGCCGTCTTCGCCGTCGACGCGGATCTCGCGGTTGGCCGTGTCGACCCGTGACCATTGCAGCCCGGTCAGTTCACCCCAGCGCAGCCCGGTGTAGGCGGCGGCGACGATCAGGACGGCGTTGGCGGGGGACACATGGGTGGCCAGGCCGGCGATCTGGCCGGGGGTGGCGTGGGGCCGTTCGGGTTGATCGCCGGGATCCACGTTGGACGATCGACCGCAGATCCTCAACGGACTCCGATGTCGCGCCGTCGAACACCCCTGAACTCCGCAAAACCGAACGGGGACAAGCCGACGGCGGAAGGCCTGGCATCCGGTGGGACGTCGGGCCGTCCGCCGTCGTGCGCGGGGGCGTGTCAGGCGTTGCTGTTGAGCATCGCGGCGGTCAGGACGTTGCCTCCGACGCCCCAGCCGCCGTCCTCGACCTCGTCGACGAGCACGACCGTGGTCGGCCGGGCGCGCTCTCCGTAGATCTCGACGTACAGCTCGGTGGTTCGCTCGACGATCTTCTTCTTGTCCTCGGCGCTGATGGTGCCCGCAGGGACCTTGAAGTTGGCGAATGGCACAGGTGTTCTCCTCGTTGTCGTTCAGTGCGGTGTCAAACCAGGCCGCCGTTGGCGCGCAGGACCTGGCCGTTGACCCAGCGGCCCTCGGGACCGGTCAGGAAGGCGACGACGCCCGCGATGTCCTCCGGGGTGCCCAGTCGTTCCAGCGGCGGCGCCTTGGCCAGCGCCGCCACCTGTTCCTCGGTCTTGCCGTCCAGGAACAGCTCGGTGGCCGTCGGGCCGGGCGCGACCGTGTTGACGGTGATCCCGCGTCCGCGCAGCTCGCGGGCGAAGATCAGGGTGATCGCCTCGACAGCGGCCTTGCTCGCGACGTACGCGCCGTAGCCGGGGAACTGCGTGCCCACCACGGAGGTCGAGAAGCTGACGAAGGCGCCGCCCGTGCGCAGCCGTTGAGCGGCCTGCCGTGCGACGACGAAGGTGCCGCGGATGTTGACGCGGTGCAACCGGTCCAGCACGTCCAGGTCAAGCTCGGCGATGGGGGACAGGGCGAGGCGGCCCGCGGAGTTGACCACGACGTCAACGCCCCCGTACTCGGTCTCGGCTCGGTCGAACAGCTCCGCCACCGCGGTCTCGTCGGCCACGTCGGCGCGGACCGCGGTCGCGTTCCCACCGGCGGCGGTGATCGCGTGCACGGTCTCCGCCGCGGCGTTGTCGTCCCCGGCGTAGTTGACGACGACGGCAAGTCCGTCCGCGGCGAGCCTGCGAGCGACCGCCCGGCCGATGCCGCGCGAACCCCCGGTGACGATGGCGACCCGTCGGACAGTGGGGTCGGTGTTTGTCATGCCTTCACCGTGCAGGACCGTGCGGACCGGTGACAGGGGACGCCGTCCCATGTCTCCGTGGCCCGCTCCACTGCAGACTGGAGTACGTGAACTCGATGAAGTACGCCGAGCTGGGCGCCTTCCTCCGCTCGCGGCGTGAGCGCATCCGCCCCGAGGAGGTCGGACTGGTCTCCGGGCCGCGGCGGCGCGTGCCGGGACTGCGCCGCGAGGAGGTCGCCCACCTGACCGGGGCGTCAGTGGACTACTACAACGAGCTGGAACGCGGAGCCGGGTCGCAGCCGTCGGAACAGATGCTGGCGGCGCTGGCGCGTGCGTTGCGCCTGACCGCCGACGAGCGCGACCACCTCTACCACCTGGCCAACCGGCCGGTGCCGCGTGGCGGCGCGGGCTCGCACGTGCACCCCGGAATGCTCGACCTGCTCACCCGGCTGACCTCCACCCCCGCGCAGGTGATCACCGACCTGCACGTGACGCTCGTGCAGAACCCGCTCGCCATCGCGCTGCTCGGGGACCACTCCCGCTTCCGGGGCAAGGAAGCCAGCTTCGTGCACCGCTGGTTCACCGACCCCGAGGCGCGGCGGCTCTACCCCGAGGAGGACCACCCGGCCCAATCCAGGGCGTTCGCCGCCGACCTGCGGGCCGCCGCCGCACGCCGGGACGCCAAGGACACCGGGGCGAGCGCGCTCGTCGCCGGACTCCTCGACCGCTCCGCCGAGTTCGCCGGGCTGTGGGCCGAGCACGACGTGGCGTTCCGCCGCGACGACCGCAAGCGCATCGACCATCCCGTGCTCGGCCTGGTCGAGGTCAACTGCCTCACCTTGTTCAGCGAGGACGGTCGTCAGCGCCTGCTGTGGTTCACCCCCGCGCTGGGCACCGACAGCGTCGACAAACTAGAGCTGCTCGCCGTCATCGGCACCCAGGAGTTCACGCCGCACCCCGACTAGTTGTACTGCCCAGTGTGGTTGCGAACGGTCCGACACGTGGTCGGATGATCTTGGAATGAGGAACGGTCTCCGGACGACGTGACGACACGGTTCGGCCGGCGCACTTTCACGGCGATCATGGGGCCGTCGGGCTCCGGCAAGAGCACCCTGCTGCGGTGCGCGGCCCCGCTGCAGGCTCACCTGCGGTGAGCAGTGGTCGACCTCGCGAAAGCGGGATAGGGCCCTTTTCGCGTTAAGGTGGCGGTCCGATGGAACTCACCGGCTGCTCCTACTGCTACACCGCCGACGAGTTGGAGGTGCTGGCGGGTGATCCCGCCCTGGCGCCGGACGACCTCGTCGGCGAGTTCGCGCGGGAGCCGTCCGACCACTGGGAGCTCGAGGAGTGGCGGTGGCTGTGGCGGCGGTACGCGCACCGCGTCATCGCGATGGTCGGCGCGCAAGCCGTTGACGTCGGCCTCACGCTCCAGAGTCTGGGGCGGCACTCCGCCGACCTGTCGTCGTGGCCGGACGACGAGCGGCGTGCCGTGGACGACGCCCTGGGATCCGTGCTGGCCTATGCCCTTGGCCGGTGGTCCACGTACGACCTCGTCCAGCTACTCGGCGGGTTGGCCTGCGTGTACGACGACCTGCGCCCGTGGTTGGCACGGCTCGACGGGCCGGCGGGCGAGGTGGGGGTCGTGCACCTGGCGCTGCGCTGGACCACGGACCTGCTGTGGGAGGACCACGACTGGTTCACGTGGTGGTTCACCGACGACCCCGTGACGCCCGTGCGGGAGTGGGTGGACGGGGCCAGGCCGCGGGTCGAGCGGTTCGCCGCCGCGAACCCCGGCTGCAAGACGGCGCGGGACGCGCTGATCGCCTACGACCACCTGGACCAGGGCCTGCCGAACCCTTGGTCCTACCCCGGCGCCGGCTGGGACCGTTGGCAGCGGATGGGGTTGCCGGGCAGCTACGGCTGGCTGACGCCGAGCACGGGTTCCGGATAATCGCGCACGCCTGGCCGCTCGGTGTGCCCGCCGCCGCGGGCAACAGCCTGGATCGAACTGCCGGCGGGCGGCACCCCGACAGGCCGACGAAGTCGGACCCGCGGAAGACCTTCCTCTCGCCGAGATCGCCGGACATGGTGACCACCCGTACAGCGGCCTGTGTCGGTGAGGGACGAGAGGATTTCTCAGATGTCGAACCTGAAGAAGGAGGTGCTGGCCGCGTGCACCGCGGGGTTGCGCGAACTGGGCTTCACCAAGCAGGACGGGAAGCTGATCCTGGATCGTGGGGATGGGGCCAGTGGCTGGCTCGGGTTGAACCTGGCCACCTTTGCCTTGCCGGCGTCGCTCATGGTGAACCCCGTCGTCGGTGTGCGGTTCGCATCGGTCGAGGACATCATGCTCACCATCCGTGACGACATTCCGCGGACTCCGATGCCAGTCGTCTCCAGGCCGCTCGGCTACCTGATGCCGGAGCGGACCTTCCGCACGTGGGAGTTTCAGCGGGACGGCAATATCGAGCAGGTCGCCGCCTCACTGGTCAGCGCAGTCAAGCAGTACGGTATCCCCTACATCGACACATACGCCGACTGGCGGGTGTTCTGCCACTCGGTGGAGTTGCCGGGCTTTCTCCTACCGCATGAGAAGGCGAAGGTAATTCCCGTCGTACCGGCACTGAACAAGCAACTTGATGAGGCTCGCGAGGTGGTCAGAACCGAGTTGACCGCTGTCGCGGACTCTGATGGCGTATATGCCCAATCCTATCGCGACTTCGCCGAAAAATTGTTCTCTTGCGACCTCTTCACGAAGGGCAAAGAGGCGTGAAGCCCGTTCCCCAGCTGGTTACCCGTCTGATCTCCACGTCGAAGGCCGTGAAGGGCACGAACTCGGTCGAGGTGTTGTCCCGGAGCCGGACGATCGCCGGGTAACGGCAGCCCAGGCGTCGGCGAGCTCCGCGAACCGGTCTTTGGTCACGGCCTCGGTCGATGCGGTGTGGATGGTTGGGGGCCTTGGCGATGACGTCCCAGTGCTGTCGGCGAGCGTAGTGGAAGCTGTTGCGCAGCAGGTGCACGATGCAGGTCTGCACCATCGTGTACGGCCAGAGCGTGCTCACCGCGTCGGAGGCGGCGGCGTATCGACGTGCAGGCTGGCGCTGTGATCGGGTCGTGTTGACGTGATTTGTCGGGCTTGATGGGTTGACGTGGCTGCGGTGGAACAGCTGGGGGCAAACAGGGAGCTGTCGAACGCGTTCAACGGTGTCGAACTGCATTCAACGGCTCCCGATAGTCGCGTTATTGCTGCGCTAGTTCTATTTTTGCTCGAGCTGTCCTCGCCGCACGGGGCGCACGCGAACCTGGCGGACTTCCGCGCGGCGTTGAGCCACTGCGCCGCGGCGCCGGACGACGTCGAGACGGGGCTGGCCATCGTCCACGACATGATGTGCCTGCGAGGGCTCCTTCCAGCCCAGCTGCTCGACGAGCTCGGCGACCGGCTGGAACAGATGCTCGAACTGGCGTCGCTGACACCGGGACCGCGGCACGTCGAGGCCACGGCGCTGCTGGGGGTGGATCAGGCTCTGGCAGGGCAGGTCGGACCAGGCGGAGATTCGGCTGCGGCGTTGTGAGGAGCTGGTGGTCGCGACGGACACCGAGGTCGCGCCGCTCCTGTTCTTGGAGGGCGCTTGCGCCTTCGCCCAGGGAGGACGCCGGGACGCCGTCGCGTTGCTGGGCGAAGCGGTGGAGCTGAGCGGTGCGGCCGGTACCGCGTTCGATGGCGACCGTGCTGTGTTCCCACTGGTGCACGCGCTCGCCGTCGGGTTCTGCGAGGACGAGCGGAGCGGCATCGCCGTGACCGAGCGGTACCTGGTCGACGCCCGGGTGCGCCGGCTGCCTTGGGCGAGTAGTTGGGCGCTGTGGGCACGGGGGCTCGTGCCGCTGGTGCACGGCAGGCTCGAGGACGCGGTGCCCTGGTTCCAGGAGGCGGTGAGGGCCCAGGACGGCATCGACGAGCCCTGGATGGGTGCGCGGGGCATCGAGGCGTTGGCGTGGGCACTGGCGGCGGTCGGTGCGGCCGAGCACGACGAGTCGTCGGCCGTGACCGCGGCAACGTTGCTCGGTGGTGTGATCGCCGTCGAGCGGACCACCGGTGCGGCGTTCGCGGACTGGCTCCCCTTCCGGCGGGAGCGCGCGAAAACCCGCGACGCCGTGGTCGCCGTGATCGGGGAGCGAGCCGGTGAACAGGCCGGTGCGCGTGGCGCCTCCCTGTCCTCGGCGCAGCTCCGCGCACTGGCGCTGGATCCGCGGATCGCGCCCGCCGGCGACAGTTCGCCCACGGGCTGCGAGGAGGCACCGGTGAGCGGTGCGCGCACCACCTTGCCGTCGCTGAGCTCCCGGCACAGCCAGGTGGCGCTCCTGGTAGCCGTTTGTTGTCAGGGTGGAACGGATTGCTCAAGCCGCCGTGATGCGGACGAACTTCTTCCCTCGCACGACCACTTCAATGTGTTCGACCTGGCCGAACCCGGCGTCGTGGAACAGGTGCACGAGATCCGCGCGCCGGTACTGGGCGTTGCGCTGCTGCCGTTCGGCGAACTCGGCGACCTGATCGGCGAGTTCCGCCACCGGGAGAGTCGAGACGGTCGGCCACCACGTCGGGCTGCCGGTTGCCACCCCGCGCCAACGCTCGACGGTCTGCTGCCGAGCGGCCCGCTGCTCCGCTCCCTCGTCGTGGATGCGGACGGTGGTGATCGCCATCCCGCCCGGGCGGAGGAGGCCTCGCCAGGATGCGAGCAGGCTCACCAGGTCCGGTGGTGGAAAGCGGGGTAGGAACGAGTCGCTGACGATCATGTCGTAGCCCTCGGGCGAGCGATGGGCGACGGCGTCCTCGCACAGCGTCCGGGGCAGCCGCAGACCGCTGCCCGCCGCGTACCACTCCGTGGCCGCGAGCGGCGTCGGGCAGAGGTCCAACACCGTGGCGTCCAGCAGGTCCCCGAGCGCGGCCGCACCGTGGGCGTACATCGAGTAGTCCGCGCACCCGCTGATCAGTACAGCGCTGGGCTTCCCGGCCGAATGCGACCGCATCGCTTCGACGAAGAAGTCGCTGTGCCAACCCGGATTCGACACCAGATCGAGAATACGCAGGTACTGCCACGTGCCGTGGTACCAGGAGCAATCCGCCCCGGCTACCGAGTTGCAGGTCCACCGTGAGAAGGCGCGCAGCAGGTCGCAGGTGTGCGCTACTGGTTCGATTAGCATTTCATCTCACTTCGACATGGGCTGATGTGCCACCCTACCTGTGTTCCATTGCCCCAATGCCCGGGGTGACACCGCCGAGTGCGCCTTAACGATATGAAGGGCGCGGGGTGTGCACAACCAGGGTTGGTGGGGTGAACAGTCGCATCAACGGTGGATCGCAGGTGGCGGGCCATCGTTGTCATAATTCTTGCCCGCCTCTACGCTGCGCTCTTCGCAGGCGGTCCCGGGGCAGTTCATCGCCGTGCCTTGGCGGCACTGAAGCCGCCGAATCCTGCTCGTTCTTGCGGGGACACGACCACCATCAGCGAGGAGACCGAGGCCAAGTGTCGAGATCCGTTGGTACGATCCGACTGTCGAGCGCGATCATGGCGCATCCCGACCGCGCCGCGCGGGTTCGCGTGCTCGCCGACGAGTTGGCTGGCTTCGCGCCCCGGGTCTCATCAGCCATCGCCCTGACCGGGCCAGGAGGGCAGCTGATCAGGCCGGAGTCGCCTTCCTACCTGCGCCGAGGGCCGATCGCCTAATTCGCCCGGACGACGCGTCCACGGGGTGGCGAGTTGGCTCGTTGCGGGAAGTCGATCGCCTCATCATCACGTGACCTGGCTGCCGTGGAGCGGCAGGTCTCGACGCTCACCACCGAGCTGGGACTGACCCGGGTGAGCGACCTCGAACGCCGCGACCTCAACCGCCGGGTCTGAACGCGCGAGCGGCGCATTGTCGTACGGCGATCTGGGGAAGTTCTGGGATGCCCCTTGTCCGTGGCTCTCGAGGGCGCTACGCCTGTGGGAGGGGGTGCGGATGTCGGTGGAGTTCCAGTTGCTCGGTGAGGTTCGCGCGTGGGTGGGTGGGGTGGAGGTCGGATTGGGGCACGCGCGGCAGAGGTGTGTGTTGGCGGCGCTGTTGGCGGAGCCCAACCGGCGGCAGGGGTTGGACGTCCTGGTGGACCGGGTTTGGGGCGATCGGCCGCCTCGGCAGGCTCGGAGCACGTTGTACGGGTACCTGTACCGGTTGCGGCAGGCGTTCGCGGACGTGACCGGTGTGGTGATCGACCGCACGCAGGCCGGTTACGTGCTGCCGGTGGACGAGGACGTGGTGGACCTGCACCGGTTCCGCGGGCTGCTCAGGCGGTCGCGGGGTGAGGAGGACCGGGTCGCGCGCGCATCGGTGGAGGAGGCGCTGGGGTTGTGGCGCGGTCCGGCGTTGAGCGGGCTGGGAGGTGCTTGGGCGGAGGCGGTGCGGCGGGGGTTGGCGCAGGAACGTTGGCAGGCCGTGCTGCACCGCAACGACGTCGTGCTGCGCCTGGGGCGTCACGGCGAGGTGCTGGCGGAGCTGTCGGCGATGGCGGAGGAGAACCCGCTCGACGAACGGCTCGCGGGCCAGCTGATCGTGGCGCTGCACCGGTCGGGTCGGCAGGCGGACGCGTTGCACCACTACCAGGTGGTTCGTCGGCGGTTGGCCGAGGAGTTGGGCGCCGATCCGGGACCGGACCTGCGTGAACTCCACCAACTGGTGCTCGCGGGTGAGGTGTCGGTGCGCGAGGAGCGAGCGGTCGCCGCGCCCACGCCGCGCGAGCTGCCGGCGGTGCCGAGGCTGTTCGTGGGGCGTGCGGACCAGCTCGCCCGGATCGACAAGGCGTTGGCGCCGTCCGGCGGCGCGTCGCCGATGTCGGCCGTGGTGGGACCGGCGGGCTCGGGGAAGACGTCGCTGGCGCTGCACTGGGCGCACCGCGCGGTCGAGAGGTTTCCCGACGGGCAGCTGCACGCCGACCTGCGCGGGTTCGACCCGACCGGACCGCCGGTGTCCCCGTCGGTGGTGATGGGCCGGTTCCTGACCGCGTTGGGCGTGCCCGCGGCGTCGGTCCCGACCGAGGTGGAGGCGCAGACGGCGCTGTACCGCAGCGTGGTGGCCGGGCGCCGGCTGCTCGTCGTGCTCGACAACGCTCGTGACACCGACCAGGTCCTCCCGCTGCTGCCCGGCAGCGGGACCTGCGCCGTGCTGATCACCAGTCGACACCGGCTGATCGGGCTGGCGGCCACGCACGGCATGCCGACGGTGGAGTTGGACGTGCTGTCCGACGCCGAGGCGCGGGAACTGCTGGCCGGGCACGTCGGCGCGCAGCGGATGCACGAGGAGCCCGATGCCGTCGCGGCGCTGCTGGAGTGGTGCGCGGGACTGCCGCTGGCCGTGGCCGTCATCGGCGCCCGCGCCGCGGCGTACCCGGACTTCCCGCTCGACGCGCTGGTGGCGGAGCTGCACGAGGCCGACGGCTTGGACCTGCCCGGTGCCACCGAGTTGAGCGCGAGCCTGCGCGCCGTGTTCGCCGCTTCCTACCGGGTGCTGCCACCGCCGGTCGCGAGGGCGTTCGCGTTGCTGGGCGCGGCGCCCGGTCCGGACACCTCGTCGGCCGCGGCGGCCGAACTCCTGGGCGAGTCGACACCGCGGGCGCGTCAGCTGCTGGGGCACTTGGAGAACTGGCACCTCGTGCGGCAGCACGTGCCGGGGCGGTATCGGATGCACGACCTGGTCCGGCTCTACGCCGCCGAACGGGCGCGTGACGACCACCGGGCGGAGCTGGAGGCGGGGTTGCGCCGGGTCGTCCTGCACTACGCTCGGACCGGGCTGGCCGCCGAGGGTGTGCTGTACCCGTACGAGGACCCGTCGGCGTTGGGGGAGTCGGTGCCCGCGGATCCCGGGTTCGCCGGTGAGGCGGACGCGTTGACGTGGTTGGCGTCGGAGTACGGGTGCCTGTCGGCGGCACAGGAGTTGGCCGCGCGTCACGGATGGGGTGCGGTCGTCTGGCAGCTGGCTTGGTCGCTGGACACCTTCCAGCGGCGCCAAGGTCTCATCGACGACCAGTTGGCCGTGTGGCGGGTTGCGATGGAGGCCGCCGAGCGCGCGGACGACGACGCTGCCCGTGCCCTGACGTCGTGGAGGTTCGGGTCGGCACTGGCCCGCGGTGCCGACCTCGCCGGGGCGTCACGGCACCTCCACCGGGCGCTGGAGCTCAGCCGTGCGGCAGGCGACCCGTCCGGGCGGGCCAGCGCGCACCAGTCCCTTGCCTGGGTGCACGAGCAGCGCGGTGACGACAAGTCCGCGTTGGACCACGCGACGCGCGCGTTGACGATCCTGCGCACGCTCGGCGTCGAGATGCGTGAGGCGCATGCCCTCAACCAAGCCGGGTGGTACGCGGCGAAGCTGCACGACCTGCCGCTGGCACGTGCGCATTGCGGAGCGGCGCTCGACCTCGCCCGTCGCCACGGTGACCTCGACGCCCAGGCGCGCACGCGGGACAGCCTGGGCTACATCGCCCACCTGGCCGGCGATCACGACGAAGCCATCACGCACTACGAGCAGGCGCTGGCCGGTTTCCACGAAGTCGGAGCCCTCTACGACTACGCCGACACCCTCGAACGCCTCGCCGACACCCACACGGCCGCCGGTCACCACGACCGCGCCACCGCCGCACTCCGCCGTGCCGTTTCACTCTTCCTCTCCCAACACCGGATACCCGACGCCCACCGCGTCGCCGCCCGTCTCGAGGACGCATGACCAGGCGTGCGTCCCAGATCCGCCCGAGCTTTCCCCCACAACCGCCGGTCAACCTGGTGTCAGTCGCGGCCGACGGGTCGCGGCAACAGGGAACAGGGGGAGCAAGACATGCGAAAAGTGCTGTTCGGGGTCGTCCCGGTCATCGCCGCGTTGCTGCTCGCGATGGTGACCACACCCGCCCAGGCGGCGGAGAACCCGTTGTCCACCACCGGGGCCCGGGGGCTCGTGAACTTCTACTCCGGCGAGGTCGAGGTGTGCGACACGAGGGGGGACGGCAGACGAGCCGTGGCGCTGGCCGTCAACGTGACGCAGGGCAGGATCCTCGGGTACCCGGTGGACAAGAACGGCGCCAACGGCTGCACTCCGCAGAAGAACACGGGCTACGGTGCGGACTTCGACCCGTTCTGGCACACGCCCAACCGAGGTGACGAGATCCACTTGGAGGTGTGGATCCAGGACGGCGCGAACGGGGCCCAGGAAGACCTCGCCTCGACCACGCTGTACTACTGAACCGCGTCATGACGGGCCCGGGCCGGCACCGACGTGGCCGGCTCGGCCCGCCTGGCGTGCAGGTAGACATGGCCGGCGTCGGTGAGGCCGCTGCCCCAGTTCTTGGGGACGAGCGCAAGGCCTCAGCCGAGGAGGGCGTAGGCGCCCGACCCGGTGGTACCGACCCTGGCGACCACGGGGAGGCCGGAGATCCGCTGCGGTGAGGACGCGGAGGACGAGGAGCCCGGCCCGAGTTGGCGCCAGACGTTCACGCCCCAGCCCCACAGGCTGCCGTCCGCGCGCACCGCGTAGGCGTTGCCGCCCGCACCGACGATCTCCTTGACCTCGGTCAGCCCGAGGACCGGCTGCGGCTGGGTCACGTAGCGGCTGCCGATGTTGCCGACACCGGCGGCGCCGCTGTCGTGCGAGCCCCAGGCGAGGACGGTCCGGTCGGGCAGCACGGCGTACCCGGTCGCGTACGACGCCGCCACCGAGACGACGCCGGTCAGCGCCGGCACCTGAGCGGGGGTACCGCTCATGCCGGTGGTCGTGCCGTTGCCGAACTGCGCTTCGGAGTTGCTGCCCCACGTCCACACGGTCCCGTCCGAGCGCAACGCGTACCGGGAGTTGGCCGCCGCGGCGATCTCGACGACGTCGGTCAGGCCGACCACCCGTGCCGGGGTCGGCGAGGAGCCACCGATCGTGCCGTTGCCGAGGTCGGCGTAGATGTTCTCGCCCCACGACCACAACGTCCCGTCCGAGCGCAGTGCGTACGCGGTGCCCTGGGACGTGGCGATGGCGATCACGTCGTCCACGCCCTCGATCCGGGTCGGCACGTCGACCACGCGGTCCGTCGTGACGGGTCCGACCTGCCCGCTGTAGTTGGCACCCCAACCCCACACCGTGCCGTCGGAGCGCAACGCGTAGCCGTTGGTGCGCGACGACGCGAGCGCCGTGACGTCGGACAGGCCCCTGACCCGGACCGGCACCGGTGCGAACCCGCCGAGCCCGTGCCACCCGGCGCCGAGTTGGCCGTCCTCGTTCTCGCCCCACGCCCACACCGTGCCGTCGGCCTTCAACGCGTAGCGACCGACGACCGCGGTCACGCCGGACAGACCCGACACCGGCCGGGGTTCGGGTTCGCCGTAGTAGGAACCGACCTGGCCCGAACCGCCACCCGAGCCCAGCATCCCGTTGTTGCTCTGGCCCCACGCGTGCACGCAGCCGGCCGTCGCGCAGGTGCTCGGCACGGGCGCGAAGTAACCGCTCAGGTCGACGACGAGGTGCACGCTGCCCGCACCGGGCCTGAGCACGAGCGAACCCTGCATGCCGGACATGACCGCCGCCAGGTTCGGCACGGTCGCGCCCGGCGTGACGTTGAGCGCCGACGACGCGGCGACGTTGGAGCCGCTGCCCGGCACCACGCTGACGTGGGTGGCTGCGGTCGCCTCCGTCGCCGTCACGTTGAGCAGCACCGCGGACGTGCTCACCGGCATGACGTCCTCCCGCAGGAACAGCGACAACGGGCTGTCCGGCCGGGCGGGCGCCGAGGTCCGGGTGTCCGCGACCCGCACCGGGTCGATCGGGTGGAACGCGATGCCCTCGCCCGGCACGTAGAAGCCCGCGACGTCGGCGATCAGGTCGAGCGTGCCCAGCCGGTGGTAGAGGTCGACGGTGCGGTCCGCGCCCAGCGCGACGGTCACCAGGTTGGCCCTCGTGTCACCGGGCACCAGGTTGAGGTTCGACGCGGTCGGGCGCGGTGCGCCGTGCGGCCACGCCGTGACGTAGGTGTCGGCGGTGACGTTGGTGGCGGTCAGGTTGAACGTCACGGCGCTCGCCCCGGGCGGGATGACGTCGGTGAGGTTCATCGGCAGCGAGCCGTCGGGGTTCCGGGGGGCGACGCCGGTGCCCACCCGGGTGTCCAGCACCCGGGTGGGCGGCAGCGGCTGGTACAGCGAGCCCGCGCCCGGCGCGTAATGGCCGGCCAGGTCCGCCAGGAGGTGCACGGTGCCCGCGTTGTTGTACAGGCTCACCTTGCGGCTCGCGCCCAACTTCACGGTGACCAGGTTCGGCCGCGTCTCGCCCGCGACGAGGTTGAGGTTGGACGCGGTCGGGCGCGGCGCGTCGGTCGGCCACACCGTCACGTACGTGCTCGCCGTCGGCTCCGTCGCGGTCACGTTCAGCACCACGGCCGTGGCGCCCGCGGGCGTGCGGGAGGACAGGTCGAGCACCACGCTCTGCCCCGCGCCCACCGCGGCACCCGTGCGGGTGTCCAGCACCCGCACCGGCGTCACCGGCGTGTAGGCGGACGCGACCGGGTTCGCGGCGGCGACGGCGGAGGGCACCGCCACGATCGACGAGACGATCAGCGCAGCGGCCAGCAGCACGCTTCGCACCATGGTGGTTCCCCCCAGTGTCACGGCGAATTCGCCCGGAGCCTACCTCCCGGCACGGCGTCCGAGGGTCGGTTTCGCCTCAGCCGCGCGAGCGGAACGCGCCGCGGCAGATCACCGTGGCACACCGACGTTCGCGTCGAAGTGAGGTCTGCGCACGGGCCGGGAGCCTCCAGGTCGGGGGCGGCCACAGCGGAGGAACCGGGGAACTCCGCGGACGGCCGGTCGAGCGGGACCGGCCGCCGCGATTCAGGAACGTGCCTCGGTAACCGGTGCCATCCGGTCCACGAAGCGGCTGGGTAGTTCGATGCGGACGGGCGACAGCGTGCCGGCCGTGACCTCCGGGGGGCAGTTCGCCCGGTCGGGACGGCCGCGGAAGGCGTCCCAGTCGACCGGTTCGTGGCGACGTGACTGTCTCGGCGGCACGTCGAGGCGCAACGGCGACGGGTAAGCGCGGTTGCCCGGACCCGCGGCCACCTGGATCGCGAACACCCGCACCAGTCGTTCCACCCGGTAGCTGCCCGGCTGGTCGCCGCGGCGCAGCAGGCCGGCTTCCACCAGTTCTTCCGCCAGTTCGCCCCCCTCGGGCACAACCGAGTCCGGGTCGCAGCGGTACGGCAGGCGGGCGATGCGCGTCAGCAGCGCCCGAGCTGCCTCGCCCACCTCCTGGTACGCGCAGTTCAGCGACTCGAACAAGGACAGGTCGCCGATGCGGAGCCAGCTCAGCGCGCCGTCGCGCTCCGCCAGCTTGGCGTTCGCCCGGTGCAGCGGCACGTCCGGCCGCGCGACGAGCTTGCGCAAGGCGATGTTCAGCGCCAGGGGCAGGTCGTCGCACAGCTCGGCGAGCCGGTCGCACTCGTGCGGCTCGGCCTCGGCCCGCTCGGGCACGGCCGCGGTGATCATCGCGAGCGAGTCGGACCGCGACGGCACGTCCAGCCGGACGCGGCGCACGCCGTCCAGGCCCAGCAGCGGCTTGCGGCTGACCACCAGGGTCTGGCTGTGCCGGGACTCCGTCAGCAGCGGGCGCACCTGGCGCTCGTCGCGGACGTTCTCCAGCAGGACCAGGAGCCTGCGCTCCACCAGCAGTGAGCGGTACAGCCCCGCCCGCTGGTCGACCGTGCCGGGCAGGCGGTCTGCGGGCACTCCCAGAGCTCGCAGAAAACCGTCCAGCACGAACCCGGCGTCCGACGCGGTGCCGGTCAGCGGTCCGAGGTCCGCGTACAGCTGGCCGTCGACCATGTCGGCGGCGACGCGGTGCGCGTGGTGCAGGGCCAGGTCGCTCTTGCCCACCCCGACCGGACCGGTGACGACCACCGGGGTGGCCGCGGGCACGTCGAGCAGGTCGAGCTCACGTCGCCTGCCGACGAACCCCCAGGATCGCAGCGGCAGCTGGGCCGGCCGGGGCATCCCCCGGTCGCTGGGCGAGCTCCTATATCGGCCCCAGGACGGCGTGTCGGTGTTGGCCACGTTCGCGGCTTCCATCCAGCGCCGCCGCCACTCCTCGCGGTCACCGCCGCACGCGGCCACGAACCCGAGCGTCACCTGCAACGTCGGCAACCGGGTACCGCTGGCCGCGTTCGACAGCACGGACGGTGCGAACAACGCCGAGCGCGCCATCTCCCGGTACGTCGGGTTGCCCGCGCACGCCCGTAATCGGCGCAGCTCCGTGGCGAACGCGGCCGCCACTCCGCCGCCGACGTCCACTGGCTTCTCTGGTCTCGCCATGACGGAACCCCTCCTTCAAGCCGACGGATTCGTCGGACGTCGGAACACCACTGCCGCCGACGGCGCGCGCGTCGATCCGGCTGGCGGCCACAGCGGACAGATGGGCACACCCGGTCGACAGCCGCTCGACACGGCCACGCTCCCGGGCAGGCACGTGCGGTAACACGAAGTGATCGGCCGACTCCCGGCTACCGGGTGGCAGCGCCCGACTCCGGGCGCGGAGCGGTCACGCGACAGGGGCCTGGGTGCGGCGGGAGGGCCGACACCGCGATCGCGGCGCGAGCGGTTCGCGGCGGAGTGGTCCGGCGTTGCCCCTGGTCGGTCTCACCGTCGAAACGCGGGCGTTGTGAGGTGACGGCGTCGTGCGCGGGAGGGCCGACGCGCCGGACAGGTCTTCTGCCATGCCAGTCACAGGTCTGTCTCCGTTATCGCCGCCTTCGATGGCCCTGTCGGGCCGGGCGCCACGGGTAGCGCCGCGGTTATTCGAACCGACGGCGGCATTGAACGGCAGAGTTGATCGGCCCGAACAATCAACCTCGCACGATCCGGCGAAGATCACCCGGATGGCCCTTGCGGCGGCGGGTGACCGTCACGTCGGGCGCCGCGGGCGCCCGACGTGACGGCGGTCCTCAGATGCTGATGATCATATCGTGGTCGGTCTCCACGACCTCGACGGCCAGCGCGGCGAGCCGGCCCGCCACGAGCTCCCGGTAGGCGGGCGAGCCGGTGTGGGCGTCGTAGGCGTGCTGGTCGGCGAAGTTGCCGATGAGCAACAGGTAGTCGGGGCGCGCCGCGTTCCGGTACACGCGGAAGGACAGCGTCGCGGGCTCCTGCTCGGGGCCGAGCAGGGCGAACCGCCGGACGAGCTGCTCGGCTTCGGCCTGCTTGCCGGGCTTGAGCGGGATCGACAGGACCTTGGTGAGCACAAGACCTCCTGCGGTGGACGACCAACGCGGTAGAGGATCTCGGAGCCGCCCGGAGGAGTCTGGTCAGATGCGGACATCCCGGCGGTCGCGGTGGCGGGCCGGGTGGCGGTCCCTGTATTCCTGCGGCATGACGACGTTCAGGGCGGTGGTGACCACCGGCATCTACTGTCGGCCGGGGTGCCCGGCTCGGCCGCTCGCCGAGAACGTGCGCACGTTCGAGCTGGCCGCGACGGCCGAGGCCGCCGGGTTCCGTGCCTGCCTGCGCTGCCGCCCGTACCGGGTCGCCGGTCCGGTCGGCCCCGAGGCGCCCGAGCTGGTGTGCCGGGCGGTGCAGCTGATCCTGGCCGGGGTGCTCGACGGCGGCACGGAGGTCACCCTCGGTGCGCGGCTGGGCGTGTCGCCGCGCCACCTGCGCAGGCTGTTCAACGACCACCTGGGGGTGACCCCCGACCAGCTCGCGCGGTCGCGTCGTGCGCATTTCGCGCGAAGGCTGCTCGACGACTCCGACCTCGCCTTGGTCGACGTGGCCTTCGCGTCCGGTTTCGGCAGCCTGCGCCAGTTCAACCGGGAGATGCGCCAGGTGTTCCGGGCCGTGCCGAGCGAGCTGCGGCAGCGCAGGCGCCGGACCGACCGGTTGGCCGCGGACGGCGGGCTGGCGATGCGGCTGCCGTTCCGCCGGCCGTTCGACTGGGACGGCGTCCTGGACCACCTCGCCGCCAGGGCGGTGCCGGGTGTCGAGTCGGTCGAGGAACGGGTGTACCGCCGCACGATCAGCCTGGACGGCGAGGCGGGCCTGCTGGAGGTGCACCCCGGCGAGCAGGACAACCTCGTGCTGGTGGCGCACCTGCCCTACTGGGAGGGCCTGATCCACGTCGTGGAGCGGGCGAGCCGCATGGTCGCGGTGGACGTGGAGACCGGTCCGGCGGTGGACGACCTGTCGGCCGATCCGGTCGTCGGGCCGCTGGTGTCGGCCCGGCCCGGCTTGCGGGCGCCCGGCGCGTGGGGTGCTTTCGAGGTGGCCCTGCACGCGGTCGTGGCGCAGCACGGCGACCTGCCGTGGACCAGGGCCCGGACGGGGGCGCTGGTCCGGCGGTTCGGGCTGCCGGTGCCCGGCCTGACGCACGGGCTGACGCACCTGTTCCCGTCGGCGGAGGTGCTGGCGGGGGAGGAGCTGACCGGGATCGGGCTGCCGACCGGCGCCGCCGACACCGTGCGCGGGCTGGCGCGGCGGGTGGCCGACGGCGACGTCGTGCTGGACGGCGGCGCGTCCTCGGCGGACCTGGTGGCCGGCCTGACGGCGGTCGAGGGGATCGGGCGGGCCGCGGCCGAGCAGATCGCGCTGCGCTTGGGGCACCGGGACGCCTTCCCGGTGGACGCCCCCGCCGTCCGCCGGGCGTTGCGCGAACTCGGCGTCCGCGACCCGGAGCGGGCGGCCGAGGGGTGGTGGCCGTGGCGGGCGGTCGTGGCGGCGCACCTGGTCGCGCGCGGCGAGGCGACGGTCTCGTGACGGAGAACGTCCCGGTCATCGCCGCCGAACGCGGCGTTTTTCTTCGGTTGATTGTCTGATCCGGTCAATCCTTCCAGTCAACGGACCCGCTGGTTTGAATCGGGTGACATCAGCGCAGCCGAGGGGAAGCGAGCGGATGACAGCCACAGATGTTCAGACCGGCAGGACCGGGGTGGGCGCCGACCCGGTGTCGCCGGACTCGCCCGCGGCGGAGATCATGGCCCGTGCCAAGGCCGTCGCACCTTTGCTGCGCGAGCGCGCGGCCGAGATCGAGGACGCGCGCCGCCTGCCCGCCGACCTGGTGGAGGTGCTGCGCGGGACCGGTGTGTTCCGGATGGGCTTCGGCCGCAACTGGGGCGGTCCCGAGCTGAACTCGGTGGAGCAGACCGAGGTGATCGAGGCGCTGTCCTACGGTGACGCCGGTGCCGGCTGGTGCGCGATGATCGGCTCGGACTCCGGGCTGTACGCGCAGTTCCTGGACGAGGCCGTGGCCAAGGAGATGTTCACCAGCCTGGACATGGTCACCGCGGGCCTGCTGTTCCCGACCGGGCGCGCCGAGCTGGTCCCCGGCGGGTACCGGCTCACCGGCCGCTGGCCGTTCGGCAGCGGCATCACGCACGCCGACTGGGTGATCTCCGGTGCGTTCCTGTACCGGGACGGTCAGCCGGAACCGGGTGAGGACGGCGACCCGCACGACTCCAAGCTGTTCATCGTGCCGCGCGCCGACGTCGAGGTGATCGACACCTGGCACACCACCGGCCTGGCCGGCAGCGGTAGCTGCGACTACGCGATCACCGACGTCTTCGTGCCCGAGGGTCGCACCGTCACCTTCGACACCGTGCGCAACGGCGAGGGCCCGCTGGCCCAGCCGGAGGTGCACATGCGCAACATGCCCGGCGTGCCGCTCGGCGTGGCCCGTGCCGCGCTCGACCACGTGCGGGAGATCGCCTCGACCAAGGTGGGCCCGGCCGGCGCGATGGCGGACGACTACCGCACCCAGGTCACCATCGCCGACTGCGAGGCGGACTTCGCGGCCACGCGGCACGCGGTGTACGCGGCCCTGCGGCGGCAGCACGAGGTGCTGTCGGCGGGCGGCACCCTGGACGACCTGACGGCGGACGAGCGTGCCGCGCTCCCGTTGTCACGCAGGCACGCCTTCCGCACCGCGCGCTCGATCGTGTCGCGGTTGTACGACCTGCTCCAGACCTCGTCGATCTACCAGCGCTCGCCCATGGACCGGTGGTTGCGCGACACGAACACGATGTGCCAGCACGTCGTGGCCCAGGACCGCATCCTGCAGTCCGCGGGGGCGTACCTGTTGGGCAGCAAGCCGTCCTTCGCGCTGTCGCTCGGCGTCATCGGCGGCGGCAAGAAGAGCTGATCGTCCCTCCTTCCCGGTCGACGCCGGTCCCTTGTGGACTTGTTCGCGGCGGTGTTCGGACCGGATGGGGATTCTCTGTGGCGCAGGGCATCCGGCGGTCCGAGAGGGCCGTGACGCGGACCGCGCCGTGCCGGTGCCAGCGCCGGAAGTCGTGCCGAGCCACGCAGTGCCCGGCGCGCAGGAACATCCGACCCGCGGGCCCGCTGCCCGGCGGGTGAGCCGACCTAGTAGTCAGGTGGGGAATGTGACTGGGCAAGATGTCGAAGTTCTCATGATCGGTGCCGGGCCGTCGAACCTGGCGCTCGCCGTCGCGATCGAGGAGTCCGGTGAGCGCCAACTGGCGACGAGCACCCTGGTGCTGGAGCAGTATCCGGACGTCAAGTGGCAGCGCAACCTGCTGCTGCCGTGGGCGCGCAGCCAGGTGTCGTTCCTCAAGGACCTGGTGACCCTGCGCAACCCGCGCAGCCGGTTCTCGTTCCTGAACTACCTGCACCAGCAGGGGCAGCTGGACGACTTCGTGAACCTGTCGACCTTCAACCCCTACCGCTGGCAGCTCTCCGCCTACCAGCAGTGGGTCGCCGACGGCCTGGAGCAGGTCCGCATCCGCTACAACGCCCGCACCGAGCGGATCGACCCGCGCTACGCCGAGGACGGCTCGGTCGCCGGGTGGGCCGTCACGCTGTCCGACGGTGACACCATCACGTGCCGCGACCTGGTGGTCGGCACCGGCCGGGACGCGCACGTCCCCGAGGTGTTCCGCGACCTGCCGCGGGAGCGGGTGGTGCACAGCACCCAGTACTCCGGCCGGATCACCGGGTTGACGGCGCCGTCCGACCGTCCGATGCGCCCGGTGGTCATCGGTGGCGCGCAGAGCGCCGCGGAGATGTTCATGGCGCTGCACCAGGACTTCCCGGACAGCGAGCCGACGCTGGTGCTGCGCTCGATCGGCCTGCAGAACTACCAGACGAGCAAGTTCGTCAACGAGCTGTTCTACCCGTCGTTCGTCGACGAGTTCTACACCATGCTGCCCGAGGCGCGGTCGCAGGTGCTGGACGAGATGCGCCTGACCAACTACGCGGGCCTGGCGCCGCCGTTCCTGGAGGAGATCTACTCGATGCTGTACCAGCAGAAGATGCTGGGGCGGCAGCGGTCCTCGGTGCGGAGCCTGACCGAGGTCGTCGGCGCGCGGATGGACGGCGACGAGGTCGTGCTGGACCTGCGCGACCGCAAGAGCGGCAAGGTCGAGCCGCTGCGCTGCGACGCGGTGTTCCTCGGCACCGGGTACGACCCGCGGATGCCCGCGATGGTCGGCGACCTGGCGGACCGGATGGGCCTCGCGGACGTCAACGTCAGCCGGCGCTACCGGGTCGACCTCGGCGACTCGGCCTGGGGCGCCATCTACCTCCAGGGCGTCAACGAGCAGACGCACGGCATCGCCGACTCGCTGATCAGCGTGCTCGCGCACCGGTCCCAGGACATCACCGAGGACCTGCTCGCCCGCCGCACGGTCGCCGAAGTCGCGGCGGAGGTGTGAACGACATGGTCGAGATCCGCAAGCTGGACCGGGACAACTTGGAACCGGCGTACGGCCTGGACGGGCAGCGCCTGATGCCCTGGCCCGCGCTCAACGCCCCGTTCGAGGGCGCCTGGTGCGTGCTGCGCGCCGGCACCGAGTCCACGCCGCACTCGCACCACGAGTACGAGATCTTCATCGCCATGAAGGGCACCGCCGAGCTGGACGTGGACGGCGAGCGGTACGACTTCGTCGCGGGCGACATCGTGCACCTGCCCCCGGGCTGCACGCACAAGGTCGTCAACGGCGGCGCGGAGGACTTCGAGTACTACGGCGTCTGGTGGGACGCCGAGATGTCCGAGAAGTTCCTCGCCCGGCACGAGGAGCAACCGCGGTGAGCCGACCGACGTTGATCATCTCGCCGGCCCCGACCGCGAACGGCGACCTGCACCTCGGGCACGTCGCCGGTCCGTTCCTGGCCGCCGACGTGCACGCCCGGTACCTGCGGGCCACCGGCCGCGAAGTGCTGCTCGCGACCGGTTACCAGGACACCTCCACCTACGTGGTCACCACGGCGCACCGGCTGGGCGTGACGCCGCGGGAGTTGGTGGCGCGGTCGGCGGAGCAGATCGAGTCGACGCTGGCCGCGGTCGGGATCGACGTCGACGGGTACACCGGCGACGAGGACCGGTTCGTCAAGGCGGTGCTCGGGTTCGTCGAACGGCTGCACGCGGCGGGCAAGTTCGAGCTGCGCACGATGACCTTCCCGTACTCACCGGCGACCGGCGAGTACCTGGTGGACGGCTTCGTGAAGGGCGGCTGCCCGCTGTGCCTCGCGGAGGGGTGCGCCGGGCTGTGCGAGAGCTGCGGCCACCCGATCGCCGCGGGCGACCTGATCGACCCCAAGTCGACCGTCGACCCCGACGACCCGCTGGAGCTGCGCGAGGCGCAGGTGCTCGTGCTGCCCATGGAGCGGTACCGCGAGCGGATCCGCGAGCACTTCGCGGTGCACGGCCGGGCGATGCGGCCGCACATGGCGCAGGCGATCCGGGAGATGCTGTCCCGGCCGCTGCCGGACTACCCGGTCACCTACCCGACGTCGTGGGGCATCCCGGCGCCGTTCCCGGAGGTCGCCGGCCAGCGGATCAACCCGAACGCCGAGCCGGCGGCGTGGAGCATCTACTGCGGCACGCTGTCGGCCGAGCGGCGCGCGGTGCCGCTCGCCGTGGACGACGAGATGTGGCTCGCCGACGCCGGCACGAAGGTCGTCTACTTCCTCGGCTTCGACAACACCTACCCGTTCGCGGTGGCGATGGTGGCGATGCTGCTGGCCGCCGACGGGCGGTACCTGCTGCCCGAGGAGTTCGTCACCAACGAGTTCTACGAGCTGGACAACTCGAAGTTCTCCACCAGCAGGGGCCACGTGGTGTGGGGCCGGGAGCTGGTCGCCGAGGTGCCGCGCGACCTGGTGCGGTTCCACCTGGCCGCGACCAGCCCGGAGAACCAGCGCACCGACTTCAGCCGGGCCGCGCTGGCCAGGGTGACGTCCACGCGCCTGGTCACGCCGTGGAACCGGGTGGCCGACCAGGTGGACCGGTTCACCGGCCGCGGTCCGCTGCCGGTGTCGGAGCGGTCGCGCGGCGCGGCCACCCGGATCGTGGAGCGGTTCGCCGCCTGCTACGAGCTGGAGGTCTTCAGCCTCACCCGGGCGGCCGAGGTGCTGGCCGAGCAGCTGGGCAGGCTGGCCCGGTGGTCGGTGCGGCCGGGCGAGGAGGGCGACTTCTGCCACGAGGTCGAGGTGGTGCTGCGGTGCGCCGCGCCGATCCTGATCGACCTGGCGGAGAAGGCGTTGCCGGACACGGACATCCCGACGGGGGCGGGCGCGACGACCGTCACGCCGACGAGCCTGCCGCGGCTGCCCGAATGGACGGCATGAGATGACCGAGGACGCCCGGCCGGTACCGGTGCGGGACGGCGCGCGCCGGCGGGTGGTCGTGGTCGGCGCGGGCGTCACCGGGCTGCTCACCGCCATCCGGTGCGTGCGGGACGGGCACCTGGTGACCGTGCTGGACCGGGGCCCGATCCCGCACCCCGGTGCGAGTTCGTTCGACCACCACCGGGCCGTCCGGGCGCTCGACCCGACCGACCCGGAGGGCACCCGGCTGGCCGCGTCGGCCTACGAGCGGTGGCTGGAGCTGGAGGCCCTGTTGTGCGGGCCGGACGCCGGTTTCTACCGCCGGGTCGGCGTGGTGACCGCGTGGCCGGACGGGCGGGCCGCGTCGGTCGCCGCGCTCGGCGCCGAGGCGGGCCTCGCGGTCAAGCTCGTCGAGCCGGACGAGCTGCCGCACGTGCGGTTCCCGGCGGGCTCGGTCGGCGTGCTGGAACTCGACGCGGGCGTGCTGCTGGCCGACCGCGTGCTGTGGAGCGCGGCGCGGTGGCTGGACGAGCACCCGGCGGCCCGGCTGCGCCCGTGGTGCGAGGTGTCCTCGGTCGACCCGGTGACGGGTCGGGTGGCGCTGGCCGACGGCACGGTCGAGCAGGGTGACCTCACCCTGGTCGCCGGCGGCCCGTGGTCGAGGTCCCTGGTGGACCTGCCGACCGTGCTGCACCGGCAGACCATGGTGTACCTGCGCCCGCCGGACGAGCTGGTCGGGTGGTGGGACACCGCGCCCAGTGCCGGCCGGATCGGTGCGGACGGTCGCGCGTGGCTGATGCCGTCCGGCGGCGGGACGCTGCTGAAGATCAGCACCGACGCGGTCTGCCGCGAGGTGTCCGACGTGGACGACGAAGACGACGATGACGAGACCCGGTGGGCCGAGCGGGTCATGGCGGCCGAGGTCTTGGCCGACGTGGAGCGGTACGCCGTCGCCGCCGTGAAGCGGTGCCACTACGCGGTGGACGCGCGCACCGGCGACGCGCACCTCGTCCGCGTCGGACCGGCCGTCTGGGCCCGGGCGGCCAGCGGCGGCGCGGGGTTCCGCACCGCGCCCCTGGTCGCCGACCGGATCGCGGACGCCCTGCGCGCCGGTTGAGTCGCCCCAGCACTTTCTTGCGAAACAGGAGGAACCACGACATGAGCAGCTCCAAGACCGTGCTGCTGGTGATCGGCAGCGGGCTCAAGCTCTACCGGGAGTACCTGGTCCGCTCGGCCGCGGCCAGGGCCCGCCGGGCGGGCCACCAGCTGGTGCTGATCAACAACCTGCAGCCGACCTGGCAGCACGAGTACTTCGACGAGATCACCGTGGTCAACGTGTTCGACCACGAGCTGCTGGCCACGACCGCCCGCGAGATCGCCGCCCGGCACACCGTCGTCGGCGTGCTGTGCTGGGACGAGCCGCTGGTCATGCCCGCGGCGGAACTGGCCGCCGAGTTCGGCGTGCCCGGCCTGAGCATCCCCGGCGTGCACGGCTGCCGGGACAAGTACAGCGCCCGGACCCGGCTGACCGAGGGCGGGCTGCTCCAGCCCGGTTTCGCGATGACCGCCGACCTGGCCGAGGCGCGGGCCGCCGCCGAGCGGATCGGCTACCCCGTCGTGGTCAAGCCCCGCGCGCTCGGCGCCAGCATGGGCGTGGTGCTGGCCCGCGACGAGCAGGAGCTGGTCGACGCCTTCCAGGTCGCCTCCGACGCCAGCCTGGTCGGCGACGAGCCCTACCGCGGCGGCGCGATCGTGGAGGAGTACGCCGTCGGCCCCGAGATCAGCGTGGACGGCGCCCTGCACAAGGGCGAGTACCTGCCGATGTTCGTGGCCCGCAAGCGCACCGGCGAGCACCCGTACTTCGAGGAGATCGGGCACGTCGTCGACGCCGCCGACCCGCTGCTGGACGACCCGGTGCTGCTCGACACGCTGGCGCGGGCCCACCGGGTGCTCGGCATCGAGGACGGCATCACCCACGCCGAGGTGCGGCTGACCGACCGCGGCCCGCTGATCATCGAGATCAACGGCCGGGTCGGCGGCGACCTGATCCCGTTCCTGGGCAAGACCGCCACCGGCATCGACCCCGGCGAGGTCATGGTGGACGTGGCCCTGGGGCAGCGGCCCGACATCGTCCGCGACCGGCGCGGCGTGGCCGGCATCCGGTTCGGCTACCCCGAGCACGACTGCCTGGTCCGCTCGGTGACCGTGCCGACGGAGGCGCCCGGCCTGGTGACGGCGTCCCCGATGGTGGAGCCGGGCACCACGTTGCGGCTGCCCCCCGGCGGCTACATCGCCCGGCACTCGTTCGTGGTGTGCCAGGCCGACGACCCGCAGAGCTGCGAGGAGCGGTTGGTCGCGGCGAGCGCGCTGGTCCAGGTGGACTCCGAAGAGGTGGCCCCGAAGCCGCGGGGCGCCGTGCTGGAGATGCCCGCCGGGCTGCTGGACGTGGACGAATGATCAACTACGACGGCAGGCTGTTCCGCAAGGCCGGCGGTGGTGACGGCACCGTCGCCCAGTACCACCAGGACGGCGACCTGGTGTGGGCCGACTTCACCGGCGGGAAGGTGCGGCGGGGCACGGTCACCGGGGTGTGCTCGCCGGATGGCACGCTGCGGCTGGCGTACACCATGGTGCTCGGCACCGGCGAGGTGATCTCCGGGCACACCGTGAACGTGCCGCAGCCGCGGCCCGACGGGCGGCTGGTGCTGCGCGAGGAGTGGCAGCGCTTCGGCGACCACGCTGCCAGCGGGGTGTCGTACCTCGAGGAAGTGCCGACGCGGACGTCGGACTCGGAGCGAACGGGGAGTGTGGGCATGACCGGGTGGGACGGGTTGCGCGACGTGGTCGACGGGCGGCTGAGGCTGCCCGGCGACGACGGGTTCGAGGAACGCAGCAGGCCGTTCAACGAGCGCTTCCGCGACGTGCGGCCGGCTGCGGTGCTGTCCGTGGCGGGACCGGCCGACGTCGGCCGGGCGATCGGCTGGGCCAGGGAAGCGGGGGTGCCGCTCGTCGCCCGCGGTGGCGGGCACAGCTACGCGGGCAACTCCGTCAACCGCGGCCTGGTGCTCGACCTGCAGGACCTCGACGACGTGCACGTGGACCCGTCGACCGCGCTGGTCACCGTCGGCGGCGGCGCGCGGACGCGCAGGATCTACGACGCGCTGCGCGAGCACGACCTGGTCTTCCCGCTGGGCAACTCCGACGACGTCGGCATCGGCGGCCTGGTGCTCGGCGGCGGCGTCTCGGTGGTGTCCCGCGCGATGGGGCTCACCTGCGACTCGCTGGTGTCCACCGACCTCGTCATGGCCGACGGCAGCACGGTGACGTGCAGCGAGACCGAGAACCCCGACCTGTTCTGGGCGTGCCGGGGTGGTGGCGGTGGCAACTTCGGCGTGCACACCTCGTTCACGTTCCAGGCGCGCCCGGTGCCCGCCGCGTCCACGTGCCTGGTGCTGTGGGACTGGCCGCACGCGATGGACGTGCTGACCGTGATGCAGGAGGTCATGCGCCTGGCGCCCAACGCCTTCTCCGCCCGCATCGGCGTGAGCCGCGCGGCGGGGCAGTCCGGCGTCGTCTCGGTGATCGGGCAGCACCTCGGCCCGGCCGAAGAACTGCGGGAGCTGCTCGCACCGGCGCTGGCCGCGGCACCGCCGTCCCGGGTCGACATCGCGGACCGGACCTACTGGGAGGCGGCGGACTACCTGCACCACGAGACCGCGGGCGGCGCGTTCGCGGTGCGCACCCGGTGCACGCCGGAGCCGCTGTCCGAGGACGGGCTGCGGACCCTGGTGACCGCGGTGGACAAGTGGCCCGGCAGCGCGAACCCCGACGGCGCCGGCGCGGCCCTGTTCACGTGGGGCGGCGCGATCAACGACGTGCCGGTGACCGAGACCGCGTTCCCGCACCGGGACGTGCTGTTCCTCGTGTCGCTGGACACCTCGTGGCTGCCGGACGAGTCGCCCGAGGTGGTGCGCGGCAACCTGGACTGGCTGCACGACCTGCACCGGGACATGGGCGAGTACGCCACCGGCGCGTCCTACGTCAACTTCACCGACCCGGACCTCGACGACTGGCGCGCCGCGTACCACGGCCCCAATGCCGACCGGCTGGCGGAGATCAAGCGCCGCTACGACCCCGACCGGGTCTTCTCCTTCTCCCAGGCGATCTGACCCGTGCCCCGGCGGACGGCGGCACCGGAAGGTGAGGTCACAATGCCCCTCGACCTGCGTGGTGTCATGCGGAACTTCGCCACCGGCGTGTGCGTGGCGACGACCTACAGCGATCGGGCCGGCGGCAGGCGCCACGACGCGGTCACGGTGAACTCGTTGACCTCGGTCTCGCTCGACCCGCCGCTGGTGTCGCTGGCCCTGCGGCTCGACTCGGCGTTCCTGGCGGACCTGCTGGAGACCAAGAAGTGGGCGGTGTCCATCCTGGACAGTCGGGCCCGCGAGGTCGCCAGGCAGCTCGCCAGGGACCGGGTCACCCGGGCGCCCGTGGTCGGCGCGCTGCGCGCCACGCCGGGGCACGAGACCGGCGCGCTGGTGCTCAACTCGGCGAGCTGGCTGGAGTGCGTGCTCTGGGACAGCTTCGACGTGGGCGACCACACCCTCGTCATCGGCGAGGTCGTGGCGGTCAACGAGCACCAGCACGCACCCGCCCTGGTCTTCCTGCACGGCCAGTACCACGCGCTGAACGACCAGCGCTGAGCAAACCCACGGCGTTACGGAGGAAGTGTGCGACCTACCACGCGGGCCGGCGAGAGCCCGGTCATCAGCTACCACGGCACCGAGCCGGAGAACGCGCTGATCCCCGGCCACACCACCGAGTCCGGTGGCGTCAAGGTGATCGCGGCCCTGTTCCGGGGCCTGGTCTCCTACGACGCGGTGGACGCCCACCCGAGGAACGCGGTCGCCGAGTCGATCGAGACCGCGGACTCCGCGGAGTTCACCATCCGGCTCAAGCCGGGCTGGACGTTCCACGACGGCACGCCGGTCACCGCGAGCAGCTTCGTCGACGCGTGGAACTTCACCGCGCACGGACCGAACAAGATGCAGGCGGCCAGCTTCCTGTCGCACATCGAGGGCTTCGAGGAGGTCAACGCGCCGGAGTCGGAGGTCGCCGAGCTGTCCGGCCTGAAGGTGATCGACGACCTGACCTTCGTGGTGAGGCTGTCCGCGCCGTTCTCCGAGTTCCCCGTCACGCTCGGGTGCAGCGCGTTCTTCCCGCTGCCCAAGGCGTTCTTCGAGGACCGGGCGGCCTACGAGGCGCACCCGATCGGCAACGGCGCGTTCCGCTTCGTGTCCCGTGAGCGGGAGGAGTACATCCTGCTGGAGCGCTACGAGGGCTACGCCGGGGACGACAAGCCCCACATCGGCGGGGTCGAGTTCCGGATCTACCGCGACCTGGGCGACGCCTACCACGACGTGATGGCCGACAAGCTCGACTACCTCGACGTCACCCCGTACTGGGCGCTGGAGGGCAACCGGTACCAGCGCGACCTGCCCGGCCGCACCCACGACCGGACCTACCTCGGCATCCAGACCGTGTCGTTCCCGCTGTACGACTCGCGCTACGCCGACCGGCGGGTGCGGCAGGCGATCTCCATGTCGATCGACCGGGTCAAGCTGATCGACCGGATCTTCCAGGGCCACCAGGTGCCCGCCGACGGCCTGGTCCCGCCCGCTGTTTCGGGGCGCGCCGAGAACCAGGGCGGCGAGCTGTGCGGCTACCACCCCCAGCGGGCCAAGGAGCTGTTCGACGAGACCGGGTTCGAGGGCGAGATCGAGCTGACGTCCAACGTCGACTCGCCGAACCAGCCCTGGATGGAGGAGATCTGCGCGTCGGTCACCGAGGCACTCGGCGTGCCGTGCCGCTTCGTGCCGATCCCGACCATGGGCGAGTTCCGCCGCAAGCTCAACGCCCAAGAGGTCACCGCGCTGTTCCGCTCCGGCTGGATCGCGGACTACCCGTCGATCGAGAACTTCCTCACCCCGATGTACCGGACCGGCGCCTCCGACAACGTCGGCAAGTACAGCAACCCCGAGGTCGACGCCCTGCTGTCAGCCGCCGACCGGAGTCCTGATCGTGAGCAGGCGTGGGCGCTGTACCAGCAGGCGGAGCGGATGATCCTGGAGGACATGCCCACCATCCCGGTCTGGTACCAGAGCACGCTCTCGGCTTGGTCGACGCGCCTGCGCACCGTCCAGCCGAACCCGTTCCGCGAGCTTGACCTCTACAGCGTCACCGTCGCGGAACCGGGCGACGCCTCGGCCTGATGCCCCTCAGGTCGCCCGCGGCGGTCCGGCGCCGGTCTACTGTGGACCGGCGCCGGACGGCTGAAGCCTTTAGAAGCCTTTGAAAGCTGAAAAGCGTCCTCGCCGGACGGGCAGATCAGCAGGATGACATCCCCCTGTCCCGTCTCCGTCTTGTCCCGTCGGGAACTGCTGTCCCAGCGTGGTCCCGGACTCCGTGTCATCCCACCGACCTCCCTCCGGGCTACCACACGTGTCAAGGGCGGCGCGCGGTCCCAGTGAAGTGACAGTCGAAGTTGGACGCGCCGCCCTTGACACGTGCGGTAGGGCAAAGCCAGGTCGGCGGGATGACACGAAGCCCTACCTGTTGTAGAGAGAAGAGCGCCGCCAGTGGCACGTGCCGGGGGTCGCCGACGAGCGCGGGGACGAACGGGCCCGGGGCGGGTGGAGGCCGCGATGCGCTTCCGCTTTTCATTGGGAGGGGTTCGTGTCATCCCGCCGACCTGGCGTAGCCCTACCGCACGTGTCAAGAGGGCCTCGTGCAAGCGCTGCCTGACACTCCGACTTCGGGGCCCTCTTGACGCGTGTGGTAGCCCGGAGGGAGGTCGGTGGGATGACACGTACCCCGGGACCACCAACCCAACAGCAGTTCCCGACGGAACAAGAGGAAGCCGGAACCGGGGGATGTCATCCTGCTGATCTGCCCGTCCGGCGAGGACGCTTTTGATCTTTCAAGCTTTCGCGGCCCACCAGCCCACCAGCCCGCCAGCCCACTCAGCCCGCCGACCGGAACGTGGTCCGGTACGCACTGGGCGCCACCCCGAGCGTCGCGCCCATCTGCTGCCGCAACGTCGCCCCGGTACCGAAGCCCGAGTGCCGGGCCACCTGGTCGATGGGCAGATCGGTGGTCTCCAACAAGTGCCGAGCGCGTTCGACGCGCTGCTGCGTCACCCACTTGGCCGGGCTCAACCCGGTCTCCTCGCGGAACCGCCGGGTGAACGTGCGCACGCTCATCCGGGCGTGCGCGGCCATCGCGTGCAGGTCCAGAGGCTCGTGCAGGTGCTCCAGCGCCCACGCCCGGACCCCGGCGATGAACGTGTCGGACACCTCCGGGACCGGCTGCACGATGAACTGCGACTGGCCACCGGGCCGCCACGGCGGCACGACGCACCGCCGCGCGGCCATGTTGGCGACCTCGCTGCCGTGATCACCCCGCACGATGTGCAGGCACAGGTCCACGCCCGCACCGACACCGGCCGAGGTGAGCACACGTCCCTCGTCCACGAACAGCACCCCTGGGTCGAGGTCGACCTGGGGGAACAGTCGGCGGAACGTGTCCGCGTGCGCCCAGTGGGTGGTGGCCCGGCGACCGTCCAGCAGGCCGGCGGCCGCCAGCACGAACGCGCCCGTGCAGATCGACACGACCCGCGCGCCCCAGTGGGCGGCCGTGCGCAGGGCGTCGCGCACCTGCTTGTCGAGCGTGCCGTCGGTCAGCGGCTGGGCGCCGTAGTAGACCCCGGCCACGATGATCGTGTCGGCCTCGGCCAGCAGCTCCAAACCGTGCTCGGGGGTGATGGTGAACCCCGCCGCGCTGCGCACCGGCCGGGCGCCGGGTGTGCAGATCCGGACCTGGTAAAGCCGCTGGTCGTCCCGGTCGCGGGCGGCGTTGAAGACCTGCGTCGGGGTGCCGAGGTCGAACGCGACGACCTCGTCCAGCGCGAGCACGGCCACCTGGTGGGGTCGGGTCATGGCCCGATTCTTGCACAGGATGGCCTTCCAGCCACTTTCCGAAACGGCCGTGGATCGAGCACTCTTGCCCCGTGATTCGCAACAAGCAACTGTGGCCCTGGATGATCGCGGGCATCGGGTTCGTCGCACTCGTCGGCGCGGCTGGGTTCCGCGCGACCCCGGGTGCGCTGGTGGAGCCGCTCCAGACGGAGTTCGGCTGGTCCACCGGGACGATCGGCTTCGCCATGTCGGTCAACCTCGCCCTGTACGGCGTCACCGCCCCGTTCGCCGCCGCCCTGATGGAGCGCTTCGGCGTGCGCCGGGTGACCGCCGGTGCGATGGCGCTGATCGCGCTGGGCAGCGGGTTGACCATCTTCATGTCGTCGGCCTGGCAGCTCGTGCTCCTCTGGGGCGTGATGGTGGGCGTCGGTGCCGGTTCGATCTCGCTCGGGTTCGTGGCGACCATCGGCACGCGCTGGTTCGTCAAGCGCCAGGGCCTGGTCACCGGTCTGCTCTCGGCCGGCGGCGCCACGGGTTCGCTGATCTTCCTGCCGCTGGTGGCGTCGCTGAGCGAGTCCGACGGCGGGTGGCGCACCGCCGCGATCGTGGTGTCCTTGGTCGCGTTCGCGACCGTGCCGATGGTGCTGCTGTTCTTCCGGGAGCACCCCGCGGACGTGAACATCCCGCCGTACGGCGCGGACGAGATCGTGCCGGCCCCGCCCGCGACCGGCAACGCCGCGCGGCTCGCCCTCACCGGCCTGAAGAACGCCGCCCGCACCAAGCCGTTCTGGTTCCTCGCGCTCGGCTTCGCCATCTGCGGTGCCACCACCAACGGCCTGGTCGCCACCCACTTCATCCCGGCCGCGCACGACCACGGCATGCCGAGCGTCACCGCGGCCGGCCTGCTGGCCCTGATCGGCGTGTTCGACCTGATCGGCACGATCCTGTCCGGCTGGCTCACCGACCGCGTCGACTCCCGCATCCTGCTGGGCGTCTACTACGTGCTGCGCGGTGCGTCGCTGCTGGTCCTGCCGTCGCTGTTCGGTGAGTCGGTCACCGGCCCAATGATCATCTTCGTGATCTTCTACGGCATGGACTTCATCGCCACTGTGCCGCCGACCGTCGCCCTGTGCCGCGAGCACTTCGGCATGTCGGCGCCGATCGTCTTCGGCTGGGTCTTCGCCTCGCACCAGATCGGTGCCGCCATCGCGTCCACCGCGGCCGGCATCACCCGCGACAACTTCGGCGACTACGCACCCGCCTGGTACGTCGCCGGCTTCCTCAGCATCGGCGCGGCCGTGCTGTCGATCACCATCAGCCGCGCGAAGGCCAAACCGCTCACCGAGGCCCCCGCGGCCGCCTGACCACCTCTCCACCCCTCAAGAAGTGGCGCCCCCGGATCTCCGGGGGCGCCACTTCGGCGTTTCCGCCGGTGCGCCGTCCCGTCGGACCTCCGCTCCGAGGGCGGACTCGGGCACACCTGACGGTCAGTTCGTGCAGAGGTGGTCCCCGGCGGCTGACCGGCGAACGCTCCCGGATGAACACTCGTGGTGGCCCTCGACAAGACCGAACGGGAGTACACCATGGCCACCGTCGCAAGTGGAGTGAGCCCGAACCGCGGTGGCCGGTGCTCGACCACATCGCAGCTCAGGACTTCCAGGTGAAGGCATTGATGAGCGTTCTCTCGCGTAGTACGGGTCGTACGCGTGCCGGGCGGAGATCGCTGCCCGTCCGGCTGGCGCTCGTCCTGGCCGTCACCGGGACGGTCGGTGCGTGCGGTGTCTCGGCGACCAGCGGCTGGCACGACGGCGACCCGCCGGGACGAGGCCTGCGCAACGACACGACCATCGACGCGCCGTACGGCCCGCTGTACCCGGCGGACGTGAAGATGCTCGTCGCGGTCGCGCAAGCGGGCCTTTGGGAGGCACCCGCGAGCGAGGACGTCGCCCGGCGCAGCACCAACCCGAAGGTGCGGGCGGTGGCGGCGCAGCTCGCCGAAGAGCACCACGTCCTCCACCAGACCAACATCGCCGCCGCGGACCGCCTGCAGGTGCAGCTGCCGCAGGCACCGACCCCGCAGCAGCAGGGCTGGCGGGACGAGATCCGGGCGGCGAGCGGTGACGAGCTCGACCGGGTCTACGTCAACCTGACGCGCGCCGCGCACGGGTCGGTCTACATGGCCATCGCCGCGGTGCGGTCCACGACGGAGAACGACGTCGTCCGCTCCGCCGCCGCGATCGCCGAGGACTACGTGTCCCGGCACATGGCCCTGCTGGAGAGCACGGGCCTGGCGACGTCCGACGCGCTGGCGGTGCACTCCGGCACCGACGCGCGGTACCAGGCCCTGCCCGCGCCGGTGGACTTCGTCCTCGGTGTCGCCCTGCTGGTGACCGTGGGCTTCGGGACGTTGCTCGTGGTCCGGGTCGGCTCGCGGATGCGGCCGGAAGAGGCCGCCGAGGAAGAGGAAGCGGAGGCGTGGACGTGATCTCGATGACGAGCCTGCCCATCGACGTGCTCGCGGCCGGCTACACCGGCAACGACAACGGCGTGCGCAGCGTGGTGGCGTTCTCCGCGCGGCTGTCCTACCTCACCATGTGCCTGACGCTGTGCTGGGGCATCTTCACCGCCACCGGCTGGGTCCGCCGGTTCACCGGCCACCACGCGCTGCGCAGCGGGCACGCCATGCTGGCCACGTTCACCCTGGCGACCGCGGCGGTGCACGGTTTCGGGTTCTGGTTCCTGGACGAACAGCTCGTCGTGGGCTCGCAGGTGTTCATCCCGTTCCTCAACGGCTACGTCCGGCACGCGCTCGGCATCATCGCCTTCGACCTGATGGTGGCGATCGTCGTCACGGCCGGGATGCACCGCGTCTTCCGCTACCGGAACTGGTTGCGGTTCCACCAGACCGCGTACGCGGTGTTCGTGCTCGGCGCCGCGCACGCGTGGTGGGGAGCGTGGGCCAACGGCAACTTCGAGCTCGTGTGGCTCGCCGGTCTCACCGCCTCGGCGCCCGCCATCGCGTTGGTGGCGGTGCGGTTCGTGCCGTCGAGGGTGTTGGCCAAGGTCGGGCTCATCGAGGGCGACTCCGTGCGGGCGACGCCGGTGGACAAGGCGGCGCCGCTCACGGTGAGCGTCGACAACCAGCGCTGCCACCGCTACGGCTTCTGCCAGACCGAGGCGCCCGACGTCTTCCAGCTCCAGGAGGACGGTCGGCTGGCCTACCGGCAGAGCCCTGACATCACCCGCAACCTGGACGTGCTCTCCGCGGCGCGGTCCTGCCCGATGCGGGCCATCGAAGTCGCCGGGAGGGACGTATGAACGAAGTGCCGAGGATCGTGGTGGTCGGAGCCGGTATCGCGGGACTGTGCGCCGCCGAACGGCTGCGCGACCTCGGGTTCGACGGTGAAGTCGTGATCGTCGGGTCCGAGTCCACCATGCCGGTCCACCGCCCGATGCTGTCCAAGCAGCTGCTCACCGGCGAACTCGGTGCCGCGGACGTGCTGACGGCACCGTCCGAGAGCCTCGACGCGACGTGGCGGCTGAACACCACGGTGACGCAGCTGGACCCGCGCAGGCGGGTCGTGCACCTGCCCGGCGGTGAGGAGCTGGAGTACGACGGGCTGATCATCGCGAGCGGTGTCGAGCCGCGCAGGCACCCCGGCGGGCTCAACGGGCATCCGCGCGTCGTGGTGGTCCGCACCCGCGCGGACACGCGGAAGACGAAGACCCTGCTCGAACGCTCGCGGGAGCAGGTCGTGGTGATCGGCTCCGGTTTCATCGGCTGCGAGGTCGCGTCGAGCCTGCGGTCCATGGACCGGTCCGTCACCATCGTCGGGCGCACCGGCACGTTGATGAACAACCTGCTCGACAACGACCTGGCGACCCGGCTCACCGACCTGCACCGGCGCAACAAGGTCCGCCTCGAACTCGGTGTCTCCGTGAAGTCCTGGTCGGGCAACGCGTCCCGCGCGGAGCTGCTGCTGTCCACCGGCCGCGCCATCAGCGCTTCCTGCGTGGTCGTGGCGATCGGATCGGTTCCGGCGGTGTCCTGGTTGCGTGATTCCGGTGCCCGGCTGGAGAACGGGGTGGTGTGCGAGGCCACCTGCCACGTCGAGGGGATGGAGGACGTGGTCGCCGCCGGTGACGTCGCGTCCTGGCCGAACCTGCGGTTCGACGACAAGCCCCGGCGCGTCGAGCACTGGACGAACGCGATCGAGATGGGCCGGGCCGCGGCGGAGAACCTGCTGAGCGGCCGCGAGTCGGCGACGCCGTTCACCCCGGTGCCCCGGTTCTGGTCCGAGCAGCACGGGCTGCGGATCCAGGCCGTCGGGATGCCGTCGGTCGGCACCGAGCACGTCTCGCTCGACCAGGCGTCCTCCTCGGAGCGCTCGCTGACCGGCTACCTGCGTGACGGCAGGCTCACCGGTGTCATCGGGTTCGACCGCTCGGTGGCGGTATTGGACTACGGGAAGAAGCTGCGAGCCGGCTCTTGGCCGGACACCGGTGCGGCCGGGGACCGGCAGCTCGCCGGGCCACCCCCGCTGTCGCCCGTCTGATCAGCCGGGAAACGACCTCGAAAGGCGCAAGTGATGCGACTCAACCCGCGGATGCTCCCCGCACTGCTCGGCTTGCTCGTCGGCGCCGGTGCCGCCGTGGCCGTCGCGCAGTCGCCCAACTTCTCCTCCCTCACCACCGAAGTCGAGATAGCCACTTCGGACTCGCCGCACGGGCTGCGCGTCGTCGTTCCGCTGCCGTACCGGGAACCGCGGCGCGCGGTGCTCCCACCGGTGGAGGCGGAGCGCTTCGACGACGTCTGGCCGGAGTCCGACCGGGGGATCGGCATGCGCACCGACCACGGGGCGCGGCGATGACCGCGAACGGGAACCGGACCGCGGCGGCACGGACCGACCGCGCGGCACCGTCGCGCTTCGGCGGGTGGACCGACTACCGCGAGTGGGCCGAGCACGACTTCCGCGACCGTTCCGCGGCGGAGGAACCCGGTCCCGCGACGGACACGGCGATCGTCGTGGAGGCGCTGACCCACCTCGTGCCCATCAGGGTCCTGGTGGAGGAGGAGAACGAGGGCTCGCGGCGGTCCTGCCTGGTGCCGTCGACCGGGGTGGCCGAGCCGGAGCCCGAACCCGACCCGGTGCCCGAGCTCGATGACGCGGCGCTGATCCGGCCGTACGTGCGCTCGGCCGAGCGTTCCGGTACCCCGGACGACCTCGGCTTCGAGACCGTGGTCGAGCTGGCCCGACCCTTCTCCCTGCTGCCCGCCCGGCAGATGACCGCCGACCAGCGGGAGGTGTGCCGGGTGTGCCTGGCGCCCCAGTCGGTCGCCGAGGTCGCGGTCAGCGTCTCCGCGCCGCTCGGCCTGACGCTGACGATCATCGGCGAGTGCATCGCGAAGGGCTACCTGCGCGTGCACGAGACGGCCGTCATCGTCAACGGCCTGCCGTCGATGGACCTGCTCCGGCGGGTCTACTCCGGGCTGTCACAGCTGCCCGATGCCGGATGACCAGGACGGAGCAGCCATGAACACACGTCTGGGTGTCGTGCTCGCCGCGATCGGGCTGGCGCAGCTCGTGGTGGCGGCCCTCGCGACCCTGTTCCGGGCCGACGGCTGGGCCCGCCCGGCGGTGGCGGCCCTCGCCGTCGGAGCACTCGCACTCCTGGCCGCGGTGGTGGTGATAGTGCGACGCCTCCACCACGCGCAAACCCTGGTGCGGGAGGAGATCGACGCGTTGGCCGCGGTGCCGCTCACCGACGTCCTGGCCGGCGCGCTCGGCCGCAAGGACGCCGGTGAGCCGGCCAAGAGGCTTCCCGCGGTGTCCGACCCCGGTCTCGCCCTGCTCGTCGGACGGGTCGAGGAGCTGTGCGCGGCCGCGTTGCGGGCGGACCTGGAGAACGAGGACGTCCGGGCCGGGTACACCGAGGTGTTCGTCAACATGTTCCGGCGGTCGCAGATGTTGCTGCAGCGCCAGCTGGAGGTGATCGAACGCCTGGAGAGCGGTGACCGGTCGTCCGCCGACATGCACCTGTTGTTCCAGCTCGACCACCTGGTCACGCGGATGCGGCGCAACAACGAGAACGTGCTCGTGCTGGCGGGGACGGAGCTGGTGCGGGCGACCAAGAACCCGGTGCCGATGGAGGCCGTGTTCCGGGCCGCGATGTCCGAGGTCGACAAGTACCAGCGGATCAGGGTGCTGGGCATCCCGTCGGTGCGGATCTCCAACACCGCGGCGGGCGACCTCATCCGGATCATCGCCGAGCTGCTCGACAACGCGACGGCGTTCAGCCCGCCGGACAAGGAGGTCACGGTCAACGCCGAGCTGGGCAGGCACGAAGGGCTGTCCATCGGGGTGTTCGACAACGGGATCGGCATGTCCGACGAGGACGTCCGCAAGGCGAACGAGCGGCTGACGAACCTGGGTTCGGCGCAGATCGCCCGCTCGCGCCGCACGGGCCTGTTCGTGGTGGGCAGGCTCGCGGGCAGGCACGGGTTCAAGGTCGAGCTGTTCGGCGGCGACGACGTGGAGGGCGTGTCGGCGCTCATCTCGGTGCCCAGTTCGGTGCTGCTGGAGGAGGAAGCGGTGCGCGCGGGCGTTGCCGGTCCGGTGACGGTGATGACCACCGTGAGGACGCCGGAAACGAGGTCCGCGCCGGACGACGACGAGGGCGGGCGCCGCGTCTCTTCCTGGTACGGCAAGTCGAAGGCGTGGCGTGCCGAACGCGACAAGGCCGTGCGGAACGCGCGTCGCGGAGCCGTCGAGCGCAAGGGCGCGGAGCACGACGACGTCCCCGTTGACCTGCCGGTGCGGATTCCCGGCAATCGTGGTGCGACGCCGGTGCTCGCGGCGGTCCCCGCGGGTGTCACCACGAGCGGCCCGGCCGGTGGCGTACCGGACCCGCGGGCACCGTCCCGGTGGTTCAAGGCGCGGGACGGGGCGGCGGAACCCGAGCGGGGCGCTGATGCGGCACCGCAACCGTCACCCCCGCCCGAGCCGCCCCGGCAGGAGACCGTCTACACGGAGGACGGGCTGCCGCTGCGCCAGAAGGGCGCGCACCTCCCGCCGGGAAGTGCGAACGGGTCGGACCGGCCCAAGCCGATCGAACGCGACCCCGCGCACCTGCGGCGCAGGTTGTCCAGCTACCAGGGCGGTGTGCGCAAGGCGAAGGAACAAGAGGCCCGGATGCGGGGCCGACCACAACACACAGGCGGTTGGACCGTGTTGGAGAGGGAGACAGGAAAATGAGCGGACAGTCGAAGTCGCTGACCTACCAGGAACTCGTCGACAAGTGCCGGTGGCTCATCAACGAGTTCGTGGACCGCGTTCCCGGGGTGGCGCACGGCATCACGGTCTCCGCGGACGGACTGCTCCTCGCCGCCTCCGGCGCCCTGCCGGAGGACCGGGCGGACCAGCTCGCCGCGGTGTCGTCCGGGTTGCTGAGCCTCACCGAGGGCGCGGCCCGGTGGTTCGAGGCGGGCAACGTGCGGGAGACCATCGTGGAGATGGACGCGGGCACCATGCTGTTGATGGCGATCAGCGACGGCTCGTGCCTGTCCATCCTGGCCGATCCCGGCTACGACATCGGACAGATCGCCTACGAGATGGCGCTGCTCGTGGACAAGTTCAGCGACCAGTTGACGCCGGGTGAGCGCGTGGACGACGCGGAGCGGGGCGTCTCCGCCGGTTCCGCGGCCAACTGAGGGACCGGGAAGGGCGACGCACCATGAACATCCACGATTTCGGTCCAGTGAAGAAGGTCGGCTCGGTCACCTCCACGAAGATCGTGGTGGCGGGCGGGTTCGGTGTGGGGAAGACGACCTTCGTCGGCGCGGTCTCGGACATCCAGCCCCTGAAGACCGAGGCGATGATGACCGTCGTCAGCAACGAGCTGGACGACACCACCCGGATCCCGAACAAGATGGCGACCACGGTGGCGATGGACTTCGGCCGGGTGGCGCTGAGCGACGACCTGCTGCTCTACCTGTTCGGCACACCGGGGCAGGAGCGGTTCTGGTTCATGTGGGACCACCTCGTGCGCGGCGCGCTCGGCGCCGTCGTGCTGGCCGACAGCCGGCGTCTGGCCGACTCGTTCACCTCGATCGACTTCTTCGAGAACCGCAAGATCCCCTACGCCGTGGGGGTCAACACGTTCGACGGGATCCTGCACCACCCCCTCGAACACGTCCGGCGGGCGCTGTCGATCGACCCGAGCATCCCGGTGCTGCGCTGCGACGCGCGTGATCGTGCCGAGGTGAAGCAGACGCTGCTGCAGCTGGTCGCCTACGTGATGCAGAAGGTCGAGCAGGTCGCCGACCCGGTGACGGTGTGAGGAGTGGTGGTCGACGTGGAAGGAGCGGTGACCGATGTCGGAGACCGGCCGTGAAGTGATCGAGCTGGACGTGCCGTCGTACCAGGAGCTGATCAAGAGCAACGACGTGATCGTCATCGACATCTCGGCGGACTGGTGCGGCCCGTGCCAGGCGTTCACCGAGGTGTTCCGCAGCGCCGCGGGGAACTACGACGACGTCGTGTTCGCCTCGATCGACACCGACGAGCAGCCCGAGCTGGGCACGGCGTTCAACGTGAAGACGATACCCACGATCGCGGTCATGCGGGCCGGGGCGCTGATCTTCGCGCACGAGGGCTCGCTGAGCGAGCGGGCGTTGGCCGACGTGATCCGCCAGGCCCGCGCGCTCGACGTGGAGCAGGTGCGGCGTTCGGTCGTGGGCTGAGCGGGACGAGGAGGTGTGTTGTGTTGGAGATCGGTTCGCAGGCTCCCGACTTCACCCTGGAGGACGACAACCGCAGGCCGGTCACGTTGTCGTCGTACGCCGGTGACAAGAGCGTCCTGCTGGTGTACTACCCGCGCGCGTTCACCCCCGTCTGCCGGGGCGAGCTGTGCCGGATCCGCGACGAGATCGAGGTCTACCGCAGCTACAACGTCCAGGTGCTCGGCGTGTCGGTCGACTCGCCGTTCTCGCTGCGGGAGTGGGCCGAGCGGCAGAAGTACCCGTTCCCGCTGCTGTCGGACTTCTGGCCGCACGGAGAGGTGGCCACGACCTACGGGACGTTCAACGACGCCGAGGGCATCGCCCGGCGCGGCACGTTCCTGATCGACACCGAGGGCATCATCCGGTTCGCCGAGGTGCAGGAGGGCGATGAGCCGCGCGACCAGGACGTGTGGAAGGAGGCCGTGGCCAGCGCGCTGGGTCCGCCGAAGGCGCCGAGCATCTCCGTGCCCACCGCGGTCGGCAGCTGGATCGACCTGCCGCCGGAGCAGGGGGACGGGACGGGCTGAAGTCACCGCGAAGCCGCACGACCGGGGTGGGGCCGCGGTCGTGCGGCTCGCCGTTCACGCTTTGGACTCGGAATGGCTTGTCGGCGACAAAAACCATGCAACCGACCACCGCGGTGTGGTCCCCTGGTGATCGGGTCGGGGGACACCGTTGTGGGGGGTTGGGATGAGCGAGGACAAATCGACGGCACAGCCACCGGCGGCCGAACCGCCGGGTGCCGTGTCGGCAGAGCCGGAGAACACGGACGTACAGCCGCCGACGGCGGACCAGGAAGCACCGACCACCGAAACGGCGACCACCGAACCGCCGGCGGACCCCGCACCGGCCGAACCGGTAGCACCGCGGGCCACCGAGGCGGCGGCCGACTCGCCCGCCGCCGGACCGGCCCCGGCTGACGCGACCGCTGCCCCAGCCGCTGAGCCGGCGGCCGTTGGAGCGGCGGCCACCCAGTCGGCCGAACTCGCGGCGGCTCACCCGACCGTGGCGGTGAATCCGTGGGCGCGGCCGAACGGGCCGCAGGAACAAGCCGTGTGGGTCGACCCGACGCCGACCGACCCGATCCTGCGCATCCTCCCGACGCCGCCCGAGCCGAAGTCCACCGCGGCCGCCGTGCTGCTGAACCTGACCGGGGTCGGTGCCGGCTACTTCTACCTGCGCCGACGCTGGCAGGCGTGGACGGCGACGGTCCTCGCCGTCGCGCTCGTCGGCGTCGCGTTCGCCACCAACGCGGCGGCCAACCCGTGGTTGTGGCGCAGCCTGGCGGCGGTCTGGCTGGTGGTCCTCGTCCTCGACGCGCGGCGGATCGCGGTGAAGCACCCGCCGATCGCCAATCGCCGGCCCGTGGTGGTCGGGGCGGTCGCGGTGGTCGCCGTGGTGGGCGCGTACACCGGGTACGGCGTGCTGGGTCGCGGCGCCTACGACGACGGGCTCGCCGCTCAGGGCCGCGGTGACTGCGTGGCGGCGACCGACCGGTTCAAGGCCGTGACCGGGCCCTACGAGCTGACGCTCAGCTCGGACATCGCCGCGGCGAACCGCGGCCTGGTCGAGTGCGCCGACTTCACCCGTGCGGCCGACTCCGAGGACGAAGCCACCGTCGTGCAGCGCTACGGCCAGTTCCGCCGCGACCACCCGGACAGCCCGCTGGGCCCGTTCGTCCGCGAGAAGCTGATCGAGACCTACACGACCTGGGCCCGCGGCCTGCGTGACGAGGGCAGGCTGTCCGATTCGATCAAGGTCTACCGCGACCTGCTCGCCGAGGACGAGTCGTTCGCCCCGGAGGTCGCCGACACCTACCTGCGGCTGGCGAAGAAGCTCACCTCCGAGACGCCCGTCGGCGCCAGCGCGGCGGCCACCGCTCTTGAGGCGATCGCCGACGACTTCGGTGACACGCCAGCCGCCAAGGAGGTGCCCGCGGCGTTCGACGCGCTCTACGCGGCGGCCACCGCGCCGCTCGCCGCCGGCAAGCCGTGCGAGGTGGTGGACGTCTTCGGCTTCTTCGCGGAACTGACCAACAAGGTCGCCGAGAAGGTGGCGGGCCAGGCGAAGGAGCAGTACCCGCGCGTCATGCTCGACTGCGGGCTGGGCGAGCTGCGGGACGGCCAGGCGGAGGCCGCGGTCGTCACACTGGACCGGTTCATGAGGATCTTCCCCGAGCACGGCAGCCTGCCGCAGGCCAGATCGGCGCGGATCGCCGCCGCGGTGGCCATCGGCACGGGCGCGCGGGTGCCGGTGCCCGCACCCCTCGGCGAGGGCGGCCCGATCACGATCAGCTTCTACAACACCGTCAACAGCGAGATCACCATCAAGCTGGCGGGCTCCACCGCGCACGAGTTCACCCTGCCGCCGTGCACGACGTGCCCGGAGTTCCACCCGCCCGGCACCGGCGACGCCGCCTGCGACTCGCCTGTCGGGCGACCCTTGTTCGCCGTCAGCCTGCGCGAGGGCACCCACCACGTGCTCGCCGACTTCGCGGGCAGCGGAGAGCTGGCCAAGCAGTTCGACGCCAGCCCTGGCGGGTTCGACCTCTACTGCCTGTGGGTGGAGAGAAACCGCTGATCCGAAGGCCGCGCGTCCGGACCGACCACAGGTCCGGCCGCGCGTCCGGAGAACGTCCGTCAGTACTCGTAGAAGTAGCCGGTCACGTCCACGACGAGGTCGAGGGTGCCGTCGCTGCCGTTGTGGAACGCCGCCGTCACGTTCTCGGTGACGGCGAGGTTGTTGGTCACGGCACCCGCGGTGAAGTTCAGCGTGGCGGCGTTCGGTCGGGGGCGGACCGGGTTCGGGTGGTAGGCGGTGAGGTACTTCTACCGCGAAACCACCGTCGCCTGTGACGAAGTTCCTGGTTCGCTGCACTCGGCTGCTCCGGCCGGTCGTTCCCGGGTGCGGTGGTCGGGCCCTGCGAACCTGGAGTACTTCAATGCGGGATGACCTCCACAGGTGCCGGGTCTGCGGCTCGTGGCACGAGGAACCGCCGTGGGGTGCGGATGGCGAGGTTGCCTCGTTCGACATCTGCGACCGCTGCGGCGTCGAATTCGGTTATGAGGACTCGACCCCGGAGTCGGTTCTCGCCTATCGCGCGGCCTGGCTCGCATCGGGTGCCCAGTCGGCTGATCGACGCGGTGACTCGGGTATCGGCGGCAATGTGAGGAATCGTCGCGGAATTGCGTGAGTGGGTTCCGGTGCGACGGGCTGAGCTGGGAAGATCAGCAGTCGGTGATGGTCCCGGTGTGATCGGGTGACCGCGACAGTCCGACCCGTCGGTAGCCCGATAATTGCGGATTGCGTAGGCTCGGATTGTTGCGGCTAATGCTCTTTTGTCGTATCGGTCACCGTCGCGCAATGACTCCGATACGATGCCGCCGAGACGAGTAACGACGGTCCGGGACGTCGCGATACCGCGATCGGTGAGCCACCTGGCAGGTCTTGGCGGCTTCGTGTGCACGTGCGACGAGAACGAGGTTCGAGTGGTGTCGAAGAGTCCCGAGGCGAGCCTTCGGGAATTGGCCGGATTACCCGCCTACCGCGACCTCGCCTCCGGGCTCGTTCGGCTGGCGGACGACCTGGGGAACGGCAACACCGCACCCTGGCGAGGCGTGGACCTGCTCGCGTTCTTCGATGCCGAGGCGGTGGTGGGGCAGCGGCGGGGACTGGTGGCGTGGTGCGCCCGGCACGTCGATGTCGTCCGCACGGTGCTGCTCTTCCTGCCCCTGCTGGTCACGTGGGGTGGCATCTACTTCGCGGTGCAGGCGTACCGGGAGCTGCTCAACGCGCCGCGGGCCGAGCAGGAGCAGTTCGCCGAGGCCTCGTTCCTGCAGATGTGGACGCGTGGGTTCGGCGACCGGACGTGGGTGACGCTCGACGTGGTCGCCCTGCTCGACTTGTGCGCCATCCTCGCGGTGGTCGTGTTCTTCGTGGGCGGCACGCTGCTGCAGCGCCGCGCGGCGGAGGCGGAGGAGCGTGACCGGTTGCTGAAGGTCGACGCGTTGCGGGACGTGCTGATCGAGGCGGGGGCGGCCGTGCGCGGGGTCGAGGACCAGGTGGTGGACCGGCTGACGGACAGCGCCAAGGAGCTGCTCCCGGTCTACGACGAGACCCTCCGCCGGCTCGTGGACGCGCAGAAGGTGCTGGCGGAGCTGGTGGACGACGGACGCGCCAACATCACCGAACTCGTGCGTGCGACGGGAGACCTCGCCCGGACGGGGGCCGTGATCGCGGGCAGCGCCAAGAGCCTGGAGGGGCCCACCACCGAGCTGGCCACGCGCGTCCGGGAGATGGAGACCGTGACCGGGGCGTTCGCGGCGGGCGTGCAGGAGGTCAACGCCAACCTGCCCGCCGCGCGGGACGACCTGCTCGCCGTCGTGCGCGCGGTCGGTGAACTGCACGGCCGGCTGAACGACATCTACCACGCCCGGGTCGACGACCTGCGCGACGAAGCGGCCGCCCACAGCGCCGCCGTCGCGGAACTCGCCAAGGCTCGCGAGGAACTGGTCGTGTCGATCGAGGCCGGGAAGCGCGGCCTCGCGGAGTTCGTCGACGCCGCCAACGCCCTCGCGGTGGGCGGCAAGGCGATCGTGGACAGCTCGGACGGCCTGAAGTCCAACGTGGAGGCGCTGGCGCGGTCCACCGACCGGTTCGGCGACCGGGTCGACACGCTCGTCACCGGTGCCGAAGGGCTGAACAGCAAACTGCCGGCGGCGCAGCAGCAGGTGCTCGACGTCCTGGCGGGCATCCGCGAGCTCGGCGCGAAGCTCGACGGCATCCACGCCCGCCAGGAGGTCGTCACGCAGGAACTGGGCGTGCTCGCCGACAACCCGTTGGCCGCCGCCACGGCCGCCAACCGCACCGCGAAGTTGGCCAAGGAAACCGAAGCCGTGCTGCGGACCGTGGTCGCCGACCTCCCGGCGCAGATGGAACACCTGCGCAAGTCCGTGGTCGTCGCCCTGGACCGCGAGTTGGAGGAGCGCCGTGCCGCGGCGGGCCAGGTCGGTGACTCGTTCGTCAAGTTCGACGAGTCCGCGGTCAAGGCCGCGCAGGCACTCCAACGCGCGGTGGACGACCTGCGCGCCGCCCCGGCGCTGCTGCTCCCGGAACTCCACGCGGTGTCGGTGGAACTGGCCGACAGCGCCCAGCAGAGCCGCCGGGTGGTCGAGGCGATGACCCGCGTGGTCGAACTCGACAGCCAGGTCAGGCGGCGGTGGTGGCGGCGCGGGTCGGGACGGGCGGGCTGACGCGGTGAAGCGCCGTGCGGAGAGCGGGTCCAACCTCGTGGGTGTGGTCGGCTGGATCTTCGCCGACTCCCTGCTGGTGCTCGTCGTCATCTTCCTCGCGACGCAGACCGGCGGCGCGGTGAGCACCCCTACTACCTCCACCAAGACCACGACGACCACGACCACGTCGACACCGCCGCCCGGCGTGGACAGCGCGTTCATCTGCTTCCGGGTCACCGCCGACCCGACCCTGCTGACGGGGCGCGCGTCACCGGAGCGGGACGCCCACCTCAAGGCCGTCGAGGACCAGGTGGTGGCCCGCTTGTCCCAGCCCGACCTCAACGGGCGCAGGGCGGGCGTCGTGCTGTCCTTCGGCGTCGCCGACCAGCCGACCAGCGGAGCGGACCGGGCGAAGGCGTTCAACGCCGAGATCCTGCCCAGGCTCGGCGCGTTCTCGCACCGCGACGACGGCGGCCTGGTGGCCAGCCGGGCGTTCTGGGGTGGCAACCCCAAGGAAGGCAAGCCCGACGGGTCCATCACCGTCAACGTCTACCCCATGATCGAAGGCCGCCACGGGCCCTTGAACACCGTCCCCGTGGAGGACTGCTGACCCCCGACCGCCCCCGAACGCACGAACCTGATCGACGCACGCCCCGGACAGGAGTTCCCCGTGACTTCCGATCTGCCCGGTGGGGCCATCTCCCACCGACCGCTCCGCTTCTTCTGGATGCTCGACGTGTCGGGCTCCATGGCCGGCCAGAAGATCGGCCAGCTCAACCACGCCATCCGCGAAACCCTGCCGGAGATGGTCGCCTCCGCCGACGAGAACCCGCACGCCGCGGTCGAGGTCCGCGCGATGACGTTCAGCACCGGCTACCGCTGGATGACGCCGCGACCCGTGCCGCTCGCCGATTTCAGCTGGGCCGACGTCTCGGTCAGCGGCATCACCGACATGGGCGCCGCGATGAAGGCCATGGCCGCGGAGCTGTCCGTGGACAACATGCCCGAGCGCGGCCTGCCACCGGTGATCGTGCTGGTGTCGGACGGCCAGCCCACCGACGACATCGACAGCGGGCTGCGCGCGCTGATGGACCAGCCGTGGGGCAAGCGGGCCATCCGCATCGCGATCGGGATCGGCCCGGACGCGGACCTCGACGTGCTGCGCCAGTTCATCGCGCACCCCGAGATCGAACCGCTGACCGCGCGCAACCCCCGCGACCTCGTCCAGTTCATCAAGTACGCGTCCACGACCGTGCTCAAGTCGGCCTCCTCGCCCGCGAGCCAGCCGGTGGGCACGCAGTTCCTCGGCACACCGCCGCCGCCTCCGCCACCGCCCACCACCTCGGCCGAGGACCTCGTCTGGTGAACGTCGTGAACCAGGTGGTCGACGCCCTGAAGGGCAGGGGGAGAAGACAGCAGCGGAACTGGCGGGCCGCCCACCACTCGGCGTTGGGCGCCTCCCACGTCCGCGACGGGATCAGCTGCCAGGACTACAGCGACAGCCGGGTGCTCGACGACGGCAAGTGGGCGTTCGTCGTCGTCGCGGACGGCCACGGCTCGGAGCGCCACTTCCGCAGCGATCGCGGCGCGCAGCTGGCCGTGCAGACCATGAGGGAGGTGTTCCTCGCCTTCCACGAGCGCGTGCGCGCCGCGCGGGAGAGCGTCGACCCGGGTGACCTGCACGCCTTGTGGGAGCAGGAGACCAGTCACGTCGTCCCGACGTGGCGGGCGATGGTGCACGCCGACCTCGTGGCCGAGCCACCGGTGCTGCCGGGCAGGCAGGGCGGTGAACGCGGGATCATCCGGTTCGTCACCAAGTTCGCCGAGCACAACGGGCTCGCCCAGACCGAGCAGCTGTTCTGGCAGCTGCGCGGGTTCGCGCAGTACGCGGGGCAGTGGACGGCGCCGACGCCCGCGGAGCTGGGCCCGCTGCCCCTGCCCGACGACCCGCGGTGGGACCTGCCGAAGCTCGGGAGCTGGCAGGCGAAGGCGTACGGCACGACGGTGCTGGGCGTGATCGTGGGCCCCGATTCACTCCACTGGGTCCAACTCGGCGACGGTGCGCTGGTGAAGATCGTCGGCGGCCAGGCGAGCTACCTGGTGCCGCCGCCACCGGAGGCGATCGGCAACATGACCCCGTCGCTGTGCGACGACAACGCGCCGGACGGCATCCGGGTCGGCACGATCCCGCTCGACCACGGTCACGTGCCGTCCGCGATCGTGCTGACGACCGACGGGGTGGTGAACTCCTACCGCGAGGAACGGGGGTTCTTCCAGTTCTGCCAGGACGTCGCGGAGCGCGCCAGGGCGGCGGGCGGGCCGACGCGCGACGGGCGGGGCAGGTCGGTGTTCGTCGACGACCTGGAACGCTGGCTGCCCGAGATCTCGCGCAGGGGCAGCGGGGACGACATGAGCGTCGCGCTGGCCTGGGCGGGCGAGGTGCCGACCGACCACCGCGACGAGGCTCCACCGGCCTCGGTGCAGGTGCTCCCCGAATCGACGGGTGCCGTGGACGTGGCGGCGGAGTCCGCGGAGCGCGAGGCCGCCTCGCCGCCCGCGGAGATCGCGGAGCCGGCCTCCGAAGACCTCGAGCAGGTGCCCGAGGACCGGCCCGGCGTGAGCATCCACAACCCCACCACCGGGCTCGCCCGCACGCGGGTCGACACCGACCTCGCCGAAGCGGACGTGGCGCCGGACGAGTCCGCGCAGACGAACACGGGAAGGGGCGTGACCGGCGATGATCAAGGCCGGTGAGCGGCTCGACAGCGAGTCCGGTACGCCGATCACGGTCGGGGACGTGCTCGGCGCGGGCGGTCAGGGCGAGGTCCGGGAGGGGCGGACCCCGGACGGCCGGGTCGTCGCGATCAAGTGGTACCTGCCGCCGTTCCAGACCGACGAGCTGCGCCGGAACATCACCTACCTGGTGAACGAGCACGCACCGTCGGCGAAGTTCCTCTGGCCCGAGGACATCGTGTTCAAGGACGGCGAGTTCGGGTACGTGATGCCGTTGCGGCCGCCGGACTACGTCGGCCTGACGCGAGTGCTCGGGCGCAAGGTCCCGATGAGGTTCCGGCAGCTGGTGCAGGCCGCCGGGCACACCGTGTCGGCGTTCAAGGCGTTGCAGGCCAAGGGCTTGTTCTACTGCGACATCTCCGACGGGAACCTGTTCGTCGAACCCCGCACCGGTGACATCCTGATCTGCGACAACGACAACGTCGGTTCCTCGCGCACCGCGCCCAGGGTGCTCGGCACACCCCGGTTCATGGCACCGGAGATCGTGCGCAACGAGAAGAAGCCGTCCGCGCTGACCGACAGCTTCTCGATGGCGGTCCTGCTCTTCCTGCTGCTGATGAACGACCACCCGCTGCAGGGCGAGGCCGAGTCGCGCATCCACGTGTTCGACGCGGCCGCGATGCGCCGGATCTACGGCACCCAGCCGGTGTTCATCTTCGACCCGCACGACGCGAGCAACCGCCCCATACCCGGCGTGCACGTGAACGCGCGGATCTTCTGGGACCTCTACCCGCAGGCCGTCCGGGACATCTTCACGAAGGTGTTCACCGCCGGGCTGGCGGATCCGGCGCGCCGCCCGACGTTCGGCGAGTGGGAGGCGGCGATCTCGGCGACGTTGGACGCGATCTTCGCGTGCCCGCACTGCAAGCGGGAGAACTTCTACTGCGCCACCAGGCGCGCGGCGACCTGCTGGGGTTGCCGGAAGCCCATGCAGGTGCCCATGAAGCTCGTCATCGACGGCCGGCGGACCGTCGTGCTGGACCGCGACACCAAGTTGTACGCCCACCACGTGAACCGGCGCGGTGACGTGGTGCTGACCGATCCGCCGCTGGCCGAGGTCGCGAAGCACCCCGAGCAGGACAGGTACGGGTTGAAGAACCTGAGCACGCTGCCGTGGTTCGTGACGCCACCCGGTTCGCAGGTCGCGACCCCCGTCGCGCCGGGGCGGTCGGTCGCGCTGGTGCCGGGCTCGCAGATCGAGTTCAACGCCGTCAGCGCGGTGATCGAGCAGTAGTCAGTGGTCGCCGTGCGCGCTGAACGTGCGGATCGCCCCGCTGGGGTTCCCGGACGACGTGCACGGCGACCACTGGCAGTGCCAGTAGGAACCGGACACCCAGCAGCTCAGGCGACCGCACGAGCCGCACTGGACGAAGGAGTCGGCGGTGCACCGGGGACAACCGGGGAATCCCTCACCGATCCGCAGGCCGCCGTCGATGGTGGTGGCGTCGTACCGCTCGCCACGGGCCTTGGCCTCGTCGATCGCGAAGGCCCAGTTCGCGTACCAGGAGTCGGGGTGCTGCTCCACCCTGAGCCTGTACAGCGCGGACCCCTGGCGGCAGCGGGCGAGTACCACGTCCGCTCTCATCAGGCGAGCTTAGCCGTGAACGCCGGCGACGTGTGTGTCGTGTGCGGTAACGGAGTGGGCTTCTCGTGGGCGGTGGACCACTTCGGGGAGTCGATGTGCCACGCGTGTTCCCGCGGTGCCCGGTGTTGGAGCTGCTCGGCGGCCACGGGCGGCTCCGGCGTGCGCGCCCGGACCGTGCTGGACGACGGCAGGACCAGGTGCGGGCGCTGCTCGGCCTGGGCCGTGGACCGGCAGTCCGACGTCGGTGCGGTGGTGAGCCTGGTCCGACCCCTGCTGCACTCCTACGGCATCCGGCTGCCGAACCGGGTCCGGGTCGAACTGACCTCCCCCGACCACCTCGGACAGCTCGCCGGCACGTCCGTGCACGGCTTGACCAGCGTCGTGCACAGCGGGGGGGACGAGCCAGGTGACGCGCCTGCTGGTGGTGTCCGGGATGCCCGCCACGCAGTTCGGCCAGGTGCTCGCGCACGAGATGGGCCACGCCTGGCTCGCGCTCTGCCCCGGTGCGGGCATCCGGGGCGCCCGTGAGGAGGAAGGGCTCTGCGAACTGGTCGCGAGCTGGTGGCTGCGCCACCGCGGCGGCCGACTGGCCCGGTACTACCTGGACCGGCTGTCGTCCAACCCGGACCCGGTCTACGGCGACGGTTACCGGGAGGCGGAGCGGCGCGCGTCCGCACGGCCACCGCACGAGGTCGTGAGGCTGGTGTCGACGACCGGCCGGATCTAGCGCGGCGTTTCGAAGTCCCGGTCGATGAGAGCCGGCCTCGGCCAAGGGACTGATTGGCGTCAGGCCGCGATCTCCGGCGGCAGCGGTTATCGTGCGGCCATGTCGAGTGGATCGCGAAACGAGTAAACCCGGCGGGCGTTCGACGCCGCCGCGACGGACTTCACCGCGCTGGGCCGCTACCTGTGGAGCCCGATCGGTGAGGCGACGGTGGCGGCCGCGGGGCCGGGGGCCGGTGACCGCGTGCTCGACGCCTGTTGCGGCACCGGCGCTTCGGCCGTGCCCGCCGCACGGCTGGTCGGGCCGGACGGTGTCGTGGACGCCGTCGACATCTCGGGTCCGATGGTCGAGGAGTTGCGCGGGAACGCGGCCGGGCTGCCGCAGCTGCACGCGCACCAGGCCGACGTCACCGCTTGGGACGGTCGCGGCTACGACGTGGTCGTGTCGGCGCTGGGCATCTTCTTCTTCCCCGACATGACCGCCGGCACGGAAAGCTCGATCGGCATGGCGCGGCCGGGTGGGCGGGTCGCCTTCACCATCTGGCGGGGTGACTCGATGGTCGCCGCCGGTCGGCACCTGAGGCTGGCGGTCGCCGAGGCCACCGCCACCGAGCCCGCACCGGAGCGGGCGCCGCACCTGATCGACGAGATCAACCAGGCGGAGCCGTACGCCGAGTGGCTGACCGGGCTCGGTCTGTCCGAAGTGGAGGTGAAGGTCAACGAGCTCCGGCTCACCATGACGCCGGAGGTCGCCTGGCTGGTGGTCCTCGGGTCCGGTTTCCGGGGTGCCCTGGCCGAGCTCGCGCCGGAGACCGTCGACACCGTTCGCGAGCTGTACCTGTCCTCGTTGCGCGACGGGGGTATCGGCGAACTCGACGCCACCACGTTGATCGGGGTCGGCACGGCGCCCGCTGAGTGACGTTCACCTCGACGCCGGGACGGCGGGGCGCGGTGTGCCGCGTGACACGGCGACACCGACCAGGCACAGCGCGCCGCCCGCCAACGCCACCAGATCCGGCACCTCGTCCAGCAGCGCCCACGACAGCAGCACGACGATCGCGGGCACCAGGTACGTCGTGGCGCCGAGCTTGCCCGTGGTCATGTGGGAGAGCGCGTACGCCCACGTGTAGAACGCCAGCGCGGTCGGCAGCAACCCCAGGTACACCACCGACACCGTCGCGCTCGCCGGCGCGTCGCGCAGGTCGCCGAGGAGCTGACCGCCGAACGGCAGGCACACGATCGCGCCGACGATGCAGCCGTACGTCGTCGCCTGCAGGGCGGACGCGTGCCGCAGCGCCGGCTTCTGCGCCACCACCCCGACCGCGTACCCGGCCGCCGCGACGAGGCAGAGCAGCACACCCCGGGTCGTCGAGCCGCCGCCACCGTCGCCGAGCCCGGCCGCCGCGACGCCCGCGAACGCGATCGCCAACCCCGCCAGCAGCCGGGCCGGGAAGCCCTCGCGGAGCAGCCACCCGGCCAGGAACGCCACCAGGATCGGGCCGACACCGACGATCAGCGCCGCCGTCCCGGCGTCCGCGTGCCGCTCACCCCAGTTCAGCGCCACCATGTACAACGCGAACCAGAACACCCCGGAGCCGATGATCCCCGGCCAGGCCGCCCTCGGCGGCACGCCGACACCGCGCACCGCGGCGACGGCGCCGAGCGCGATCGCACCGACCAGCAACCGGCCCAGCGCCAGCGACCCCGGCTCGAAGTGCTGCCCCGCGTACCGGATGCCGACGAACGCCGACGCCCACAGCACCATGGTGACCACGACCGCCGCCGCGGCCTTCCCGTTCACACCGACCTGCCCGACCCGGACCTGTGCCACCGGTTCACCCCCCTGCCAGCGCGCGCAGCTCACGCCGGCGCAGCTTCCCGGTCGGCGTGCGGGGCAACTCGGCCACGAACACCACGTCGTCCGGCACCTTGTACCAGGTCAGGGCCGCGTGCGCGCCCGCCAGCAGTTCGGCGCGCACCTTGTCCGGCGACGCGTGGTCGGCCAGCGCCACGAAGGCGCGCAGGGTCGTGACACCGGTCTCGCGCCGCGCCGAGCACACCGCCGCCTCGCGCACGTCGGGGTGCCGCATCAGGAAGTCCTCGGTCTCCGCCGGGTGCACGTTCTGGCCGCCGACGATCTCCACGTCGTCCAACCGGCCGTGCAGCCGCACGTACCCGTCCTCGTCCACGGTGGCCGCGTCACCGGTGGCGTACCAGGAATCCCCGGCACGCGACGGCGGATCGCCACCCCGTGCGACGCCCGGCGCGATCGACGGGCCTGCCACCTCCAGCGCACCCGGCACGCCCGGTGGCACCTCAGCCCCCGCCCCGTCCACGATCCGCAGCCGGTACGGCGGCAGGACCCGCCCGATCGTGTGATCACGGTGGTGGCCGGTCGCGTTGGCCACCACTGCGTGCCCGATCTCCGTGGTGCCGAAGATGTTCAGCAGCCGCTCGCCGAGCACCCGCCGCAGCCGTGACTCCAACACGTCCGGCAGCACCTCGCCGGCGACCAGCGCCAGCCGCAGCCCGGACAGCAGCCCGTGGTCGGGGTGGCGCACCAGCCGGGCGTAGAAGCTCGGCTGGCCGTAGAACACCGTCACGCCGTGGTCCTCGATGATCCGCAGCGCATCGTCCTCGGTGGCGCGTTCCGGTGACAGCACCGTCGTGCCGCCACCGTGCAGCGGGAAGAACAGCGAGTTGCCCAGCCCGTAGGCGAAGTACATCCGCGACACCGAGAACGTGACGTCGTCCGGCGTGATGCCGACGACCGACCCGATTGCCCGCTCGTACACGCCCGGGTCGCCGTGGGTGTGGAAGCACAGCTTCGGGTCACCCGTGGTGCCGGACGTGAACACCGCGTACGCCGGGGTGTCGGGCGTGGTCGGCGCGTACGGCACGACACCGTCCGCCCGCAGGTCCTCGGGCGCGATCACGGCGACCGCCGGACCGCCCGGGTCCTCTTCGGCCACGACGGCGTCCGGCTCGGCGATCCGGATCGCGCGGCGCACCTCGTCCGGGTGCATGGTCGAGTTCACCGGCACGGCGACCGCGCCGATCCGCAGGGCGCCGAGGAACGCCCACACCAGGTCGATCCCGTCCGGCAGGAGCAACGCGATCCGGCTGCCCGCGCCGAGTCCGCGCGCGGTGTACGCGGCGGCGGCCCGGCCCGCGCCCTCGTAGACGTCGGCGAACCGGTAGCTCTCGGCGCCGACGTGGTAGGCGGGCCGGTCCAGCCAACCCCCGTCGCGGGCGAGGCCTTCCAGTCGTTCGACCAGGTTCCCGACTCCGCGCTGCTCCGCACCCGCGGTGCGAGCGGTCACCGACATGATTCCCCCCGATATCACGTCGAAAAGCGATCGGCGGCGACTTCCCCCCGGTCGCCGCCGTGGTCGAGGTTGGCGACTCCGTTCGCGGGCTGTCAAGCGGTCCACCCCGGCCGCTCGCCTGCGAGAACCGCTTTGTCACACGATCGAGTGACGTGTTCAGCGGCCTCCGGCGAGCTGGAACTCGAGCAGGCAGCGGTGATCGGTCAGCTCGGTGACGGAGTCGAGACCCAGGTCGTGCGCCGCGCCGAGCACGCGGAACTCCTCGAGGTGGCGCTCCCGGCCACCGAAGATCACCAGCATGGCCAGGTCGCTCTCGCTGTCGGCCCGCAGGCCGCCGACCCCTTCGACGACCAGGATCCGCCCGTCCGGCCGCGCGGCCTCCGCGCACCGGCCCAGGATGCGGTGCGCGTGTTCGTCGTCCCAGTTGTGGAGGACGTCGACCAGCAGGTAGGCGTCCGCCCCGGCCGGGAGCGGGTCGAAGAAGCTCCCCGCCGTGACCCGCGCCCGCCCGTCGAGGCCGTGGGCGCTGAACGTGCGGCGGGCCTCGGCGGCGGTCCGGTCGAGGTCGACCAGGTGGCCGTGCACGTCCGGGTGGGCGGTCAGGATCGCGACGAGCAGGCCGCCCGCGCCACCGCCCACGTCCACGATCGTGGCGAAGCGGGACCAGTCGACGCCCGCGACGATCCGCGGGACCTGGTCGCGGAACCGGCGGGCCATCTGCCGGTCGAACGACTCGCGCAGGTGCGGCTGGTCGTCCAGGTCGGTGTAGAAGTCACGGCCGTAGCGGCGCGGGTAGGCCGCCTGCCCGGTGCGGACGCTGTGGACGAGGTCGACGTGGGCAAGCTCGGCGCGACCGCCGGCGGTGTCCAGGTGCAGCAGGTCGGTCAGGCGGTTGTCGGCGTCGGCGCGGAGGTGCTCACCGAACGCCGTCGTCCGGTAACCGGTGGGGGTGCGCTCGACGATGTCGAGCGTCGTGAGGTGGTTCAGCAGGAGGCCGAGCGCGACCGGGTCGACGTCCAGCTCGACCGCGAGGTCCTCGGTGGTCGCGCCGTCGCCGAGCAGGCGGTCCGGCAGGCCCAGGGTCACCGCGACCCGGAGCGCCATCGGTGTGGCCAGGCCGGCGAGGCGGAGGATCGTGTTCGCGGCACTGTCGTTTCGCTCCACGACAACCACCTTGGCACTCCTGTCAAACGCGATAGGCGGCCGTGGCGGCGAGCGCCGTTACGCGACGGGGACGGTGTCTTCCCGGTTGTCGTCTTCCCTGTTGTCGACCACGGCTGGTTCGGGTGGGACCAGCACGGCGAGCAGCCGCACGAACCCGTCGCGGTCACCCCGCACGGCGATCTCGCCCGCCGCTTCGGCGTCTTCCAGCCGCCGGGCGCCCCACACGACTTCGTGCAGCGACCCGGGATCGGTCACGACCACCGCGTCCGCGCCCGCGGCGTCGCCCCGGTCCACGTCGATGGCGCCGTCGGACACCGCGACCCGGAACCCGTCGCCACCGACCCGCAGGAACGCGTCGACGGCGAACCCGGCGGCCAGCCGCGGCTCGAACAGGCTCTTGAACGCGAGCATCACGGCATCGGCGCCGATGGCGGCGTGCCGGTCGAGCACGGGCGACCGCCCGCCCCACCGGCCGAACCCGACGATCACCGGTTCCAGCTCGCGGCCCCAGGCGGTCAGGTCGTAGACCCGCGTCGACGCGGGCCGCGGCAGCCTGCGACGCCGGACCACACCGGAGTTCTCCAACTGCCGCAGGCGCTGCGACAGCACGTCCGGGCTCGCGCCCGGTATCCCGCTGCGCAGGTCGGTGAACCTCTTGGGACCGAACAACAGCTCGCGGACCACCAGCAGCGCCCACCGCTCGCCGACGAGGTCGAGCGCGTGGGCGGCCGCACAACTCTCCTCGTACTTGCGCTTGCTCGCCACGGGTACACCTGCCCAGGGTGAGGACGGTCTTGCGATGACGCCCGGGTGGCCCGGGCGGTGGTGCGGAACGGTCGGCCCGCCTCACCCGGCGCGTGCCGAGGCGGGCCGACGTCCGCGCTCGGCCCCTGCTACCCGGCGAACCGGTAGGAACCGACGAGCGTCGCGTCGCTGAACGACGGCGGGCCGCCGACGCGGTCACCGAAGCCCTTCTGGAAGTCGGCGAACGCGGCGATGTCGTCCAGCGGGTTGTCGTCGGTCTCGTGGATGACGACGTGCACGAAGGTCACGCCGTCCGCGAGCCGGAAGGTGGCGTACCGCATGCCGCCCGGGTCCTGGGCGTTGAGCTCGGTGAAGATCCGCTCGACCAGCTCCTGGTTCTCGTCGGCCGTCTCCGTGCTCTTGGCGGTGTACTGGATCACGTGCGTGCTCATGTCGTTCCTCTCGATGGTGATCTGACGGCGAGCCGCGCGGGTGGGCCGTGCCCCGGTCCACCCGCGCGACTCCGGGCGGCGGACGTCAGTCCTTCTTGGACGCCAACGCCGCCTCCGCGCCCGCGTCCGCTCCCGCCGGGTCGGGGGTCTTCCCGGGGAGCAGGAACGCGGCGAGCAGGCCCAGCACCGCGAACACCGTGGCGACCAGGAACGCGGACTGCAGGCCTTCGGTGAGGGCGATCTTGGGGTCGTCGGTCGCGAAGCCCTTCGAGACGGACAGGGCGACCGAGGTGACGATCGCGATGCCCAGGGCGCTGCCGATGTTGAACGAGGTGTCCACCAGGCCCGCGGCCAGGCCGGACTCCTCTTCGGCGACACCGTCGAGGGCGGCGATCTGCGACGCGACGAACGCCGCGCCCATACCGGGGCCGAAGATCAGCAGACCCCAGAACAGGTCACCCCAGAAGGTGCCGTTGGCCGACACGGTGATCAGCAGACCGGTGCCGACCGCGATCAGCAGCAGCGCGGGCACGCCGATCGGGCGCAGGCCGAGCTTGGTGACCGCCGCCTGGCCCGCGAACGCGCCGACGATGGACATCACGGTCATGACGGCGCTGGTGAGGCCGAACTGCAGCGCCGAGTAGTCCAGCACGTCCTGGACGTAGAGCGTCAGCGGGAACAGCATGCCGTCGACGGTGAGGCCGACCGCGAAGATCGTCAGGTTACCCGCGGTGAGGGTGCGCAGCTTGAAGATCCGCAGCGGCACCAGCGGCGCCGCCGAGCGGGACTCGATGACGATGAACAGCACCATCAGCACGGCCGCGGCGACCAGTTGGACGATGGTGCCGGTGCTGCCCCAGCCGACCTCGGGCGCGTTGATGATCGCGTAGATCATCAGCACGAGCGCGGCGGTGACGGTGATGGCGCCGGCCACGTCGAACTTGCGGACCGCGACCCGCTCCTTGGACTCGCTGATCAGGGCCGGCACGAGCAGGAAGATCGCGATGCCGACCGGGACGTTGATGAAGAAGATCCACTCCCAGCTGATGCCGGAGGTGATGACGCCGCCCAGCAGCAGGCCCGCCGTGGCGCCGATGCCGCCCAGCGCACCCCACACGCCCAGCGCCTGGTTGCGCTCGGCGGGGTCGCGGAAGACGGACACGACGATCGACAGCGCCGTGGGAGCCATGATCGCGGCCGAGATGCCCTGGACCACGCGGGCGGCGATGAGCACCCAGGGGGCCCACGCGACGCCGCACAGCAGCGACGAGACCACGAACAAGGCCGTGCCGGCGAGGAAGACCCCTCGGCGTCCCATGAGGTCGGCGACCCGGCCGAAGAACAGCATGAGGCCGCCGAAGGTGATCACGTAGCCGGTGAGCACCCACTGCACGCCGGCGACGTCGAAGTTCAGGTCCTCCTGGATGGACGGGATCGCCGTGAGGACGATCGTCGCGTCCAGGATGACCATGAAGAACGCCGTGCCGAGCAGGGCCAGCGCTTTCCAGCGGCGCGGATCCGGCGGTTCGACCGAGTCCGGCGTCGGTGATGGCTGGTCGCTCCGTTGACTGGACATCCGCTCTCCTAGGACTGGTCGGTCCTGAAAACAACTCGTTCGGTAGAACGGTACTAGCATCTAGTCCTAAAACACAACCATAGACGGCGTACAGAGGACTTCCGCTGGTAGAGTGGGGTCATGGCGACCAAGCGCAAGTACGACGACGGGTGCGCGACCGCTCACGCCCTCGACTTGGTGGGGGAGCGCTGGGCGTTGTTGATCGTGCGCGAGCTGCTGTTCGGACCGAAGCGGTTCACCGACCTGCGGACCGGCATGCCGGGGGCGAGCCCCAACGTGCTGTCGCACCGGCTGCGCGAGCTGGAGGAGTTCGGCGTGGTCCGGCGCCGCAAGCTGCCGCCGCCCGCCGCTGCCTGGGTGTACGAGCTGACGGAGTGGGGGCAGGAGCTGGAGCCCGTCATCACCTCGCTCGGGCGCTGGGGCGGCCGGTCGCCGTCACTGCGGCACGACGCCGCGATCAGCGTGGACTCGCTGATGCTCGCGCTGAAGACGCTGTTCGACCCCAGCCGCGCCGACGGCTTCACCGCCGACCTGGTGCTGCGCCTGGGCGAGGACTCGTTCCGGGTGCAGCTCTCGGCGGACCGGATCTGGATCATGCGTGGCGACCTGGACCACCCGCAGGCCGTCATCGAGACCGACCCGGTGACGCTCAACGCGCTGATCTGGAGCGGGCGCGGGCTGTCGGAGGCGATCGAGCAGGGGGACATCAAGCTCACCGGCAACCGGGAGCGCGTCGAGCGCTTCCTCGGTCTGTTCCCCCTGCCCGAGCCCGCCGTAGTCGCCTGAGGGTGTGAAGGCTCGATAGCTCGATAGCTCGATAGCTCGGAGCTTGAAAGCTTGAAAGCTTGAAAGCGTCCTCGCCGGACGGGCAGATCAGCAGGATGACCTCCCGCTCGTTCCGTCTCGGTCTCGTTGCGTCGGGGATGTCCTGTTGCGTCGTGGTCCCGGGGTGCGTGTCATCCCACCGACCTCCCTCCGGGCTACCACACGCGTCTGTCAACGGCGCTCGAATGTGGACCCAGCAGCGCCGTCTGAAAATGGACCCACCCCACTCCTTGTCGATCTTCAGTCGTTGGTCCTGGCCGCGGGGACGCGGCCGAGGTCGCGGTCCTTGAGCCGGNTTGAAAGCTTGAAAGCGTCCTCGCCGGACGGGCAGATCAGCAGGATGACCTCCCGCTCGTTCCGTCTCGGTCTCGTTGCGTCGGGGATGTCCTGTTGCGTCGTGGTCCCGGGGTGCGTGTCATCCCACCGACCTCCCTCCGGGCTACCACACGCGTCTGTCAACGGCGCTCGAATGTGGACCCAGCAGCGCCGTCTGAAAATGGACCCACCCCACTCCTTGTCGATCTTCAGTCGTTGGTCCTGGCCGCGGGGACGCGGCCGAGGTCGCGGTCCTTGAGCCGGTAGCTGTCGCCCTTGATCGAGATGACCTCGGCGTGGTGGACCAGCCGGTCGATCATGGCCGCGGCGACGACGTCGTCGCCGAAGACCTCGCCCCACCGGCCGAAGGGCTTGTTGCTGGTGACGATCAGGCTCGCCCGCTCGTAGCGGGACGAGACCAGTTGGAAGAACAGGTTGGCGGCCTCGGCCTCGAACGGGATGTAGCCGACCTCGTCCACGACCAGCAACGGGACGCGACCGAGTTTGACCAGTTCCTCCTGGAGTCGTCCGGCGTGATGGGAGTCGGCCAACCTTGCGACCCACTGCGCCGCGGTGGCGAACGCGACCCGGTGCCCGGCCTGGCAGGCCCGAATCCCCAGCCCGATCGACAGGTGCGTCTTGCCGGTGCCGGGCGGCCCGAGGAAGACGACATTCTCCCGGGCGGTGATGAAGTCCAGGGTTCCCAGGTGCGTGATCGTGTCGCGTTTCAACGAGCGTTGATGATCGAAGTCGAACTCCTCCAACGACTTGCGTGACGGGAACCGGGCGGCACGCACCCGACCCTCACCGCCGTGGGACTCACGGGCGGCGACCTCGCGTTGCAGACACGCGGCCAGGAACTCCTCGTGCGTCCAGCCCTCCGTCCGTGCCCGATCCGCCAACCTGTCGACCGCGTCGGCCAGCGAGGGTGCCTTCAACGCCCTGGTCAGATAGGCGATCTCGGAGGCCGTGTCGCGCCCGGTCGCGGCGGCGCCGGTGGCTTTGGCGGCCATCACGCCACCCCCTGACCCGCGTTGGCGTCGTCGATGCCGAGAGCCCGGTCGTAGTCGGTCAGGGCGCGGTGCTCGACCGCGGTGTCGACCGGGCGGACGGCGGCCCGTCGACGGGCCGCCCGAAGCCCGGCCGCGGCGGCCGCGTGGTCGGGGTCGGTGAGGCTCTGGTGATCGGCCCAGCACCGCTGGTGCGCGGCGACGAGGCGGCCCTGGCAGGTGACGGTCACCCGTTCGAGGTCCGCGACGACCTCGACCCGGCGGCCGATCACGTCGGGATGCACCGAGTAGTCGTTGGAGTCCAGCCGGACGTAGTGGTCACGCGGCAGCCGGACGCTCGACCTCCACCCGACCGCCGGGGCCACCGGCGGCAACTCGACCATGGCGGCCCGGTCGGCCTCCCACCGGTCCACCGGCCGGCACCCCAGGCTCCGGTGCCGCCGGCTGTTGGCCCGCACCAGCCACTCGACCAACTGCGCGTTGAAGTCGGCGGGGTCGACGAATCCCCGCCCCGGCAGGAACGAGGTCTCCAGATAGCCGTTCGCTCTTTCGACCAGGCCTTTCGCCTCCGGATCGGCAGGGCGGCACTGGATCACGGCGATGCCCAACGTCCCCCGGAAGGCGTTCATCGCCTCGGTCAACACCGGCCGACCACCCCGCCACTGCCCGACCGCGGACTCGTTGTCCCAGACCAGCGCCCTCGGGGCCCGCCCGAACCCGCTCAGCAACGCCCACTGCCCGGCCAACAGGTCCGCCGACCGCCGGGACGGGATCATCCGCGCGGTGAACACCCGCGAGTAGGCCGACACCATGACCAACACCGGCGGACGACCCGACTGCCCGAACCCGAGCGGAACGTCGACCGGCGGGAACCACAGGTCGCACTGCGCCAACTCACCCGGCTCGTAACTGGTCCGCGAGGCCGGGTCCGGCGGCGTGAACAACGGCCGCAACTCCCGGACCCGGTCCTTGAGCACCGTCATGCCGTGCCGCCAGCCGATCCGTTCCGCGATCACCGGCACCGGCATCGTCGGCCAGTCCGCGAGCAACTCCCGGATCCGCGGCTCGACCGCGTCCACGATCGAGCCCTTCACCGGCCGCCGGTACCGCGGCGGGCCCTGCGCCGCCAACGCCCGACGCACGGTGTTCCGGCCGAGACCGAGCCTGCGGGCGATCGCCCTGATCGGCATGCCCTCGGCCCGGTGCAACCGGCGGATCTCCGCCCAGTCCTCCACGTTGATCACTCCCCACTGTCAGGGAGTGGGTCCATTTTCGCCCGCCCGTACTGGGTCAGCATTCACCCGTCGGCGACAGAGGTTGACCTCTGCTCGTCGCCAGTGCGCCTGGTATGCCTTCAGCTGCCAGTTCGATGCCGCCGCCCGTACCTGCGGCATGTACTCGGCAACGGTGGGGACCGCCCTTGCGGACAGATCCGACAACGTGACGCCCAGCTCGGAGAGGAGACGACGTACCAGCTCCGCCTTGTCGAAGTCACCAGCCACGGGATGCCTCCTGGGTGACGTAGTGCTGCAGGATCAGGTCGGCGATCGTTGAGGTCGCGTGGATGGTCAGCGTGGCGATCTCAAGGCGGGCAACCAGGACCACACGGTCGTTCGTGGCCACGCCCAACCCCTGCCGGACAGCAGCGGGCAAGAACACGTGGCGGCGCTTGTCGATGCGGTATGAACCTTCTGGGTCGACCGATACGACCGCACCATCAGGCGTCACCACCACCTCGTGGCGATCACCGGGCTGCCATCCGAGTGCGTCGATCAGCCACCGGTCGCCGACGCGACCCGAGTGATCGACGCGCGTGATCGCCAACCGCAGGTCGGTGTCCTCACAACGTCGAGGAAGTGCCGGAAAGTGCTGCGGCTGCGGCGCCATCTTCGGGCGCACGGCCGGTGGGACGAACAAGGGAACAGCGCGTTCTTTCATGACAGCACCGCCGATTCAGCCTGCTGGGATTTCAGCCGCAACCGTGGTAACTGCCGCACCGTCAACACCGTTGGTAAGATCATCTAGCCCTCTTTTGAGAGTCGCAGAGGCCGAGATCCCGCCACAGACGCAAAGAAGTCCACGCAGAGTGGTCAACTTGTGACTCTGCGTGGACTTCGGCGGCTGAGATCTCAGCCGTTTTGGTGTCCGAGGGGGGACTTGAACCCCCACCCCCTTGCGGGGACTAGCACCTCAAGCTAGCGCGTCTGCCATTCCGCCACCCGGACTCGGCTCTCGCCGTGGTGTGCGCATAGATTACATGATCGTCTTCCGTGGTCCAAATCGGGGGGTCTGGAGGCGGTTTGGGCTGGTCAGGGAGGTGGTGTTGGGTTGGTGGTCGGTGGGGGTGGTGGTGGGAGGGTGGAGATCGGGAGGTGGTGGGACCCGTGGGGGTTGGGTTGATGGTGGTTGGGGGGAGGTTGAGGTGCGGTGTTGGGGGTGGAGGAGGTGTGAGGTTGGGACACTCGGTCGTGGGGTGCTGCATCGTCAGCCTATTGGGCACTGGTATTTGTTGATCTGACCGGCGACGCTGGCGCGGTGACTAATGAAGTTCCTCCTCTGATCTATGACGACGTGACGGATCTGGTGCCGGTGATGCTTCCGGCGGATGTTGCGACTCGGCTCGACATCGAGACTGAGCGCACTTCGCTGGCGCTGAGGAACCGCGTTCCGGTCTCGGTTATCCGGGCTACGCTGCTGGCTGTCGGGTTGGACAGGGCGCATGCGGCGGCCAGTGCGCTTGTTGCGCGGGCGGCGAGCATGGAGGCGCAGCGTCCTGATCCGCGGTAGTGGGGTGCTGTGGTCGGGCTGGGGCCGGTCCTGGGGTCCGGGTGGGCGTGGGACCGGTCCGGGTTGGGTGATGTGGGTTTACGGAATGTGTCGATGACACTTTTGGGCGTCGCTGGGGTGGTTGATGGGATGTCGACGTCTGTCGCAGGGTGATGTGAGGGCGGCAGGTGTGGAGCGGGGGTGGGTGAGGAATGGGGGAGCGGTTTTTGGTGCTCGGGTTTCGTGCGGGTCGGGTATTAGTCGGTGGCGGCGGTGTGGTTATGGCGTCGGCTTCGGGTCAGGGTTTCCAGGTTCGGACGACGTGGCGGCGTAGTTTGCCCGATCCGGTGCGCGGCAAGGACGGTACGAAGACGATTCTGCGCGGCACCTTGTACGCGGTCAGGTGTTGGCGGGTCAGGGTGGTCAGGGCGGTGGCCAGGTCGTCGTCTTCGAGTGGGCCGTCGGTGCGCACGACGTAGGCCCGGAGTTGGACCGACTGGTCGGCGTTGGTGACGGCGCAGACGGCGGCCTCGCGGACCAGTGGGTGACTGGCCAGGAGGTGTTCGACTTCCAGCGGGTGGACTTTGATGCCGCCGACGTTCTCGATGTCGTCCAGCCGGCCGGTCACGCGCACGTAGCCGTCGGGGTCGACCGAGGCCAGGTCGCCGGTGGCGTACCAGTCGGTGGTGCGCAGGGCCTTGCCGTTCTCGTCGACGCCGAGGGTGATCGTGGGGCCGCGGACCTGAAGGCGGCCGATGACGTCCGGTTCGACGAGGTCGCCGTGGTCGTCCACGATGCGCACTTCGTAGGGCGGCAGCGGACGGCCGGCGGTGCCGGAACGGCGTGCGGCGCGGGTGTTGTGGGTGAACGCCTGGCCGACTTCGGTGGTGCCGATGCCGTTGAGCAGGCGGTCGCCGAGGACCTCCATCAGGCGCTCCTCCAGCGCGGGGGAGAGGACTTCGCCCCCGGTGGCGGCGATGCGGAGGTTGGCCAGCCGTTCGCTGCCGGGCTGGGCGATGAGCCTGCTGTAGAACGTCGGCACGGCGAACAGCGCGGTGACGTTGTACTTGTCCACGATCGCCAGCACGTCGTCCACCAGGGGCGCCTGTGGGTTCAGCACGACGCGGCTGCCGCTGAGCAGCGGGAAGAACAGGGAGTTGCTCAGGCCGTAGGCGAAGTACATCTTCGACACCGAGTGCACGACGTCGTCCGGTCCGAGTTCCAGCGCGGGCACGGCGAACGACCGGTGGTGGATGATCGGGTCGCCGTGCAGCTGCGGCACCAGTCGGGGCACGCCGGTGGTGCCCGAGGTGAACGTGGCATACACCTGGTCGTCCGCGGTGCGCGGCGTCACGGGGACGGCCTGGGTGGCTTCGAGTTCGGCGAACGTGGTCACCTGGAACCCCTCGACCGCGAAGCCGGGTTTGACCACGACGAGTGCCGGTGCGGCGGCACGCAGCACCTGGTGCAGTTCGTCGGTGTGCAGCCGGGGGTTGATCGGGACGGCCACCGCGCCGGCGTGCGCGGCGCCCAGGAAGCTCAGGACGAAGTCCGGACCGTCGTCCAGCACGAGCGCGACCCGGTCACCGGGCCGCACGCCCGCGCCGACCAGGCCACCGGCGACGCGGCCCGCACCGTCGTACACGTCGGCGTGCGTCAGCATGGCGCCGTCGATCTCGTAGGCCGGGTGGTCCAGCCACCCTCCGGCGTCGGCTCCGGCACGCAGCACGTCGACCAGGTTCATCCCAGGGTTCTCCCTACTCGGGCCCGCCAGGAGGGCGGGAAGGGTCACAAACCGAGGAGCGCGGCCACTTCCGCACGCCACTCCAGCACCACGTCGAACAGGCCGGCGACGGCGTCCAGGTCCGTCAACGGCGTCGGTCCGCCCCGCAGCGCGCCGACGAAGTCCGCGTACGCGCCGCTCACCGGTGCGGCGACGAGGTCCGCGGTCGCCGTGATGCCGGTGACCGAGAGGTGGAAGCGGGGTTCGCCCCAGCCGAGTTCGATCGTCCCGGTCAGGCTGCCGGCCACCGCCACGGCGCGAACCCGGGAGCGGGTCGCGGTGACGGTCTTCAGGTCGGTCACGGGCACGCCGAGCACCCGTTCGACGGCGTCCAGCGCGTCGGGGCCGAGTTCGGTGACGACGTCACGGCCCTCGGGCTGCTCCAGCCGCACGGTGAAGCCCTCGGCGCGGCCTTCGGCGACGGCCTTGCCCACTTCGACCAGCTGCGGGTGGTGCGCCCACGGCAGGTCGACCGAGCACCGGCCGGGCGCCTGCCGGGCGGCGTCGACCAGACCCGCCAGGTCGTCCACGGCGTACTTGCCCAGCAGCACGTGCAGTCCCCGGCGCAACGCCGTCAGCGCCGCCGCGGTGTCCGGCGCACGCACCACGACCCCCTCCGCGGGCACCGTCTCCACCAGCCGTGTGCCGTCCCGCAGCGCCCAGGGCGCACCGTGGGCGCGGGCGGCGGGCAGCAGCACGCGCAAGTCGGGATCGGCCACGCCGACGACCCGCACACCGCGCACGGCGGGCACCGGGTCGGCGCCGACGAGCACGACCCGGACGTCGGCCGGTTCGGCGGTGGCCAGCACGCGGTCGCTGGCGAAGAAGCTCAGGTCCGCCGAGGCGGAGTCCGGGTCGGCGAGCACCGACACCCGCGGCCGGTCCAGGTCGGTGTAGTCCTTCTGGACCGGCACCCACTCCAGGTCGGCGGCGGTGTGGGTGGGTCCGGCGGCGAAAGGTTCGGCCCAACGGCTGCGGATCACGCGCATGTGGCGTTTCCAGATGGGCAGCTTGTCGTGGCCGACGTGGTTGAACGTGGTGCCCTCGAAGTGCCGCATCGCCACCGACCCGACGTAGCGCAGCCGTTCGCCGTCGGCACGCAGCCGGCAGCACAGGTCGACGTCCTCGCACAGCGAGACCGGGTCGAACGACTCGTCGAACCCGCCGACCCGGCGGAACGAGTCGTGCCGCACCATCAGCGCGGCGGTGGGCGCCCACGACTGCTCGCGGTGCTCGCGGTGTCGCGGACCGAGCCGCTGGCCGCGCCCGACGGGCCCGATGCGGCCGTCGGCGGTGGACGCGCCGCCCGCGCACTGCACCAGCGCGCCGTCACCGGGGTAGAGCAGCAACGGCGACACGGCGCCCAGGCCCGGGTCGGTGGCCAGTTCGGCGGCGAGCACCTCGACGACGTCGGTGTCATCGACCAGCACGTCGTTGTCGAGGAAGAACAGGAACTCGCCGCGGGCCACCGCCGCGCCGACGTTGCGCCGTTCGCTGCCGCCGCGGTCGTCGTCGTGGCGCAGGACGGTCAGCGGGTGCGGGTGGTCCAGCGCGGCCAGGTACTCGGCGGTGCCGTCGTCGGACCCGTTGTCCACCACGACGATCTCGAAGTCACCGGACGCGCGGGCGAGGGAGGCCAACGCCCGGCGCGTGTACTCCAGGCGGTTGCGGACCAACATGACGACCGAGACCAAGCCCGGTACCGGGGTCGGGTTCACAACTGCGCCCTTCACCGAATGGGAATCGTCCCGACGCGGCACGTCGGTGCGCCGGTCGAGCACGACAGGGGTGGGGTGGTGCCCGCGCGCAGCGGTGGCGTCGCGCCGACCGCCTCTTCGGCCGTCCATTCCACTATGGTGGGGATCGACCGCGGTGAATCAGTGGTTGCCGTGCGGAAAACCGGTGACGACAACCCGCCTCGCGGCGACTGGATCGTTACCGGCGCTGATCGTAGATGCTGTCCGGCGGGTGCACCAGCCCTTGAATCGGAGTACCGAAGGGAATCGTGGACGACGTCGCGGACCTCGCTTTTTCCCGGTACAAGCCGTACTCGCTCGATCATCGCCGACAAACGGACGAGTCCATTCGGACGGCATTGTTCTGCCATGCGGCGGGTTTTACCGGGCTGGTCTGGCGGTCGTGTGTGAAAAACCTGCGGACACCGTTGCGCGCGGTGGCGGTCGACCTGCGCGGCCACGGTGACGCGCCGCCCCTGGCCGACGACGCGGACTGGGGCGTGTTCGCCGACGACGTCCTCGACGCGACCAAGGCAGCGGGACCCGGGCCGCTGATCGGCGTGGGCCACTCGTTGGGCGCGACGTCGCTGCTGCTGGCCGAGGCACGTGCGCCGGGCACGTTCGACCTGCTGATCTGCTTCGAACCGATCCTCGCGACCCACCACGACCCGGCGTTCGCCGAGGCCGCGGCACGGCGGCGCGCGGTGTTCCCGTCCCGTGCCGACGCGCTCGCCCGGTGGTCGGCACGGCCGCCGCTGTCCCTGCTCGCGCCCGAGGTGCTCGCGGACTACGTCGAGTCGGGGCTGGCCGACGGACCGGACGGGCGGGTGCGGTTGCGGTGTGCGCCGGAGGTGGAGGCGCACCTGTTCCGGACGGCGATCTCGTGCCCGTGGCGCGAGGCGTTGCCGCTCGTGCGGTGTCCGACGGTGTTCCTGCGCGGTGCGGAGTCGGTCGTGGTGACGGGGGAGTCGCTCGCGGCGGCGTGCGCCGAACTGCCGGCGGGACGGCTGCGGGAAGTGCCGGGCTTGGATCACCTGGGACCGCTGGTGCGGCCCCGTGCGTTCGCGGAGGTGCTCGACGGGCTGTTTCAGTCTTCCGGGAACACGGTGGTCTCGCGCCGGTAGGGCTGGTTCAGCAGGACGCGGCGGTGGGGCGGCCAGAGGTCGTCCCGTTCGCTGAGCACCAGTTCACCGCCGCGTCGCACCAGCCAGATGGTCTCGAAGTCGTGGTGCAGCACCGCGTCACCCGGGATCTTCGCCAGCAGCCCGAGCGCCAGGCGCACGACGTCGTCCTGTTGGGCGTTGATGTCGGTCTTGGCCAGGCGGTAGGCGACGCGGACGGTGGGCGGGGCGCCGAGGACGTCCAGCACCGGGTTCCACGGCTGGGGCTTGTCCGGCACGACGCGCAGCCACGTGCCGCCGGACGTCACCGCGTCCTCGCCGAGCAGGCGCTCGCCGGTGGTCGACGGGGCGAGGAGCCCGGCGGCGACACCGACCTCGCGCAGCGCGTCGGCGACGTGCGCCGCCGGGTGCGGTGTGACGAGCGCGAGACTGTACGAAATGGACACTGGGCAATCCTAGGGGTACAAGTGGAGCACGGAGCCGTTGCGGTCGATGACGATGACTTCCTTGAGTCCCTCGATCGGCCAGTCGCGCATCTGGCTCCGCAGCCGCTCCACGTCGACCGGGCTGTCGGCGAGGTTGAGCACGACCCGGTCGGTCTGGCCGTCGGCGACCTTCTCCGCGATCCGGCTGTGGATGTTGCGCGGGTTGCCCGTGACCGGTGCGATGTTGTCGAAGATCCGGCCTTCGATCCGGTAGTCCGGGTTCTTGGGGCCGGGGACGTTCGGGTTCTGCTCGACGTCGTAGCCGGCGCGGGCGAGGGTGGTCGCGGACTCGTTCTCCCGTTGCAGCGACCGCTTGGTGTCCGCGTCGTGCTTCGGGTCGATCTCGGTGCGCGTGCCGCCCGGTTCGGCGTTGGGGTCGGGCGAGCGGGAGGGTCCGGTGGGTCCGTCGCCGCTGGGCGTCGGCTTCTTGCCGGGTTCGTCCGGCGGCTTGTTGCCGTTGCCGCCGCGGCGGCGCAGGTCGTCCATCTTCTTGCGGATCTGCTTGAACAGGTCGCCGAGGCGGCGCAGCAGCGGCATGAGCTTCTGCATGGTGCGCATGAGCTGCTTGACGAGCTGCGCGATCCGCGCCGCCCACTTGGCCGCGGCGGCCGAGGCCTGGACCGCGGCGGCGGGCAGGCCGATGATCGTCAACGCTTCCGCCGCCCACACCGCGAGGCGTCCCACCAGGTCGGCGATCAGGTCGCGCACGGTCTCGCGGACCACGCCGACGACCACGCCGGCCATCTCCACCGCGCTGCCCAGTCCGGAGGCGGCCTGTGCCGCCGCGCCGATCACCGCCACGATGTCCGCGGCGCGGGCGCGGTAGGCGTCGGCGGCCTTGCCGGACCAGCCGGCGGTGTCGGCGGTGTGCTCCGCGCCGTACGCGGAGTGCACCTCGCCGACCGCGGTCGCGATGTTCTTCCACGTCCGGGCGTGCGCGGCCACGGCGTCGGCGTTGCCGGCGAGCTTGTCCAGCGCTTCGCGCAGCGGGCCGACGTGCTCGATGATGAACGACACGAGGTTGGACGCGATCGAGCCGAACGGGTCCATGACGATGCTGAGGGCTTCCAGGCCGGTGCCCGCCGCGCCCAGCCCGATGTCGACCCAGTTGCCGCTCTCGATGCCCTGCACCAGGTCGCTGACCGACTCGGCGATGCCGATGCCCGTGTAGGACTTGGTGGAGTCCTGCTCCGGCGCGACCAACGGGTTGCCGGTCACCGCAGGCCGCCTTCGATGGCGGTGAAGGTCCGCACGGTGTTGAGGTCCTCGGAGTCGTAGTCGGCCGCGGTGTCGCGCAGGTTGTCGGCCACGGTCCGCAAGCCGTCGCGGGCGGCCGTGAGCGCATCGTGCGCGGCGGCTTCCACGTCGTTGAACAGCGGCGGCAGGAACTGGCAGAGGATGCCGTACGCGCCGTCGGGCATCACCTGGTCGGCCGCGTCCGCCGCGGTGCCCAGGCTCTGCGCGTGCGCGTCGACCTTGCCCGCGTGGGCGTTCAGCTCGCCGCTGGTCACCTCGAAGCCGGCCATGATCCCTCCCGTCAGTCGCTGTCGAAGACCGAGTCCTCGACGGAGTCGTCGTCGGGTGGCCGGTGTGGGCGTGGTGGGCGTGGTGGCGGTTCGACGGTCGCGGTGAACTTCTGCGCGTAGTAGCCGGCGATCCGCTCGGCGCCGTCCTCGCCGAGGGTGTCGCCGGCGATCTCCCGGACCCGCGGGGTGATCTGCGCTTTCGCCTGGTTGACGGCGAGCAGCAGTTGGCGGCTCAGCTCGTCGGGCGTGGTGCGGCCGAGTTGGTCGGTGAACTTCGCGTCGACCAGCGAACCCTCGGCGTCCACGGTCACCGTGACGACGCCGTTCGGGCTGGTGGCGCTGATCCGCACACCCTCGACCCGCTGGTGGAGCTGCTGGTAGGCCTCGGCCCGGCGTTCGAATCCGGCGACCCACTGGTCCAGCCCTCGCTCGACCTCGGCCGGGTCGCCGCCGAGTAAGTCACCGGGCACGGTCATGGCGAAGACGATACCGACGGATCGCCGCCGGCGGGTAAGAAACGGTGTGGGAAAACGGGAAGTGGCGCGGCGGCTCCGCTACCGCCGCGCCACCGGTCGTGGAATTCCCTAGCTCACCGTGATGTTGGAGTTGCCGCTGCTCTGGTAGCCCTCGGTCGCCATGATCATGTAGTAGCGGAAGCTGCCCAGCTGCATGCCGGCCCGGCTCCACGCGTCGAAGTGGTTGCCGGTGGTGATGGTGCCGCCGACCCTCTTCTGCCGGCGGACGCTCCAGAACTGGGCGAACGTCTTGGTGCCTTCCACGGACGGGGCGTTGTAGCGCATCGTGTGGTAGATGTCGTACGTGCCGCCGTCGCTGGTGACCGTGCCCCGGTGCGTGCCCGTGGGCCGGTAGTTGCCCCAGCTGTCGACGATGTAGTACTCGACGAGCGGGCCGGACGTCCAGCCGTAGAGGCACAGGTAGCCGTTGCCCGACGGGTTGAAGCTGCCCGAGTAGCGCACGGTCCGGCGGGACCCGGTGCTCCAGCCCTTGCCGCACACGAAGTTGCCGGTGTTGCGCCACGAGGTGCTGTACTGCCCGCCCGACCCCATCGTCATGGAGACGGTGTTCTGGGCGTCGGTCCAGAACGAGTAGTAGTAACCGTTGTGGTTACCCGTCTGGTTCGTGGTGACGGTCTGGGCGTGGGCGGTGCCGGGCAGGATCAGCCCGGACGAGAGCGCCAAGGCTCCGGCGCCGCCGATGAACATCCTGCGGCTGATCGGGTGCGCAGGGGCGTTGTCGTCCATTGGTGTGCTTCCTCCTCGTTGAGGCCAGCGAGGGGCCACCCGACGTGCGGAAACCGGCAGGCGGAAGTGCGGCCGGAAAGGGCGGCCGCGGCACTGCGGTGTCGTACACTGCGGCGTGATGTCCGACCGCGATTGCCTTTCACGGTCAGCACCGGGGCCGCGGGTGGGTGACCCGATCGACATCGGTTCAGGGTCTGTCGATGCCGACAGTGTTCGGCCGACTCCGCCGCGTTGTCAATAATTCTCGCAAGGTTGCGAAAGGGTTCTCGCAACCTTGCGAAAATTCGTCGGGGCAAATCCGCCTCAACCGCGTCCGTGCTGGTGCGGCCATTGTCCGGCGCGGCGCCGCCGAGGTGCCGGTGAAAAGTTTCGGAAACCTATCGAACTTCGGGCGGGTCGTCCGGGTCCGTCAGCTCGGGTCGCCCGGCGCGGGGTCGGTGGGGCGGTCCCACGACTCGGTGGACAGCTGGGCGAGGGTGGAGCTGGTCAGCTCGGTGACCATCAGGCTGCGGGCGAGCGGCAGCAGGCGGTGGGCCTTGCAGTGCTGGGTCGGCAGGACGGTGACCTCCTCGCCGACGACGTGCGTGTAGGAGGGGTCGAACGTGACCCGCACGACCACGTCCAGCACGTCGTCGCAGATGATCGTCGAGCCGAGCAGCCACGCGCTCGGCCGGCCCGACGGGTCGAACGCGATGTGCAGCAGGCCCGCGTCGGCGACCTCGGAGGACACCAGCTTGAACCACGTGGTCCGGCCCTCGGCGTCGATGCGGCCGAACGTGCCGGTGCCGTGCTCGGTGGTGCCCAGCAACGCGACCCACAGGCCCGTCGGACCGGCCACCAAGCCCACCGGCGTGCGTCCCGCGTCCTGCGGTACGTCGAGCTGGGTGGCGAGGTGGGTGCCGGGCAGGATGCGCAGGATCTGGCTGGAGTCGTCCTGGCTGGCGTAGAACTCGCCGGACTCGGGGTGCCGGGCGACGAAGATCGGGTTCGGGCGCGCCGCGTAGAGCTGGAAGCGGGACGGGTCGGTGTGGTCGATCGACAGCACGTGGTTGCTGACCTTCAGGCTCACCCACAGCTCGTCGCCGTACTCGCCGACGTAGTGCGGTCCCACGCCGTCGCCCGGGATGCCGATCGTCCGCACCACGCGGGGCGGTGCGTCGACGTCCGGGCCGTTGGGGTCGACCAGCAGCAGCCGGTTGCCCGTCTGGTGGGTGGCCCAGACCAGCCCGGGGTAGCGCTGCGACACCGCCAGGCCGTGCAGCATGTCGTCCACCTCACCCAGCGGGTGCGCCCGAGCCGCGACGACCTGCTCGCCGGTCGGGTCGAGCCGGACCTTCACCAGGTGGCTGTTGGACATCTGCGAGACCACGACCAGCGGCAGCCCGGGGACCTTGACGAGTTCGTGCGTCTGCTCCGCGAGCGGCAGCCCCCACTCGACCACCGTGCGGCGCGGCACGCCCCGTGCCGGTCGGGCGTGCGCGGGGCCGGCGGTCACCAAAGGCGCGGCGACGGTCGTCAGCAGCAGTGATCGGTGGAAAGCGCGCCGGTCCATCGGGCCTCCTCGGGTTCGGCCCAACGGTAAGGACGGCGGTCGGTGACCGCCCGGTGACGGCACGGATGATGCCGCGTCGGGTGAACGCGGGACCATGGTGGGCGCGGTCCAGGAGGGCCGCGCCCACCGACGGGGTCAGCCGGTGCCCCGGACGAACGCCCAGGCGGTGCGGGTGACGGTGTCCTCGACGCCGGTGAAGCCCTCGGCCGGGCTCAGCTGGTCCTCGTGGAAGTCGAGGTCGGTGTCGTCGGCCGTGCCGCCGACGCCGTCCGGGCCCACCGCGAACATGATGGCCGGGTTGCCGCCGGGATCCATGACGCCGTGCACGTCGTTGAGCCCGCTGGTGTGCCAGCTGCCCGACATGTGCCCGGCCTCGTGGCTGGTGATGTTGCCGACCGCGCGGCCGATGAACGCGACCTTGTCGCTGCCCGGGCCGACGTAGGTGTTCAACGACACCGCCGGTCCGGCCGGTGCGCTGATCTCGTCGAGCAGCACCAGCGCGGTCTCCTCTCGGCCGAAGTTGCCCGCGTCGATGGACTGCGCGATGCCGACGGTCGGGATGCCCGACTCGGCGATGGTGCCGCCGACCACGACCCGGCTGACGTTCGGCCGGCCCCACGGGTCGGCGTGGTCGCGGCTGTTGAGCACCCGCAGCGCGAACCGCGGGTTGACGCCCTTGGCCTTCATGTCCCGTTCCAGGTTCTCCCGCACGGTCGCGGTGATCGCGGTGATCAACGCGCGTTCGTCGGCCGCGGTGAGACCCCACCTCGGCAGGAAGCTCGACAAGGGGGAGAGGTCGCGCAGGCCGCCGCCCAGGCCGAAGATCGACGTGTTCACCCTGGCGCCGTCGAAGTCCAGGAAGATCGTGTGCACCGAGCCGCGCGGCGCGGTCTCCGTGCCAGGTCGGAACGCTTCGAGCTTGATGTCGTACGGTCCCTCGCCCGCTTCGACGCCGAGCCGGTAGCGGCCGTCCGCCGGGACGACGAAGTCCACCACGGCGTTGCCGCCGCCGGGCATGGGCGAGTCGACGGCGAAGTAGTTGGTGAGGTCCTGCGAGGAGCCGAACACCTCGCGACCGGCCGGGTCGTGGACGGCGAGCCGGGTGCCGCCGCCCGCCACGGACGCGCCCAGCACGTCGCCCGCGCGCAGGTCGAACGAGTAGTAGTCGAGGTCGCCGCCGCTCTTGCCGCTGGTGATCAGCAGGTCGTAGGGGCCCTCGGTGAACACGCCGCCGCCGGTGCCCGGTGTGTCGGGGTCACGCGGGAGCAGGGCGGGGTCGGAGCCGACCATGAGGTACAGGGTCCGGCCGGGTGGGATGGCCATCGTGATGGCCGAGTCGGTCGAGCCGCCGTTGTCGCCGTTGAGGGCCCACAGGACGCCGTCGCCGTCCCACAGCGCGAGCAGCGTGTCGAGGCCGCCGGTCGGCGTGGACGTGCGCGCGGTGAACGTCATGCCGGTGGCGCCGCCGTCGAGCCGGTAGAAGTCGAAGTCGCCGGTGCCGTCGCCGGCGCTGCCGTGCGGGCCGTCGCCGATGGTGCCGCTGGTGCGGACCGCGCGGCGGGTGCCGGAGATGCCGGTGTCGGCGGCGAGGCCGATCGCGTCGTTGGTCTCGGCGGCGGGCGGCACGGTCGGTACCGTGTCGTCGGCCCTGATGTCGCCGGTCAGCGCGACCTTCGAGTTGGCGCGGGTGCCGAAGCCCGCGATGTGCTCGGCGGTCGTCGGGGTGTCGTTGGCGCCCTGCGTGCCCGCCGGTTCCTTCTCCTGGTACGGCAGGGCGGTCTGCGTGGTCGTGCGCTGCTGCCGTGCCTGGGCTTTCGCCTTGCGGTTGCGGTCGACCGCGATCCAGTCGGTCTTGGCCGGGTTCGCCGGGAACATCAGCAGCGGGTCGGGTTGGATCAGCGGGACGGCCCGCGGTTCGGCCGCGGCGGCGGGCTGACCGCCCAGCAGCAGCGCGGCGGCGGCCCCCGCCGCCAGCACGCCGAGTGAACGTTTCGTCATGTGTTTCCCCCTGGCTTCCGGGTGGATCCGGAAGCTCCAGGAAACCGTCAGGGCGCGCGGCGACGGCCGGGTTCGGTCGAGGTTGGCCCGTTCATGCCAACATGACGGCGCCCTTCAGGGCAGTCCGGGCAGCCCTTTCGGCCCCGCCGACCTTCGGTGGATGGCTATTTCGGCTGGCCGGCGCCCTGCACGGAAGGGATCGACGCCAATGCCCCGTCGACCGATCCGAACACGTTCAGCAGCGGCGCGATGGAGGTCAACTGGATCGGCCTCAGCACGGCACGTTGGGTCGCCACGATGGCCAGGGTGCCGACGCGACCGCGGGTCTCCAGCAGTAGTGACAAGCCGGCGGAGCTGAAGAAGCCGATCTCGGACAGGTCGAGCACCAGGGCGGACGTGGGGTCGGACAGGCCGGACGAGATCGCGGCGCGGACCTCGGGAACGGTGTCGATGTCCAGTTCGCCCGTCACGGCGACGGCGAGCACGTCACCTGTGCGGGTGACGTTGATGTCGAGGATCGGTGAGGGCTGTCCCATCGGCTCGGCCACGACGACTCCTCGGTGCGCTGACATGTCGGTCCTCAGTTCTACCAGGTCGACTCGCCACCGCGCCCCCCGCGTTCACCCGCGTCCCGGTCGTCCCAACCGGCGGACGGCCGCGACGATGTCGTGGTTCGACCCCCCTTTGACGAGGTGTTCGCCGACACCGGCCGACTCGATCTCGTGGAACGCGTCGTGGTCGGCGAAGGCGGACAGCGCGAGGATCCCGGTGTTCGGCGACCGGAGCCTGATCTCCCGCGCGGCACGGCCACCGCCACCGCCGGGCATCCGCAGGTCGAGCACGACGACGGCGGGTGCGTGGCGCTCGACCAGCGCGATCGCCTCATCGGCGTCCCGAGCCACCGCGACGACCTCGAAGTCCGGCTCGGCGTCGAGCACCTCGCGCAGCGCCTCCCGGATCATCGGGTCGTCGTCCGAGATCACCACGCTGAGCTTCGGGTCCGTCACGGCTCACCCCTCGGCGTGGTCGGGATCCAGAACCTCACCACCGAACCACCGCGAGGGCTCCTGCCCACCGACCACCAGCCGCCCGCGGTCTCCGCGCGCTCCCGCATCTCGATCACGCCGAAGTGGTCGTCGGACGGCGCCTCGACGTCGTCGCCCACGCCGACACCGTCGTCGGCGATCTCCACCAGCGTGCCGCCGTCCGTCGAGGTCAACGACACGTCGACCTGGGACGCCCGGGCGTGCTTGCGGATGTTGGTCAGCGCCTCCTGGCAGATGCGGAAGATCGTGATCGCGGACTCGGCGGGCGGCTCGTGGTCCAGTTCGTGCCGCAGCCGGTAGGTCATGCCCCACGAGCCGGCGACGTCGGTGAGGTAGCGGTCCAGGGCCTCGACCAGGCTGTGCCGGTCGAGCTCGGGCGGGCGCAGCCGGAACACCAGGTTGCGCAGCCTGCCGATGGACGCCCGCACCGCCTCGTCCAGCTGCCGCACGACCGCGGCCTCCTCCTCGGGCAGCCGGTTGGCCAGCAGCTGCAGCCGCATGCCCACGGCGACCATGGACTGGATCGAATCGTCGTGCACGTCCCAGGCGATGCGCCGCCGTTCCAGCTCCTGCGCCTCCACCAGGTGGCCGACCAGCCTGCGCTGCTCGGTCAACGTCTGCTCGACCCGCCGTCGTTCGGTCATGTCGCGGGTGACCTTGGCGAACCCGCGCAGCTGCCCCGACTCGTCGAACAGGGCGGTGATGACCACGTTGGCCCAGAACCGGGTGCCGTCCTTGCGCAGCCGCCAGCCCTCGTCCTCGAACCGGCCCGAGTCCACGGCCACTTCCAGCTCGCGCCACGGCTTGCGCGTCACCAGGTCCTCGGGTGGGTAGAACACCGAGAAGTGCTCGCCCAGGATGTCGTCGGCCGAGTAGCCCTTGATCCGCTCCGCGCCCGCGTTCCAGCTGATCACCCGGCCCGCCGGGTCCAGCATGAAGATGGCGTAGTCCAGCACGCCGTGCACGAGCAGCCGGAACCGCTCCTCGCTGGACTTCAGCGCCTCCTCGGCGCGCATCCGCTCGGTCATGTCGCGGGTGACCTTGGCGAACCCGCGCAGCTGCCCCGACTCGTCGAACAGGGCGGTGATGATGACGTTGGCCCAAAAGCGGGTGCCGTCCTTGCGCAGCCGCCAGCCCTCGTCCTCGAACCGGCCGACCTCGGCGGCGACCTCCAGCTCGTACCAGGGCTTGCGCGCTTCGAGGTCGACGGACGGGTAGAAGATCGAGAAGTGCTTGCCGAGGATGTCTTCGGGCCGGTAGCCCTTGATCCGCTCCGCGCCCGCGTTCCAGGTCACGATCCGCCCGGTGGGGTCCAGCATGAAGATCGCGTAGTCCACCACGCTGTCCACGATCAGGCGGTACGCGTCCGGGGCCGGTGGTTCGAAGTCGGGCTCGGCGGGGTGATCAGCGGGCATGGCGCCACTGTGCACCATGGTCTGCCGGGGTGCCACGGACCTGCGCCCCACCGTCAGGGCGTGCCGGTCTCAGCGGTCATCTCGCACCAGACGACCTTGCCGCCGGGCTCGGGGTGCGCACCCCAGTCCGTGGTCAGCTGCTGGACGAGCTGCAGGCCCCACCCGCCGACGGTGGCCGACAGCCGCAGGCGCGGCAGCACCGGGCTGCCGTCGGCGACCTCGATCCGGAGCCGGCGCGCGTCGCCCGCCAGCCGGATCAGCGGGTTGGTGGCGGTGTGCCGCAGGGCGTTGGACACCAGTTCCGACACGACGAGCACGACATCGCTGTGGTCACCGGTGTAGTTCAGGTCGGCCAGGGTCTTGCGGACGAAATCGCGGGCCAGTCCCGCCGCGCCCCGGTCGATCGGCGCGCTGAACCGCGCTACCTGGCCAGACACCGAGAGGTCCACGGTGGCACTCTGCGGTATCGCGCGGTCGGTGACCAGACGCACGGACACCGTCGGGACTGGTGCGTCTGCACTAGGCGGGCCCGTCGGGGTCAGTCGAGCAGGCCGTCGCGGCGGGCGATGGCCACCGCTTCCAGCTTCGACCGGGCGCCCAGCTTCTCCAGCACGCGCTGCACGTGGTTGCGGACGGTGTTGCGGGCCACGCCCATGCGTTCGCCGATCTCCTCCGTGCTCGCGCCCTCCGCCATGAGCAGCAACGTCTCGCGCTCGCGCACGGTGAGGGCCACCCGGCCGTCGTTGGCGCGCCCGGTGAGCTTGTCCAGCACCCCGCCGAGCAGGCCGCCGTCGAAGACGACCTCACCGGCCGCCACCCGCAGCACGGCGTCGGTCAGCTCCTCCAGCCGCGCCGACTTGAGCACCAGCCCCGCCGCACCGGACTCGGCGGCCCGGGCGGCGACGGACACCGTCGCCTCGCCGGTCAGCACCAGCACCCGCGCGTCCCACTCCGCGAAGCCCGCGATCGCGTCCAGGCCGTCGCCGTCGGGCAGCCGGCGGTCCAGCAACACCACGTCGGGGCGGTGCCGCCGGGTCTCGGCCAGCGCGGCGGCCACCGAGCCGACCGTGGCCACGACCTCGACGTCGGCCGAGCCCGCCCACGCCAGCCGGATCGCCTCGGCCACCATGTGGTGGTCCTCCACCAGGACCACGCGGACCGGCCGGGACGGGTGGGGTGAGTGCGCCATGCTGTGCAGATCCTCGTCGCTGGTCCGGCCACCCACCCTAGTCGTTCCGGCTCGCCGGGTCCGATCGCCCGGGTTGGCAGATCGCCGCGCCGTCGTCAGCGGCCTCCCGGGAGGTCGAGCGCCGACAGGTCCAGCCCGGCCAGCCGCTCCGGGTCGGCCAGCACGTCGATCGCGACGATCCGGCCACCGCTGACCGTGAAGCCCATGACCGACGCCGGCGTGCCGCCGGGCGCGGTGAGGATGCCCATCCCGCCGTTGACCAGGACCCGGAAGCTGACGCCCGCCGGCTGCCGGAACATCAGCGCCCGCCGCGCGACCTCCTCGGCACCGCGCACCACAGCCGTCAGGTCCGGCTTCAGGGCGCCGAAGTCGACGCGCAGCACCACGTCCGGGTCGAGGACCGCGAGCAGCGCCTCGAAGTCGCCACCCCGGGCGGCGGCGGTGAACGCGTCCACCACCTCGCGCTGACGGGGCAGGTCGTCGGGCACCGGCGCGCCTCCCTGGACCCGCCGGCGGGCCCGGCTGGCCAACTGGCGCGCGGCGGCGGGGGTGCGGCCGACGATCGGGGCGATGTCGTCGAACGGCACGGCGAACAGGTCGTGCAGCACGAACGCCAGCCGTTCGGCCGGTGTGAGGGTGTCCAGCACCACGAGCAGCGCCAGCCCGACCGAGTCGGCCAGCACCGCCTCGTGCTCGGGGTCGCCGCCGTCCGCCGGGTCCACGATCGGGTCCGGCAGCCGCACGTCCAGCGGGTCCTCGCGCCGCGACGCGCGGGAGCGCAGCATGTCCAGGCACACCCGGCCGACGACGGTGGTCAGCCAGCCGGTGAGGTTGGCGACGTCCCCGGTGTCCGAGCGCTGCAGCCGCACCCACGTCTCCTGCACCGCGTCCTCGGCCTCGCTCATCGAGCCGAGCACCCGGTACGCGACCGCCTTGAGGTGGCCCCGGTCGGCCTCGAAGCGGGTCGCGAGAAAGTCGTTGTCGATCACTGTCACATCCTCCGTGCTCGATCCGTCAGGGGGATGACGGATCGGACGAACACGATGTGACAGGAGAACGAGAGACCATGCAAGCACGGATGAACCACCCGGTCACGGTCCTGCCCGGCACGATGAAGGCGCTGGTCACGCTGGGTGAGACCGCCAAGCAGGCCGGGCTGTCGGAGTCGCTGATGGAGCTGGTCAACCTGCGGGCTTCGCAGATCAACGGGTGCAGCGTGTGCGTCGACATGCACTGGAAGGCGCTGCGCAAGGGCGGCGAGACCGACGAGCGGATCTTCTCGGTTGGCGCGTGGCGGGACGCGCCGTACTACACGGACGCGGAGCGCGCGGCGCTCGCGCTGGCCGAGGCCGTGACCCGGCTGTCCGACCGGCCCGACCCGGTGTCGGACGAGGTGTGGCGGGAGGCCTCGGCGCACTACGACGAGCGGCAGCTCTCGGCGCTGCTGGTCGCCATCGCCACGGTCAACGTGTGGAACCGCCTCAACTCGGCCACGAAGCAGGTGGCCGGCGCCTGGGGCTGACCGGGGGCGCGTGCCGCCGACCAGCCGGAACAGGTGCTCGGTCGGCGGGACGGGCGCCGTTCGGGTCCTGGCGGGCCGGCGGCCGGGACCGGTCGTCGGGTCGATGCCGTGACCTGCCGGGTTCAGCGCGCGGCTTTCAGCACGTCGAACTCGCAGCCCGGCGCGGACGGGTCGAAGCCGTGCTCGACCAGCCAGCGGGCCGCCGACAGGCTGCGCAACGACCACCACCCGCGGATCACGTCGAGGTCGACGTCGGTGCCGTAACCTGCGACGACGTCATCGAGGTGCTCCTCGTGGCCGAGCGTCAGCACGGCGAGGTCGAACAGGGCGTCGCCCCGGGCCGCCTCCGACCAGTCGATCACGCCGGTGACCTCGTCGTCGTGCACGAACACGTGGCTGACTTGCAGGTCGCCGTGCGTGAACACCGGTGTCCACGGCCGGAGCGCGGCTTCGGCGATCCGGCGGTTGCGGGTGACCAGGTCGGTCGGCAGGACGTCGTTCGTGACGAGCCACTCGCACTCGACGTCGAGCCGTGACGCGAGCTCGTCGGTGCTGGGACCGGGCCAGGGCGGCAGCGGTGCGTCGTGCAGCCGCCGGACGGCGGCACCCGCCGCGGCCCAGGCCGCCGACGACGCGGTGGACGGTTCGCCGAGGCGGCCGAGTGCCGTGCCCGGGACGGCGGCGAGCGCGAGCACGGGCGGCTCGCGCCACAGCACTTCCGGCGTCGGCAGCGGCGCCATGGCCATCGCCTCGACCTCGACGTCGATGCGTGCCTGGTCGGAGTCGACCTTCAGGAACACGTCGCCGACGCGCAGGGTCGTGCGTTCTCGGTGGGCGACGACGATCTCGATCTCCGGCACGTCGGCCATTGTGGTGCGGGTCACGGCCGACGTCGCCGGATTTATCGCGGGTGTCAGAGCTGCTCGTACTCGTCGCCTTCTTCGTTGAGCAGCCGGTACTCCGGCGACAGCTCGGTCACGCTCGCGCGCAGCCGGACGAGCAACTCGTCAACGGGCACGGGGCCGAGCCCGAGTTCCGCGCGGACTTCGGCCTGGTGCTGGTCGATGTCCGGACCGAGCTCGGGGTGCGTCGCCTCGAACGCGGCGCGCATGGCGTCGAGGTCCGGGGCGGCGGAGACCACGTCGTGCCAGGTCGGCACGCCGATGATCAGCTCGATCGCGGCCGTCGGGTCGGCGGCGAGGACACCGGCCTGGCCTTCGGAGCTCGCGTAGAGCACGGGTCCGCCGCAGAGGTAGAACGTGCCGCCCGAGGCGTCCCCGGCGATGGGCAGGAACTCGCCGTCCCACGACGGGCGCGCGGGTTCGACGTGATCGGTGCGTTCGAGGTCGAAGTCGAACACGTCCGCCAGCAGTCGCGCGGCGCGGGGGTTGGCCTGGATCCGATCAAGCATCGGGCAATGATACGAGTCGTGGCACCGGGCGCGGTCGGAGTGCGTCGGATCGGGGTGAACGAAGTGGAGCCGCCGCGGTGGGCGGTGTGGGTGGCGCGCGTCGTCGCCGTGGTGGTCGTGGTGCCGGTGCGGTTGGCGTGGGAGTGGGTCAAGGCCGTCGGTCGGGCCGTGCGGCGGTTCGTGCTGCGTCCGCTGGGGGTGGTGGGACGGTGGGTCTGGGGTGTGGTCCGCGCGGCGGGCCGGTGCGCGTGGCGGTGGGTGTTCGCGCCGGTCGGCAGTGGGTTGCGATGGGTCGTGGGTCTGGTCGGTGACGGGCTGCGGTGGACCGGCGGGGTGCTGGCGCGCTATGTGATCAGGCCGATCGGAGCCGTGCTGCGGTTGGCGGGGCGCGGGGCGCGGGGTCGGGGCGTTGGGCGACGGGCTGCGGTGGGTGTTCGAGGCGTTCGCGCGGTTCGCGCTGCGGCCGGTGGGTCGTGGGTTGCGGAGGCTGTTCGTACCGGTCTGGCCGTGGTTGCGCGCGGTGGACGTGGCTCTGGGCGACTTCCTGCGCTGGGCGGCGAGGGCGGTCGGGCGTGTGCTGTGGGCCGTGGTGCTCGTGCCGCTGGCGTGGGGTTGGCGGACGCTCGCGGTGCGACCTCTGCGATGGCTGTGGCGGGAAGTGGTCGTGCGGTGCGCGCGGGCGGTCTGGTGGGTGGTGCGGCTCTTCTGCCGTGCGCTGGTCTGGGCGTTCCGAGTGGTGGGGCGTGGGTTGGCGTGGGCTGGTGGGGTGGTCGGTGACGCTCTGGTTTGGGCGTGGCGGGTGCTGGCACGGGTGTTCCGCACGCTGGTCGTGGTCCCGGTCCGGTGGGTCTGGCGGGTGGTGGTAACGCCGATCGGCCGGGTGGTCGGGCGGGTGTGGCGGGCCGTCGTGGTGCCGCCGGCGCGGTGGGTGCGGGTGTCGGTGGTCGAGCCGGTGCGGTTGGCCGGCCGGCGGCTGCGCGGTGCGTTCGGCGGACGTGGTTAGCGGCCGGTGGCGGTGAGGACGGCGTCGGCGATCGTCTCGTGGCCCGCGGGGGTGGGGTGGACGTCGGTGTGCGCGCAGAAGTAGGTGAGGGCGCACACCTTCGCCACCGGGGTCGGGATCGGGCCGTAGGCGGGGTCCTGGGTCGTCTCGGTCAGCGGGCCGTAGCCGCCGGTCGCGGCGGTGACGTCGACGAACTTCGCGCCGACCTTCTCGTACTCGGACTTAAGCGCGGCGTTGAAGAAGTCGCGGAACAGCGACACCGACAGGCGGGCGAGGTCCTGGCCGTTCGGGAACGCGGGGGAGACCCACGCGCCGAGGAACACGTCCGGGTAGGTCAGGCCGACGACCGGTGCGTCACCGGCGGCTTCGCGCAGGACGGGCAGGGTCGCGGCGAGGTTGGCGCGGACGTCGGCCACGGCCTGGGACGCGCAGGTCAACGGGTCGCGTGCCTGGGCGCACGGCGCGAGGTCGTTGCCGCCGATCACCACGGTCACCAGGCCGATCCGTCCCTGGTGCTCGCGCAGGACCTGCACGGCCGCGTCCAGCTGGGTGCGTCCGGCGGGGTCGGGTGCGCCGGGGCCGCGGTTGGCCGGAGCGCAGCCCGGTTCGGCCCGCAGCTGGGCGGACGTGGCGCCGCTGCACGCGAGGTTGATCAGCTGGAGGTCCGACCGCTCGGCGACGAGGTAGGCGAACCCGGGCCCGCCGGCGGGCACGTTCGACGGCCGGTAGCCCGTGGCGTAGGAGTCGCCCAACGACACGTACACGCGGTCGGTGGGTGGTGTGCTGCTGGTTGGGGTGCGCGAGGTCGTCGGGGGAGCGGTAGTGGGTGCTCCGGTGCACGCGCCGAGCGCCAACACCAGAGCCCCGACCAGTGCCGCTCGCCGAAGTCCCGGCACGTCCATCCCCTCCCGGCGCGGTGAGGTTCCCAGGCTACCCGGCGTCCGGCCGACTCACGTGACGTCCACTGTGGATGGTGGTGGTGGTCGGCGACCCCCCAAGTCCGCACCCGACTTGCGCAGCACGCCCTGGACCAGGCCCAGCCACTGCTCGCGGTCCGGCGTCGCGAATTCGGCGGCCAGTGCCGACTTGGTCATGCCGGCAGTACTTCCCCACGTGGCAGGTCGGGCAACCCCTAGCGGGAATTGTCGCCGGAACCGGACAGACTAGGGGTTGTCGCCCCCGCCGCGATCACGGCTGAGGTGTCGCGCGCAGGCCGTCGAGCACGACGCTGAGCTGCCGTCGCCAGGTGCCGGGTTGCGCCTCCTCGGTCAGCTGGATGATCCGGCCCATCCCGATCAGCAGCAGCGACACGTCGTCCGCGGTGACGTCCGGGCGCAGCACACCCGCTGAACGGGCCCGGTCGACGATGCCGGTGAGCAGCGGTCGGGCGAGGTCGCGGCACTCGTCCATGCCGGGTGTGCTGACGAGCGGGTCGCTCAGCCCGTCCAGCAGTGCCCGGTGCTGGGCCAGCAGTTCGAGGGATTCCTCCAGGTAGCGGGCGAGGCCCAGCCACGGGTCGGGGTCGGCGGCGGCGTTCTCCACCGTGGCCGACCAGGACGTGAAGTCCTCGTCCAGGACCGCGTCGAGCAAGGCGCCCTTGGTCGGGAAGTGCCGGTAGAGCGTGCCCATGCCGACACCCGCACGGCGGGCGATCTCGCGGACGTCGAACGACAGCCCGCGCTCGGCGAACACCGCCGCGGAGGCTTCGAGGATCTGGTTGCGGTTGTTCACCGCATCCCGGCGCCGGCGCCGTGGAGGGTGCTGTGAGTCGACGGCCACGCCGCCAGCATAGGCGTAGCGGAGCACCTGTTCCGATTCTGCTACGCTCCGCCGTAGCGGAGCGCACGTTCCGGATGCGTCGACCCAGCCCTGGGCGGGGGAAGCATGAGCAACATCGTCATCTCGGGCGGCACGGACGGCATCGGCCGTGCGCTCGCGCTGCACCGCCTGCGCGCGGGCGACCGCGTCGTGGTGATCGGACGCAGTGCGCAGAAGGGAGCCGAACTCGCCCGCGAGGCCGACGCCGGTGACCGGTTCCACTTCATCGCCGCGGACCTCGCCCTGGTCGCCGAGAACCAGCGCGTGGTCGCCGAGGTCACCGAGCGGCTCGGTCACGTCGACGCGCTGGTGCTGTGCGCGGCGTACCTGCGGATGGACCGGGTGGTCACCGCGGAGGGCTTCGAGCACTCGTTTGCGCTGGCCTACCTGAGCCGGTTCGTGCTCAGCACCGGCCTCGCGCCGCTGATGCGCGACAGCGCCGCTCCGGTCATCGTCAACCTGGCCGTCATCGGTGCCGGTGCCAAGGCGATGAACTGGGACGACATGCAGTTCACGGCCAAGCACCGGGGTGGCGAGGTGTGGGCGCAGACCCGTCGCGCCAACGAGCTGCTGGGCGTCGGGTTCGCCGCCCAGCACGGCCTCGGCAAGATCAAGTACGTGCTGTTCAACCCGGTCTACGTGCGGACCAGCTTCGCGGGCGAGTTCCCGGCGCCGGTCCGGTTCTTCATCACGCTGTTCGGCAAGTTGTTCGCCAAGCCGGTGGAAAAGGGCGTCCTGCCGATCGTCGACATCATCGAGCGGCCCCCGGCCGAGGAGTTCTCGGTCTACAAGGCCGCCAAGAAGTTGGACCACGCGCCGACCGACGGCGACCGCGAGGACGCGGAGCGGCTCTTCCGGGAAACCAAGTAGCTGCTCAACGGGTGACGAAGCGGTAGTCCGGCCGGGAATCCGCGGTGCGGGTGCGGCCCGGCCGGTTCTCCGGGTGGGAATACGGGCTCTACCGGTGGATGTGGGTTGTGGCACCCCGGTGGCGCGACGCTCGCCGAGGGCGTCGAGCCCATGCACGGCGTGGGCCGGGTGTTCGCCACCACGTCGCCCACCGCGGTCAACGACTCCACCACGCCCGCCGGCAGCTCGGGCAACGTCACCGGCTCGCCGTCCCGCAGCACGAACAGCCGCGAGACGCCGTCCTCGTTGACCGTCCACGTGCGCACCGCGCCGGACACCGCCACCGCCTCGACGTCCCACGGCGGCGTCACCAGGTCCTCGACCACGCCGGCGGCCAGGGAGTACGAGCCGAGCGCGCGGAACTCGCCACCCCGGTCGTGCAGCAGGAGGAACCCGGACGAGTCCGCGGCCCACGGCCCGCCGACGTGCATCCGCCCGGCCGCGTCCTCGGTGACGACCCGCCGCGGCGCGTCCGGTTCGTGCAGGTCGACCAGGCCGAGGTCGGTGTCGGTGTTGGTGTGCTTGCCGGCGGTGAGCAGCCAACGGCTGTCCGGTGACACCGACACGGCGTGCAGCAACGTGCCCGCGACCGACTCGACCCGGCGGACGCTGCCCGTCTCCAGGTCCTGCACCAGCACGTCCTGCACGGCGGGATCACGGTCGTTGCCCGCGTAGACGACGCTGCGCCCGTCCGGGCTGAACGGCGTCGGGCAGTCGAAGGTGAAGATGGACGACCCGAGCACGTGCTGGCTGTCGGGGGCGTCGGTGAGCTGCCGGGGCGTGCCTCCCTCGGCGTCGACCAGGTACAGCTGGAACTTCTCGTTGCCCCGGAAATCGGCCGTGTAGAGCAGTTCCCGACCGTTCGGCGACCACGCGACCTGACGCACGGCGTGCTCGGTGTAGTCGGTGATCCGGCGGGCCGGACCGCCGGACACCGGCGCGACGTACAGGTTGTGCTGCCCGTCGGAGTTGGCGGCGTACGCCACGGACGTGCCGTCCGGCGAGAGGGCGACGTTGGAGCGGAACCGTTGTCGTGGCGCGAAATCGCGGTACTCGGTCATGTTTCTTCCCCCTGGAGGTGTGAAATCGGTGATCGCGACGAGGGCGGGTCGAGGCGACGTGCGGTCGACTTGTCAGTCCGGTGCGGCGGGTGCAGGCTCGGTCGGGTCGTGACGCTGCCCGAAGAGACCGCGGAGGACATCATGTCGGACGACCTCGCCGGCCGCCCGCCCGTGGTCGACCTGGCCACCTGGCAGGCCGCCCGGGACGAGCTGCTGGTCCGCGAGAAGGCGCACACCCGCGAGGGCGACGCCATCGCCGCGGCCCGTCGTCGGCTGCCGATGGTGGAGTTCGACGGCACGGTCGAGGTCGTCGGTCCCGACGGCCCGGTCCCGTTCCTGGACCTGTTCCAGGGGCGTGACGAGCTCGTCGCCTACAAGCACATGTGGTACGACGGCGCGCCGCACCAAGGGCAGTGCGAGGGCTGCACCACCACGGCCTGGCACGTGAAGGACGCCGTCTACCTCAACGCCCGCGGTGTGTCGTTCGCCGTCCTGGCCACGGGCCGTTGGGACGAGGTGGCGTCCTACGTGGAGTTCATGGGCTACACCCAGCCGTGGTACTCGGTGCGCGGGCTGGACGAGCCGGTCGGTGGCAGCATGGGGTACCTGACCTGCTTCCTGCGCGACGGCGACCGAACGTTCCTGACCTACTCCACCACCGGTCGCGGCAACGAGCGGGTCAACGCCTCGCTCGGCCTGCTCGACCTGACCCCCTACGGTCGCGGCGAGGCGTGGGAGGACAAGCCCGAGGGGTGGCCGGAGGGTGGTGATCCGTGCTGGTCGTGGCGCTCGGACGCGGACGGCAACCCGACCTGGGGCCCGACCAGCCGCCCCGTGCCGCAGTGGACCCGTCCCGGCGCGACCCCCGGTCGACACCCTCGGCCGACAGGGCGACCACCACTGACCTTCCGGCGCGGAATCTGTCCGGTCATGGTCCAGGCCAGGGCTGGACGAGTGGGGGAGTGGTGCGCGAGAGTCGAGGCGGTGATCGGGCACCCGGATCGCCTGACAACGTTGTCACCCAGAGAGGTCCCCGGCCGATGCCGCTCCGAAGAGGCAACACGCTCCTGCTGGCCGCCGCACTGGTCCTCGTGGGGACACCGGTGGTCGCCGTGCCCACCGCATCCGCCGCTGTGGACCCGACGACCTTGGTGAACCCGTTCGTCGGCACGCAGAACTTCGGCAACACGTTCCCCGGCGTGAGCCTGCCGTTCGGCATGGTGCAGGTCAGCCCGGACACCGGCGGCCAGGGCGGTTACGACTACCAGCAGCAGGAGATCCACGGCTTCAGCCAGACGCACCTGTCCGGCGTGGGCTGCGGCGTGGCGGGCGAGCTGCCGGTCATGCCGACCACCGGGCCGGTGGACAACGTTGACACCTCCGGGTACCGGTCGAAGTACTCGCACGCCGACGAGGAGGCACGACCGGGCTACTACCGCGTCGGGCTGTCCCGCTACGGAGTGAACGCCGAGCTGACCGCCACCCCGCGCACCGGCTGGCAGCGGTACGCGTTCCCGGCCGGCGCGCAGGCGAACGTCCTGTTCAACACCGGCAAGGCGAACCAGCAGGTACTGGACTCCGAGGTGCACGTCGTCGGCGACCGGACCGTGGAGGGTCGGGTCAAGGCCGGGCGGTTCTGCGCCGGGCGCGACGAGCACACGGTGTACTTCACGGCGACTTTCGACCGGCCGTTCGCGAGCTTCGGCACGTGGCGCGGCACGACGAAGTCGCCGGGCGTGCCGGACGCGGCGGGCCAGGGCGGCAACGGCGCGTGGGTGACGTTCGACGCGACCGCCGACCGGGACGTGGTGCTCAAGGTCGGCCTGTCGTACACGGGTCTGGAGGGCGCGCGGAAGAACCTCGCCGCCGAGACCGGCGACTCCTACGACTTCGACGCGACCCGGGCGAAGGCGCACCAGGCGTGGGTGCGGCGGCTGGACTCGATCCGGATCGACGGCGGCACGCCGGAGCGGCGGACCGCGTTCTACACCGCGCTCTACCACTCGTTGCTGCACCCGAACCTGGCCGGTGACGTGGACGGCCGGTACCTGGGTTTCGACGGGAAGCCGCACGTGGCGGAAGGCTTCACGCCGTACCAGAACCTGTCGCTGTGGGACACCTACCGGCCGCAGAACCAGCTGCTGGAGCTGCTGGAACCACAGGTGGCGCGGGACGTGGCGCGGTCGGTGATCGCGAGCGGCCGGGACGGTGGCTGGCTGCCGCGTTGGGCGCTGGCCAATAGCGAGACCAACATCATGACCGGCGACCCGGTGACGCCGTTCCTGGTCGAGGCGTGGTCGAAGGGCCTGCTGGCCGGGCACGAGGAAGAGGCGTACGAGCTGCTCAAGCGCAACGCCACCACCGTGCCGCCCGCCGACTCGCCGTACAACGGTCGGTCCGGTGTGGAGCACTATCGCGATCGCGGCTACATCCCGTCCGGTCTGGAGTTGGGCGTGGACTGCGCGCACAAGGGCGGTGACAACGACTGCGTGCACCCGGCGTCGGCCACGCTGGAGTACGCGGCGGCGGACGCGTCGCTGGCGGTGATGGCGCGAGGTCTGGGCAAGCACGAGGACGCCCGGGTGTTCGCCGACCGCGGCCAGTGGTACCGCAACCTGTGGGACGCCTCGACCGGCCACTTCCGCCCCCGCACGGCCGAGGGCACGTGGGTGACGCCGTACAACCCGGTCGACGCGGGCCACCAGTTCCACGAGGGCGGCGCGTTCCAGTACCAGTGGCTGGTGCCGCAGGACCCGAACGGCCTGGTGCAGCTCATGGGTGGCCGGCGGGCGACCGAGCAGCGCCTCGACGCGTTCTTCGCCTACGACGAGCTGCTCGCCGACCCGGCCGGGACCGTGCGCGAGGACTGGATCACCCAGCCCTACGACTACTACGGCAAGCCGACCTACAACCCGAACAACGAACCGGACCTGCTCGCGCCGTACTTCTACCTGTCCACCGGCACGCCCGCGAAGACGGCGACCGTGGTGCGCGCGGCGATGACGTTGTTCACCACCGGGCCGGACGGCATGACCGGCAACGACGACCTGGGCACGATGTCGGCGTGGTACGTGTTCTCGTCGCTGGGCCTGTACCCGACCATGAGCGGCGGCGACTTCCTGGCGTTGTCCAGCCCTCAGTTCCCGGGCGCGACCGTCCGAACGGGACAGCGGACGCTGACCATCACCGCGCCGGGTGCCAGTGACTCCAACCGGTACGTGCAGCGGGTGTCGTTCAACGGCCGCGACGTGCGCAAGACTTGGCTGGACTGGGACACCGTCGCGGGCGGCGGCACGTTGGCGCACCAGCTCGGCACCACACCGTCGTCCTGGGGCACGGACCCGGGCGCCGAGCCGCCGTCGATCAACCGGGCCCAGCCCGACGGGCGGCGGCACGTCGACGCGTCGCTGCGGCAGGCGTCGGCGGTCGTGCCCACGGCGACCACCCCGCAGACCGTGTCGCTGACCCTGGACGTGCTCGCCCAAGCACCCGGCACGGCGCCGGTCGGGGTGACCGCGAGCGCCCCGGACGGCTGGTCGGCGACGACCACTCCGCAGTTGGTGATCAAGTCCGGTCGGTTGCCGACCCAGCGGACGGTGCCGGTGGAGGTGACGGTGCCGGCGGGTACGCCGATCGGCCGTTACCCGGTGCGGGTGACGGTGTCCGGGCCGAACACCGTCGTGCGTGAAGCGGTGGTGGAGGTGCGGCAGGCAGCGACGTGCGCGGTGGCCGGTGAGCAGTGCGCGGTGGACCTCACGGGCGAGCTGAACCACGACGGCACGGCCACGGTCTCGGCGCCTGACCAGGGCAACTTCGACGGCTCGGGCTGGAGCTACGACGCCGCGCTGCTGCCCGCCGCCGGTCCGGTGGTACTGGGCGGCGTGACCTATCAGGCACCGGACGCGTCCGGGACGGCGGCGAACTTCGTCGAGGCACGGGGACAGGCGATGCTGCTGCCCTCCGGGAAGTACGGCGCGCTGCGGCTCGTCGCGGCCTCGCACAACGGCCCGGTGACCGCAGCCGTGACCGTCCGGTACAACGACGGCAGTACCGCTGAGGTGCCCTTGACGGTCGGCGACTGGGCGGGCTCCGGCGGCACGGTCCTGGTCGAGATGCCGCACCGGATCAAGGCGGGGCAGGGCGTGGACGGGCCGCCGGTGCGCTTGTTCGGGCTGTCCCTGGCGCTCGACCCGGCCAAGGCCGTGCACTCCGTGACGCTGCCGAACGATCCACGTGTGGAGGTGTACGCGATCACGCTGGCCTGAGCCCCTGGGGCATCATGCCCGACCCCGGCCGTGGTGCGTGATGCCGCACGCGGAGGGTTTGCCGGTCGACGAAGCAGGGAACCGGTACGTGACCGGCGACCGCCGGTGATCTCCTGTGCTGGGCACTGCCGTGATGGGCGAGGGGCGGAATGAGTCTGCAGATTGCCGGTGACGATGTGGTCGTGTCGCTCAAGCGGCTGGGGTCGGCCTCGGTGCTGGTGGTGCGAGGCTGTGTCGACGGACGGACTGCTCCGGTGTTGCGGGAGCACCTGGACGTGGTGGCGGGTGATGTGGTGGTCGACCTGAGCGAGGTGTCGTTCTTCTCGGCGGCCGGCGCGGCGGTGCTGTCGTCGGCGAGCCGGGACGTCCGGCTCCACGTGGTCGTGACCCCATTGATCCGCCAGGTCCTGCACGGGGCCGGCGTGGTCGGCTCGCTCGACCTGTACGACTTCCCCGCGGAGGCGGAGGAGGTGGCTGTGGCGTCGCGTCCGCTGCTGTTGGTCGGCTGACGATCCGGCCCTGCCGCGCCCCGCGCGCGGCAGGGCCGGGTTTGCCTTGACGTCGGCGTCAACGCCTACCGTCACCGATCATGAGATTCGCCGTCAGCTACAGCACCCCCTACTTCGGTACCGACCCCGACCGCATGGTCGGCTACGCCCGGCACGCCGAGGAGTGCGGGTTCGAGGCGTTCTACGTGCCGGAGCACATCGCGGTCTACCCCGGTGCGACGGTCGGGACACACGAGATCCCACCCGCGCTGCCCTACGCCGACCCGCTCGACTGCCTGGCGTTCGTCGCGGCGGCCACGGACCGGATCCTGCTCGGTACCGGCGTACTGCTGTTGCCCTACCACCACCCGGTGATCCTCGCCAAGCGCCTCGCGACCATCGACGTCCTGTCCAAGGGACGGATGCGGTTGCTGACCGTGGGCCTGGGCACCTTGCCGGGCGAGGCAAGCGCGGTCGGCGTGGACTTCGGCACGCGCGGCCGCCGAGCTGACGAGGCGATCGACGTGTTGCGGTTGCTGTGGGAGGGCGGCGAGCAGGGCGTGAGCTTCGAGGGCGAGTTCTTCGCCTTCGAGAACCTGTGCAGCTACCCGAAACCACTCGGCCTCACGCACCTCCCGATCCACGTCGGTGGTTCCAGTCGTGCCGCCGCCCGCCGCGCCGGCCGCCGAGGCGACGGTTACTTCCCCGGCGGCATGCTCATGCCCCACGAACGCGCACTCCAGTTGGACCTCGCCCGTTCGACCGCGATCGAGGCGGGCCGTGACGCCGAGGCGTTGGAGTACACGCGGTGGGGCGCGATCGACCTGACCGAGGACGCGGTGGAGGCGTTCGCCGAGCAGGGCGTCACCCGGATCGTGGTGAGCGCGACCAGCGCGGACCCGGCCGAGCAGCGCGACCAGCTCTCGTCCTTCGCCGAACGGTTCGAACTGAGGTGACGTGCCTCGGCAGTGGCCCGAAAGCCACTGCCGAGGCCACGCGGTCAGACGGTGGCGGCGAACTGGGCGGCGTACAGGCGGTGGTAGGCGCCTTCGGCGGCCATCAGCTCGTCGTGGCTGCCCTGTTCCACGATCCGCCCCGACTCCATCACCAGGATCACGTCGGCGTCCCGGATGGTCGACAGCCGGTGGGCGATGACGAAGCTCGTCCGCGACGACCGCAAGGCCGCCATGGCGTGCTGCACCAACGACTCCGTGCGGGTGTCCACCGAACTGGTCGCCTCGTCCAGGATCAGCAACGACGGGTTCGCCAGGAACGCCCGCGCGATCGTCAGCAGCTGCTTCTCTCCCGCGCTGACGTTCGTCGCCTCCTCGTCGATGACGGTGTCGTACCCGTCCGGCAAGGTGCGCACGAACCGGTCGACGTAGGTGGCGCGAGCCGCGGCGATGATCTCCTCCTCGGTGGCCGAGGAGTTGCCGTAGGCGATGTTGTCGCGGATCGTGCCGCCGAAGAGCCAGGTGTCCTGCAGCACCATGCCGGTCTGAGCACGCAGGTCCTCCCGCTTCAACGCGGTGATGTCCACCCCGTCGAGCGTGATGCGGCCCGCGTCCAGCTCGTAGAACCGCATGATCAGGTTGACCAGGGTGGTCTTGCCCGCGCCGGTCGGGCCGACGATCGCCACGGTCTGCCCCGGCTCGGCCACCAGCGACAGGTCCTCGATCAGCGGCTGCTCGGGCCGGTAGGAGAAGCTGACGTGCTCGAACTCCACCCGGCCACGTCGCTCGGCGGGCAGCGACGCCTCCGCCGGGTCCGGTTCCTGCTCCTCGGCGTCGAGCAGCTCGAACACCCGCTCGGCCGACGCCACCCCGGACTGCATCAGGTTCGCCATCGACGCCACCTGGGTCAGCGGCTGGGTGAACTGACGCGAGTAGTGGATGAACGCCTGCACCTCGCCCAGGCTCATCGAGCCCGACGTGATGCGCAGCCCGCCCACCACCGCCACGGCGACGTAGCTGACGTTCGACAGGAACATCATCATCGGCATGATCAGCCCGGACACGAACTGCGCGCCCATCGCCGAGCCGAGCAGCTCGTCGTTGCGGCGCTTGAACTCCGCCTCCGCCTCGCGCTGCCTGCCGAAGACCTTCACCAGCTGGTGGCCGGTGAACGACTCCTCGATGTGGGCGTTCAACGCGCCGGTGTGCTTCCACTGCGCCACGAACAACGCCTGCGACCGCTTGCGGATCCGCCCGGTCGCCACGACCGAGATCGGGATCAGCAGCAACGCGATCAGCGTCAACAGCGGCGAGATCGTCAGCATCATCACCAGCACGCCCACGACGGTCAGCAACGACGTGAGCAGCTGGCTCAGCGTCTGCTGCAACGTGGTCGACACGTTGTCGATGTCGTTGGTGACGCGGGACAGCAGCTCGCCGCGCGGCCGGCCGTCGAAGTAGCGCAGCGGCAACCGGTGGATCTTGTCCTCGACGTCGGAGCGCAGCCGGAACACGAAGCGCTGCACCACGTTGTTCAGCACCCGGCCCTGCCACCAGCCGAACAGCGAAGCCGCGACGTACAGGACCATCACCCACAGCAGCACGGTGGCCAGGCCGCCGAAGTCGATGCCCGCGCCAGGCGTGCCGCGCAGCCTGCCCAGGACGCCGTTGAAGATGATGTCGGTGGCCTGGCCGAGGATCTTCGGGCCGGCCACGGAGAACGCCACGCTGACGACGCCCAGCGCGACCACGACGAGCAGCGCGAGCCGTTCGGCGTGCATCCGCCGGACGAGCCTGCGCGCGGACGGGCCGAAGTTCTCGGCCTTGCCCATCGGCATGCCCATGCCGGGCATGCCGCCGCCCATCCGGGGCGGGGGAGCGGATCGGCTGGTGGTGGGTGCGCTCATGCCGCCTGCTCCGAGGTCAGCTGCGACTCCACGATCTCCACGTAGGTGGGGCAGGAGTCGAGCAGTTCGTGGTGGGTGCCGATGCCGACGACGGTGCCGCCGTCGAGCACCACGATCCGGTCGGCGTCCAGGATCGTGGAGACGCGCTGGGCCACGACCACCACGACGGCGTCACGGGTGTGCGGTCGCAGCGCGGCGCGCAGCCGTGCGTCGGTGGACAGGTCCAGCGCCGAGAACGCGTCGTCGAACAGGTAGATGTCCGGTTTGCGCACCAACGCGCGGGCGATCGAGAGCCGCTGCCGCTGGCCGCCCGAGACGTTCGTGCCGCCCTGGGCGATCTCCGCCTCCAGGCCGCCGGGCATCTCCTCGACGAAGTCGCGCGCCTGCGCGATCTCCAACGCTTCCCACAGCTCCTCGTCGGTGGCCTCGGGCCTGCCGTAGCGGAGGTTGGACGCCACCGTGCCGGTGAACAGGTACGGCCGCTGCGGCACCAGCCCGATGCGCCCGCACAGCGTGTCGGTGTCGATCTCGCGGACGTCGACGCCGTTGACGAGCACACCGCCGCCGGTCACGTCGATCAGCCGCGGCACGAGGTTGAGCAGGGTGGTCTTGCCGGTGCCGGTGCTGCCGATGACCGCCGTCCGCTGCCCGGCCTCGGCGCGGAAGCTGATGTCGCGCAGCACCGGCTCGTCGGCGCCGGGGTAGCGGAACTCGGCGGCGCGGAACTCCACCGACGTCCGCCGGGGCAGTTCGAGCAGCGGCGCGGTCGGCGGCCGGACCGACGACTCGGTCTCGAGCACCTCGTTGATCCGCTCGGCGCTCACCGCGGCACGCGGGATCATCATCGAGATGAAGGTCGCGAACATCACCGCCATGAGGATCTGCATCAGGTAGCTCAGGAACGCCGTCAGCGCGCCGATCTGCACTTCGCCGCTGTCCACGCGGAACGCGCCGAACCACAGCACGGCCACGCTGGAGGCGTTGAGCAGCAGCATCACCACCGGGAAGATCAACGCCTGGAGCCGTCCGACGCGCAGCGCGGTGTCGGTGAGCGCGCCGTTGACGTCGGCGAACCGCTGCGTCTCCGCGCGCTCCCGGACGAACGCCCGCACCACGCGGATGCCCGCCAACTGCTCCCGCAGCACCCGGTTGACCTCGTCGATGCGCTCCTGCATCAGCCGGAACTGCGGGACCATGCGGATGACGATGAGGCCGACCGCGATCGCCAGCGCCGGCACGCAGACCACGAGCAGCCACGAAAGGCCGACGTCCTCGCGCAGCGCCATCACGATGCCCGCCACGCACATGATCGGCGCGTTGACCAGCATCGTGCAGCCCATCACCACGAGCAACTGGACCTGCTGCACGTCGTTGGTGGTCCGGGTGATCAGCGACGACGGCCCCAGCGTGGCGACCTCGCGCGCGGAGAACTCGCCGACGCGGTGGAAGACGGCCGCGCGGACGTCACGGCCGAAGCTCATCGCGATGCGGGCGCTGTAGTAGACCGCGCCGACGGAGGCGAGGATCTGGACGACGGACACGGCGACCATCCAGCCGCCGGTCGACAGGATGTAGCCGGTGTCGCCGGCGGCGATGCCGAAGTCGATGATGTCGGCGTTGAGGCTCGGCAGGTACAGCGAGGCGACGGTGCCGATCAGCTGTAACACGAGCACGACCGTCAGTGCACGTCTGTACGGCCGCAGGTGGGTACGCAGCAAGCGGCTCAACAACGGTGTTCCCCCATAAGAAACGGATCGTGTCTAACATGTGCAAGGTAGACCCGTGCGATAAGAAACGCAACGTATCTAAAGAGTCGGTAAAGGCGTAAGGGCTCGGTGAGGGGCAGGGTGACGGGGACGAGGTCGCGCCGACGGGGCGCGCAGCTGGAGCAGGCCATCCTGGACGCGGCCTGGGACGAGCTGCGCGAAGTCGGCTACTCCCGGCTCACCATGGAGGCGGTGGCCGCCCGGGCGGGCACGAGCAAACCCGTCATCTACCGTCGGTGGAGCGGTCGGGCGGAGCTGGTGCTCGCCGCGTGGGCCCGCCACCTCCCGGTCGAACCCGAGCCGCCCGACACCGGCACGTTGCGCGGTGACCTGCACACGCTGTTCTCCCGCATCGCCCACCGGGCCGACACGATGATGAACGAGATGGTCGCGGGCGTGATGGGCGAGGCGTTCCGCCACCCCGAGGTCGCCGCCCTGCTCGGCGAGCGCCTGGCCAACCCCTCGCCGCTGACCGAGACCGTGCGCACGATCGTGGACAACGCCGTGCGCCGGGGCGAACTGCCGCCGGTCGACCTGCCACCCCGGGTGCTGCGGCTGCCGCTCGACCTGATCCGCACCGAGTCGATGACCTGTGGGTTCCCGGCCGTCGACGAGACCGTGGAGTCTTTGGTGGACGACGTCTACGTGCCGTTGCTGCACGGGTTGGCGACGGTGAGCGAGGTGGAGGTGGCGAGAGAGATGGCGGGCGATGGCTGATCAGGGGCGGGCAGCGCGGGTGAGGGCGCCGGTTTCCAGGGCGAGCCACAGCGCGCCGTCCGGGCCGCTGTCGTGGTCGGCGACGGGGTGAGGTTCGTCTCCCGCGGATCGGGTGCCGTCGCGCGACGTGTACGGGTCGGGTGTGCGGGGTAGTCCGGACGCGCCGTGTGCACGCGTGTCGGCACGGTAGGCCGGCCTTGGGCCTGGCTGGGTCAGACTGGCGCGGAACGTTGAGCAAACCAGCCTCCGCGCCGGTCTGACCTCCCTTTTCCCCGCGGTCAGCCGCTCGTGCAGGTCAGGTCCGGGCCCGGGACGCCAGAGCCGTTCGCGGTGAAGCCGAACGTGGTGGAGCCGTCCACCGGGAGCTTGGCGTTGTGCGAGGCGTTGGTGACGGTGACCGAGTCGTCGTCCACGGCGAGGATGCCGTTCCACAGGTTGCTGATCGCGTGGCCTTCCGGTCGGGGCCAGGTCACGGTCCACGTGGTGAGCGCCCGTCCGGCGGCGTTGCGCACGGTGACGTGGGCCTGGTAGCCGCCCGGCCAGGAGTTGGTGATCCCGAAGCGGGCCGTGCAGTCGGGTGGCGGTGTGGTGACCTCGATGGTGGTGGTGCTGGTGGCCTCGATGGTGGTGGTGCTGGTGGCCTCGATGAGGGTGCTCGCGGTCGTGGTCGTCGGGGCGGGTTCGGCGGTGCTGGCCGCGTCACGGCGGGCCAGCGAGTTGCCGATCACGATCCCGGCCGCGACCAGCACCACCGCGCCGGCGACGAGGGAGATCCGGCGCCACGGCACACGAGGCTGTGCGGGCAGCGGGCGGGTGTCGCCGTTCTGCGGTGCGCCCGGCAGCGGCCGTCCCTCCACGACCGCGCCGAGCAGGGCGTGCAGCTCGGCCATCGTGGGACGTTCGGCCGGGTCGCGGCGCAGCACGCGGGCCAGCACGTCACCCAGCGGGCCGTCGAACCGCATCGGCGCCACTTCACCGTCCGCGACCCGCCGGAGCAGGGCGTACGGGTTGTCGGTCGTGCCGAACGGCGGGTGGCCCTCCAGCGCCGCGTACAGCGTCGCGCCCAGGGAGTACACGTCGGAGGCGAACACGGCGTCCTGACCGGCCGCCACCTCCGGCGCGAGGAACGCGGGCGTGCCGACGACCAGCCGGGCGTCGGTCACGGTGTTCTCGCCAATGGCCCGGGCGACGCCGAAGTCGGCGATCTTCGCGGTGCCGTCCTCGCCGAGCAGGACGTTGTAGGTCGTGACGTCGCGGTGCACGACGCCGTCGGCGTGTGCCGCCGCGAGCGCGGACGCCACCTGCCACCCGACGCCCGCCACCAGCTCTTCCGGCAGCGGTCCGCGTTCGTCGACCAGCTCGGCCAGGGTTCGCGAGGGCAGGTACTCCATGATCAGGCAGGGCTTGCCGCCGTGCTCGACGACGTCGTGCACGGTGACCGCGTGCGGGTGCCGCAGGCGGGCGGCGACCCGCCCCTCCCGCACGATCCGCTCCACCGCGGCGGGTGAGTCGGCCGCGCTGAGCAGCTTGACCGCCACGGACCGCCCCAGGCGCTCGTCCCGCGCCCGCCAGACGACCCCGGCCGCACCGCGCCCGACCAACTCCACCAGCCGATACCGCCCGGCGATGACCTCGTCCCGTTCCGACACGCCCAGAAGCTACTTGGCCGCCTGGCCGCCCGGCCACCTCCAGTTGATCGGAAACGGTGTCTCGGCTGGGGGCGACGGTGTTCGACAGGCCGGTCGAGTGGTTCAGCGGGTGGGTTGTTGAGTCCGGCTCGATTTGACATGGGGCCCCTTTCGGGCACTCCAGGCAGGCCAAAGCCGGGCAGGCCTGGCGGATAAAGCGCCCGCCAGGCCTGCCCGGCTTCGACCAGCCTAAAGCACCCGAACCCCACGTAAAATCGGGCCTCCGCGGGTTGGCTGCGGGTCCGTTGTGGCCGCGGTCGAGGGCCTCTGCGGTCGGGTGGCGGGTCCGTTGGGGTGTCGCTCGATTGGGCGATAGATGCAACCTTTGACAACCTAAATCGCATTTCTCACGTTAGCCGGAGAAAACGGCCGGCCCGGCGGCGGGGAGGCGTGGGTGGAGGCGTCACGACCCTGGGATGGTCGCGACTGGGCAGAGTGCAGCAACGGGTCGTAACGCGTTCGGTGAGGTGGTGGATAGACCGAACAGAGGTGCAAGTGCCTGGAGGTGGCCTGCCGACATGGAGCCGAGGCGAGTGGTGGTGGCTCCGGAGTTGGAGCGGTGGGGTCGGGCTGCCGGGCCGGATGATCGTCGCAGTGCGATCGTGCGGTTCCGCGGTGGTACGGATCCGCGGCAGGCGGCGGACCGGTTGGTCGCGATCGGCATGGAGGTCGTGAGCAGCGGGGCCGGGTCGGTGATCGGCAACGTGTCGCCCGAGGTGCTGCGCATGATCGGTCGGGAGACCTGGGTGCTGGCCGTGGAAGCGCCCCGGACGCTCAGGTCGCTTCAGGGCAACTGAAGGGGCGGGTCATGGAGCCCAGGCGGGACACGGTGCTGGACGCGAGGTTGCGGGGGGCGGCGGCGTTCGCGAGTCGGCGGCCGCCGGCTGAGCGGGGTGTTGTGGCGCGGTCGCTGGACGTGGCCGGGCGGACGGCGCGGGGTGTGGCGCCCGAGCAGACGTCGGTCAAGTTGGTGGTCCGGTCGGACGCGGTGGCGGAGGCGGGTGAGTGGTTGGCCGCTGTCGGGGGTCGGGTGGTGTCCGCGCCGGCGGATGCGCGGTCGTCGGGCAACGCGGTGGTGATCGCGAACGTGCCGGTCGCCGAGCTGTCCCGGTTGGACGGTCAGCCGTGGTTGCGGCGGGCGGAGGCGCCGAAGGAGATGTTCGCGCGGATGGACTTCGCGCGGGGTGAGGCGACGAACCTCGACGCGGCGCTGGCGCTGCCCGAGCACAGCGGGTTGACCGGGGACGGCGTGCTGTTGGCGGTGATCGACAGCGGGGTCGACTGGGCGCACCCGGACTTCCGCGACGAGGACGGCGCGACCCGGCTGGAGCGGTTCCTGTTCGCGCACCGGGCCGACGACGCCGACGTGTCGACGTACGAGGTGTTCGACGCGGAGGCGATCGACAAGGCGTTGAGAGGTGGCCCGGTCATCCCGGTCGGTGACCCGGGTGGGCACGGGACGCACTGCGCGTCGATCGCGGCGGGCAACGGGTTCGCGTTGCCGGACCGGCGGTTCCGGGGTGTCGCGCCCGGTGCGTCGTTGATGGGTGTGCGCAGCGAGCCGCTGTTGGACGAGCACCTGATCGAGGGCATCCGGCAGGCGTTCGAGGTCGCCGGTGACCGGCCCGCGGTGGTCAGCATGAGCCTCGGTGGGCACTGGGGCGCGCACGACGGCACGTCGGCGTTGGAGAACGAGATCGCGCAGGCGTCCGGTCCCGGTCGGATCGTCGTGGTGGCGGCGGGCAACGAGGGCGACGACGGCGTCCACGCGGAAGGCAGGCTCGTGCCCGGTCAGGACCTGGTGATCCCGGTCAAGGTCGTGGACGACGGCGTGCTGCTGTGCGACGTGTGGATCCCGCGCGGCGACGAAGTGGACCTGTTCGTCGAGACGCCGAGCGGGCAGCGGTTCGTGCCGGACGGCGAGGAGACGTCCACGCCGCACGGCCCGTTCCTGGCCGAGTTCGTGGAGAACCCGCTCAACCGGGACCAGAACCTGACCGTGCTGATCGCGGGCACGGTGGGCGAGGTCTGGTCGATCCGGGTCCGGCCGCTGGACGTCGTGCACGGCGAGGTGCACGCGTGGGCCACCGCGACGCAGGGCGGGCGGCTGGTCTTCCCGCGGTCGGACGGTTTCAGCCTGGGCATCCCGGCGACGGAGGAGCGGGCCATCGCGGTCGGCTCGCTGGTCAGCCGGGCGAAGTTCGAGGGCCCGGACGGTGTCGGGACGGTGCCCGGCCTGACCGTGGGCGCGTTGTCGGCGTTCTCCAGCCACGGCCCGACCCGGGTGGGTGTGCAGAAGCCGGACGTCGCGGCGCCGGGCCAGGTCGTGACCGCCGCGCTGGCCGCGGACTCCGAGTTCGCCCACAACCCGCGCCTGGCGTCCCGCCTGCACCCCAGCGGGAAGTACGTGACCATCCAGGGAACCAGCATGGCCACGCCCTTCGTGGCCGGGCTGATCGCCTTGCTGCTGCAACGCGAACCCCGGCTGACGCCCGAGGACGTCCAGCAGCGGCTGCGGATCAGCTCACGCCGTGACGCGGGCACGGGCCGGGTCTGGAACCCCCGGTTCGGGTGGGGTCGGTTGGACGCCAAGGCCCTGCTCGACACCTGACCCGCGGGTTCAGGCGGTGACCAGCAGGCCCTGTTCGAACAGCCACCTCGCCGTCGCCTCGGCCTGGTGCGCCGGCAGGTGCGCGGACCAGGCGCGGAGCAGGTCGGCGAGCGAGGCGGTGTGGTCCAGGCAGTCGAGCAGCGGCGCGAGTTCGGTGGCGCCGACGTGCGCGATCGGGGTGGCCAGGGTCGGGTGGGTGAGGGCGCGGCGCACCGTGACGACGTCACCCACCGGGCACGGGGTCGGCACGACGGCGGCGTCGGCGGACAGCCGCACGGGCCGGTGCAGGTCGTCGGTGGTCAGTGGTCGGGGCGGCCGGGTGTCGGGCGGTCGTGCGGCCCGGCGGCGCCAGAACGGCTGGTCGCGGTGAGGCCGGTGGCGGTCGTAGTGCGCGGCGGTCCAGGTGGTGTGCCGGGCCGTGGTCCGGTCCCGGCTGTCGCGGAAGAAGGCGAGGGCGGCGGCCCGGTCGCCGTCCGTGAGGACGGTGTGGACGGTGACCGCGGCGGCCATGGCGCTGTGCAGCGCGCTGTCCACGCCGGACGACGTCAGCGGGTCGAGTGTGAACGCCGCCTCGCCCACCTTGACGCAGTCGTCGGTCGCGGGGGAGTCGGCGCGGTAGCTGGTGGCGTCGCAGACGGCCACGTCGAGCGTGGACGGTCGGTCGGTGAACAGGCCCGTCGAGTCGAGCAGGTGGTGCAGGAGGCGGTGCGGGTCGGCGCGGTGAAGGTGTTCGGGGTCGAGGAACGCCATGGCGCGGAACCCGCCCCCGGGCAGGGACGCGCCCCAGCACCAGGTCCGCGGTCCGGTGCCGATCCTGGTGGGACCGGTGCCCGGCCAGACGGCGTGGAGGGCGAGGGTCCGGGGACCGGCGGCGGTGGTCGTGCCGCCCGAGACGCGGCGCCGTCCGCTCGCGTCGACCAGGAACCGCGCGTGCAGCGTGTCGTGGCGCAACGGGATCTCCCAGCCGGACGCGACACGGCGAGGACGCCCGGCACGCGCCGGTTGCCGGACCTCGACACCGGCGGCCCGTGCGGCGGCCAACAGGGCGTGGTCGAACCGGCCCCGGTCGACGGTGACGGCACGCGGGTCGGGCGGGACCAGGTGGGTCGTGGTGTCCTCCCAGCGCACCAGGGTGCCCTGGGATGGCAGGGCACCGTCCAGAGCGTGCCCGAGGTCGAGGACGTCCAGCAGCGGCCGGACACCGGGAGACAGCGCCTCGCCCACGTGCGGACGGGGGAACGGGCGCCGCTCCACCAGCACGACGCGGTGGCCGAGGCGGGCCAGGCGCAGGGCGCACAGCGAGCCCGCCGGACCACCGCCGATCACGCCGACGTCGACAGCGGTCATCCGGTGAAGTAATCCGGACGTGCCGCGAGCACGCGGCTGTAGACCGACAGGCAGTGGTGCAACCAGCCGCGGATGTAGTCGCACGCGGGCCTGCCGCGCCGGATCACCTCGTGGTGGCAGCCGCCGCCGCACAGGTACCTGGCCCAGCAGCCGTTGCACGGCTCCTGTCGGTGCACGTGCCGGTCGGTGAGCCAGCGGGCGCGCTTGACGTCGTCCACGCCGCCGGTCAGGTCGCCCATGGCGCCGTCTTCGTCGCCGACGAACCGGTGGCACGCCGCCAGGTCGCCGTCGGCCGACACGCCCAGGTAGCCCGCGCCCGCGCCGCACGGGTAGGGCCGGTGCGTGCCGCGGTGGATCTCGCGCAGGGCGGTGACCAGGTTGGTGAACGGGTAGCGCCGCCCGGCCAGGACCCGGCGGACGAACTCCTCGCCGCACTCGGTCATCTGGTCCAACATCACCTGGAGGTCCGCCGACGCCATCTCGCCCTGCCCGGTGGGCGAGCTGAGCATGGGTGAGAAGCCGACGCCGTGGAAACCGGCGGCGGTGAACTCGTCCAGCGTGCGCGGCAGGTCGAGGTTGAGCGGGGTGACCGTGACGCGGGCCGAGACCTGCATCCGCCGCTGCATCGCCAACAGGGGCGCGACCCGGTCCATCACCCTTCGGTAGCTGCCCCGGCCGTCGCGGTGGGGTCGCAGCAGGTCGTGGCGTGCGCCGATGCCGTCGAGGCTGACCGTGACCGCGAAGCCGTGCGCCTCGAAGAACTCGCCGTCCTCGGGGGTGAGCAGGGTGCCGTTGGTGGTGATGGAGAACGTGACCGGGATGCCGGTCCGCTCGGACACGGTGACGGCGTACTCGGTCGCCGAACGCACGACCGGTCGGTTGATCATCGGCTCGCCGCCGAGGAACGCGAGGTTGACCCGTTCGCCGGGGGCGGCGTCGCGGAACAGCGTGTCGACGGCGGCGAACGCGGTCGCTTCCGGCATGTTCTTGGCCGGTCCGCCGAAGTCGCCTTGCTGGGCGTAGCAGTACGTGCAGCCGAGGTTGCACTTCTGGGCGACGGCCAGCGACAGCGCACGCACCGGCGGCGGGTCGGGCGCCAGGTCGTCGACCTGCCGCGGCGCGTCCAGCCCGACGTCGGCCAGGAGCGCGTCCAGCACCCGCGGGTCGGGGTCGCGGCGGGCGGCGTCGACCCGGTCGAAGAGGGCTTGGGCGACACCGAACAGGCGGCTGCCGTTGGCGAGCAGCACGCGCGGCCCGGCGTCGGTGTGCAGGAGGTGGACGTCGGGGTGGACGGGGGCGGACGCCTCGAACAGGGTGCTCACCGGCCGTCGTCCTTCGACTCGGTCTCCGCGTCGCGGTACTCGGGCGCGTCGTTTCCGCCCACGATGAACCGCAGCCTGCCCTGCCAGTCCTGGAACAGGTCGTCGTAGCTGACCAACCGCGAGTCGAACCGGTTGTCCAGCACGTACTCGCGCGGCTCGCGGTGGATGGCGAACCAGTGGTTGCCGGTGGTGGTGCCCGCGGCGGTGTCCTCGACGTTGACGTAGTCCGGTCGGCTGGCGGCCCAGTAGTAGCAGGCGCACTCGCGGTAGTCGTTCTGCCAGGGCGAGCACAGGCCGCGGGTCAGGTCGCCCGGCCCGGCCAGCTCCTCGGCGATCACCGGCAGGTACCCGCTGGTCGCCGCGCTGCCCGCGAACAGCGGCCTGACCTCCAGGTCCACCACCTGGAACCGCGGGTCGGGCAGCGTCGCGGGCTTGCCGACCGGGTTCGGCGCCGGGTCGACGGTGAACAGGCACGGCACGGTCTGGCCCACGTGGTCGGCCAGCACGTCGGCCAGGGAGTTCGACCACTCCAGCATCATCACGCCGTCGGGGTTGCTCGCCGAGGTCAGCGGGGCGGACCCGGCGCCGGGGCGGATCGGGCCGACCACGGTGCCGATGACGTCGTGGTCGCCGACGCTGAGCAGCCGACGGCCGACGAGGTTCTCGTGAGCCGGGTCGGCGTCCACGACGTAGTTGTCGGACTCGTGCAGCTCGATGCCGACCAGCAACCTGCGCCAGATGTTGCGGATGTCGAACTCGAGGCCGGGGTAGGCGTTGGAGATCGCCGACTCGGGCAACGTGCTGGGCGGGTTGCCGGCGGCGTTGTAGTGCAGCTGCGCGGTGAGGTTCATCGGGTCGATGCTGTCGTCGCTCATCGCTGCTCTCCGGACTCGTCGTCCTGCCGGAAGATCTCCTGCCTGGCGGCCAGGCGCACGAGGTCCACCTGGCGGCGGGTCAAGGCCAGGTACCGCCCGTCCGCGCCGCGCATCAGCGCCGGCATCTTGCGCCTGCCCTTGGCGGTGAGGTCGCCCACCTCGTCGTAGTCGCGCAGCACGTCGGCGAACCACGGCGCGGTGCCGCTGCGCAGGGCGGCGAGCACGTTCTGGTGCAGGGCCAGGACCGCGGCCGAGTCCACCAGGGACGGCGCCATGATCGGCTCGTAGAGCCGGCCGGTGTCGGCCGTGTCCTGCCGGACCATCGTGCTGGCCGCGTCGATCCGCCCGTCCACCGTGTTGCCGTTCATCACCTCGGTGTTCATCAGCCGCACCGACTCCGTGGCGCGGCGCAGCACCTCCTCGGCCACGTCACGGGCGTGCTCCAGGGTGTCCTGGTGGCTCACCAGGGGCCCGAGCAGCGCCTGGTCGAGTTCGTCGGCGATCGTGCGGATCGGGATGGAGTCCGGCGCGTAGGCGGGCGGACCGGCGCCGATGCGGCCGAACGCGGTCAGCACGTGGCCGTCCACTTCGAGCTTGACGCGCACCAGGCCGTCGCACTCGTCGTCCAGGTAACCCCGGCTGACCCAGGTGTCGTTCGGGCCGTCGTCACCGGCGTAGATGTTGGCCGGGATGGTGAGCCGGGGGTCGCCCGCCCGGTCCGCGTGTCCGCGCCACGTGCCCTTCGCGGCGTCGTAGAGGAAGTCGACCACGTTCGGGTCGTCCTCGATGTCGTCCGTGGGGCGCTTGGAGCCGTAGACGTACCCGGCGGCGGGCGTGAAGCGCAACCGGATGCCGGGGAACTCCGGCGTCGGCTTGAGGTAGCGGGCGTGGCCCAGCGGCAGGAACCGGTCGTCCAGGAAGTTGGGGCACAGGCCCGTCAACGCGTGCGGGGCGTGGTCGCTGAACCAGTCGGTGTCGGCGTCGATCTTGTCGTTCTCGTCGTAGGTGCGGCGCTGGATCTTGTGGTTGCCGACCTCGACGCGCCACTGCACGGCGTCGGGCGTCAGGTCGTTGGCCGACAGCAGGTCGAGGGTGAGGGGTTGGAGCACGTCGTCGGACGTGAGCGCCCAGACCTCCAGGAACGGCGCGACGGGCTTGACCTTGCCGTTGCCGTCGGTGAACCGCAGCTCGTCCGGGGTGTCGGCGCCGGTGATCGCGCCGGAGTCGGGATCGACCAGGAACGTCGGCGCCGGGCGCAGCTGTCGTGGCGCCAGCGGCTGCTCCGGGTCGACCTCGCAGGTGTAGTTGTCCATCGGCTCGGTGGCCGCGCCGAGCCGGCCGATGGCCAGTGGGGGCAGGACGCGCAGCTCCTTGATGGTCGTCATCGCGGGCACCCCTTGCGGCTGAGGATGTGCTCGATCTGGTCCAGTGCCCGCCGGTCGGACTCGCGCAGCGCGATCAGGTAGGGGTCCTCGGCGTAGGACGAGTCGGCTTCGTACAGCTGCTCGATGAGCAGCTGGGACGCCTGCACGAGGTCGCGTTGCAGCAGCCAGCAGTCGTGGTCGTGGTGGGGCAGTTCGAGGCTGTACGGCATCTCGAACGGCGGCCCGGCCAGCCGCCCGTCCGGCACGTCCCGCTCCAGCGGCAGCTCCACCAGCCGCCCGGCCACGGCGCGCAGGTTGTACATCTCGGCGAACGCCCGGTGCACCAGCGCGCCGCGCCCGGTGAGCACGCCGCCGTTGTCCATGGGGCCTGCCAGCCGGAACGCGTGCGCGATGTCGGTCAGCAGCGTGCGGTAGCGGAGGTTGAACAGGTGGGCCCACAGCGCCGTGACCGGGTCGGTGATCGGACTGGTCGTCACCTCGACGGAGGCGAACCCGACCGACGTCGACTCGTTGAGCCGGTGCGCCGTCACCGGGTTCTGCGCGATCGGGCGCGCCACCAGCGCCTGCTGGTCGGGTGGCAGCTTGGTCAGGGCCCGGTAGATGCCGAGGAACCGGTTGAAGTGGGACGTCTCGTCCTGCTCGTCCAGTTCCGGCGCCTCGCCCTGCTCGCCGATCTCGTGCAGGGCCTTGCGCGCCGAATCGCGCGAGAACACGCCGAACACCAGCAGTTCAGGCGACTTCACGTCCGGCACGTTCCCGGCTTCCTGCCCGCGTTCGCCACGCGTGTAGCCGCGGCCCCACTCGTCCCAGGACGCCTGGTACGGCAGCGTGTCCTCGTGGAACGCCTCGTCCGGGAGGAAGTCGCGGTTCTTCAGGATGGCGTCGATGCGGCCGTAGAGCGCACCCACCCGGTTGACGTACTGCCCGGCGGTGTCGGCGGCCACCTCCTTGATCGCGTCGGCTTCGGGTCCGGACCACGTCTCGGGGCTCTCCGCGACCACGTACGTGGCCAGGGACTGGGCGCTCAGCGGCCGCAGGTTGAACGCGAACGGGTAGAAGTCCGAGCCCCACGGGTAGTCCTCGCGGTCGAGGTTCATCGGGCCGCCCAGCGCGGTCAGCAGGTTCTGCACGGTGACGAGGTGGCCCATCTCCTCCTTCGCGATGCCGAGGACGACCTCCTGCCAGCCGCGCACGTCCTCCCTCAGCTCGTCGGGCACCTGCGGTCCGCCCATCGAGTAGGCGGCGAACAGGTACTGGACCATCAGCGAGTGCTCGATCTCGGCCGCGACGTGCAGCAGCATGATCGTGTAGTCGCGCCAGTTGAACTCCGGCGGCAGGACCGGGCGCTGCTCCTCCGCACCGAGCGACCCGGCCACCGAGAGGACCGACATGACCGGCGTGTGGTCCTCGAACAGCTCCGGCACCACCGAAGCCAGATGCCTGTGCACCCTCGACCGCATGGCCTACCCCCGTTCCCGCCCGATGTGGCGCACGGGCGAGCGTGCCGGCATCGGGCGCGGCCAGGTCCTGATCTTCGGCAACGCCAGTCGGCCCGGTGAAAGCACTCATCCGGCAGGGTCGTCCGTGCTGACGGACAGTCGCCGGTGACGCCGTCCGCCGCCACGGTCGGGCGAGCACCGTGACCGGTCGGTGGTGTCCGCCGTCCGACGACACCTCGCCCCGTCCGCAGCCACGGCTTGTGATCCGGGTGTGCCCACGACCCGGGACGAGTCCGATCACTCCTCGGTACGCGATTGGCTACGGTAGGTCATGGAGGTGGGTCATGGGGCGGTCGGAATTGGGCTGGGGTCCGCTGTGCGACGCCCACCTCGTGGACCCGGCGCGGGTGGCTGTGCTGGAGGACTTCCAGGCCGCCCCTCCTCGGCGCCGACAGGAACTGCTGACCCGGTTGGGCAAGTCGGCCGCCGGTGGTGATCCGTCCGCCGTCCGCGTGTTCGCGGTGGCCCTGGAACTGCTGGGGGAGCAGCGCAAGGCCATGGCGGTGTTGCGCGGGCTGGTGGCGCAGCGGCCGGGGGAGGTCGCTGCTCGCGTAGACCTGGCGCGGGCAGAGTTGGGGGTGGGGAACACGGCGGAGTGCGCGGACCAGTTGCGCGTCGCGGTGCGGCACGCCTCCGGCGGTCTGCTCGACGTGGCGCGCACGCGGTTGGCCGAGTTCGAGCGGTGGTCCGCGCGTCGCGACGACCGGTTCGCCTTCCACCGCTTGCGAGCCGAGGCGCTGCGCGAGCGGTTCGAGCTCCGAGAGGGCACGACCGAAGAGTGCGTCGTGGCGGGACCCCGCGATCTCCGAGCTGTTGTCGCTGCGCGGCCTGCTGCACGAGGACAACGGGCGCTACGAGTACGGCGCGGCCGACCACCAGTCGGCCGGCGCCGAGGCGGCCCGGCAGGGCGATCAGCACCGCGAGTTCGTGAGCTGGACCAACTACGCCGCGTCGCTGGCCAAGGCGGGCCGACCGCACGCCGCATTGCGGGTCTTCCGGCAGATACACCAGCGGGTGCGCGACCAGGACGACCAGGGCCACCTCTCGGCGGCGCTGAACAACCTGGGGCAGGCGTGCCTGGAGGTGGGCGAACTCCAAGAGGCGGCGCGCCGCTACGCCGAAGCACTGGAACTGCAGGGGCGGGCGATGACCACCAGCGCCATGACCAGCCTGTTCGGGCTGGGTGACGTGGCGAGAGAGCGGGCTGGTGGCGGTTCGGTGTTCTACCGGATGGCGTTCGCCACCGGGATGGCCGCGGGCGACCAGGTCTCCGCGGTCGCGGTGTACGCGACGCGTGTGGTCGGCGAGCAAGCCTCCCCGGAGGACGAGCGGCTGTTGCGCGACATGCTCGCCGCGCCGGGCGCCGCACAGCGGTGGGTGGTTCGGTTGCAGGTTTCCCTGGCGCTGGCCGCGTACCTCGAGCGGCACGGCGATCCGGCCGAGGCCGTGGAGTTGTTGCGGGGCGTGGTGGCCGAGGCGGACCGGCGCGGCGCGTTCATCGACGGCGTGCGAGCCAGGGTCCGGCTCGCGCGGTTGCTACCGCGGGACGAGGCGCTGCTCGTGCTGCGCACCGCGCGGGCGTCGTTGCTGAACCACCTGACCCGTTCGCCCGACCAGCGCCGCAGCGGTGAGATCGCCGCCGAGTTCATCGACGTCCACGAGCAGCTGATCGACCTGCTCGTGGGCCACGCCGCGCCCAGCCGGGAGGACGTTGCGGAGGCGTTCGACTTGCACGAGGAGGCGAGGGCGCGCTCATTCCTCGCCGGCCTGGCCGACCTGCCCGGCCTCGCGCCCGCGTCGGTGCCCGCCGACCTGGCCCGACGGGAGGCCGAACTGCTGGCCGAACGCCGGGACCTGCGGCGGGACCTCCCGGCGCTCCAAGGCGGGGCGCTGCGGACCCGGCTGGCCCGGCTCGACGCCGTCGCGGAGCAGTTGGCGGCCGTGCACCGGGCGATGACGCCGTTCGCGCCCGAGCACGCGCGGATGAGGCAGTCCCTGCCGGTGACGTTGGCCGAGGTGCGCGAGCTGCTGGCCCGGCACGCCCCGGAGGGCGGCGTCACGGTGGTGTCGTACTTCTGCGGTCGGAAGACCACGACGTGCTTCACGCTGTCCTCCGCCGACGGCGAGCCGCGGGTGCACCGGGCGCCGGTCGGTGAGGCCGAGTTCACCGCGGTGGTCGAGGGCCTGGCACGCACGTTCAACGGCGCCCCGCGCGCCTTCCCGCCGCTGGGACCCATCCACCCTCGCCGGCCACACCGGCGGTCACTGCGCGACCTGGACGCCCTCGGCCCGCGACTGCTGCCGGCGGACCTGGGTGGCACGCCGCTGCTGTGCGTCGTCCCGCACGGTCCGCTGCACCTGCTGCCGGTGCACGCGCTGCCCGACGCGACGGGTGTGCGGCTGGTCGAACGCAGCGCGGTCGTCCACGCGCCCAGTCTCAGCCTGCTCGCCCACGCGCTGTCGAGGCCGCCCCATCGCCCGCGACGGGCCCTGGTCGCGGCCGTGGCGGCTCGCGAGGACACGCGCCCCGAGGTGTTCGAAGACGACGCCCGGATCCTGCGCGAGGCGGGCTGGGCGGTCACCGACCTCAGCGGTGCCGCGGCCACCAAACCCGCGGTGCTGGCGGAACTGGCCCGGCACGACCTGGTCCACCTCACCTGCCACGGGTACCTCCACCCGCACGACCACCTGGAGTCCGGTCTCGTGCTCGCCGACGACGGTGACCGGCCGTCCAAGTTCACCGATGACCTGGGACTGCGCCAACGTCGTCGCGCCGTGCTGCGCGCCGCGGACGTGGCCCAGCACCGCGAGCCGGTGCGGCTGGTGACCCTGCGCGCGTGCGCGAGCGGGCGGTTGGCTCCCGAGCACGCGGGCGACGAGTTCAGCGGTCTGAGCCGGGCCCTGCTCGGTGCCGGCGCCGCGGCTACGCTCACCGCCCTGTGGAACGTCGACCAGCACAGCTCCGGCGAACTGCTGCGCGAGACCTACCGCGGGTGGCAGTCGGGCCTGCCGCTGTGGCGGGCGCTGTGGCTGGCGCAGCGGGCGTTCCTGACCGACGAAACCCGCCCGTGGCTGGCGCACCCGTACCACTGGGCGCCGCTGGTGCTGACCGGAGACTGGAGGTAGTAGTTGACCACGATGGACGACCGCTCGGTGCTGCTGTCGCTGCAGGAGGTCACCGAGGCGATCAACGCCGACCGCGTGGTGGCCGACGAGCAGGAAGCGGCCGAACTCCTCGGCGCGTTGTTCTCCTCCGCCGGAGGGCCCGGCGGACCGGTGGCGCCGGCCGACCCGGTCGCCGCGGGGCGACGGCTGCTCGACCACGTGCTGCGCGACGAAGACACCGCCGGCATCGCCCGCGAGGTGCTCGCCGATCCACCGACCGACGACCAGATGAGCGTCGAGGTCGCCGCGTCGACCGCGGTCGTGCTGGGTGCGCTGGTCGGCTGGCTGCAGACCAAAGTGGACATCAAGGTGTCCCGGAAGGACGGCAAGACCGAGTTCTCCTTCCACGTGGTCAAGAACGCGGCCTCGCCGGGGCTGCTCAAGCGGCTGGCGGACGTGGTGGCGGGGATCATCGGGGGTCCGCCGCAGCCGTGACCGGAATGTCGCACTCGTGGGGGCACGGCTCCCCTCAAACGGGTCGGTGGCCGGGCAGTGCGGCGGTGACGAGGAGTTCGAAGGTGGGGCGCGGGTCGGTCGGGTCGTGGCGGGCGATGCGGTGCAGGACGTGGCCTTCGAAGCAGGCCGCGAGCGCGGTGGCGGCACCTTGCGGGTCGCGGGCGCCGAGCCGGGCGAGCGCGACGACGCCGACCGCCTCCATGGCCGCGCGCCCACGGGACAGGGCCTCCTGTAGTTCGGGCGTGTGGGCCGCCTCCAGGAAGAGGGTCAGGCGGGCGGCGGTCGCGGTTCGGCCGGGGCCGGTCAGGTGGTCAGCGCGGCGCGACCGAGGCGGAGCGGGCGGCCGTGAGGTGCGCGGGCCGGTGGTCGCCGCGGTCGCCGACCAGGCCCCGGCCCGCCCGGACCACGACGTGGTCGCGCCAGGCGGGCTCGGGCCGTGGTCCGTCGCCGGGCCGTCCCTCGTGGGCGTGCACCGGTGACCCGTGCGGCGCCCCGATCTCGACGGCCGTGCTCACCGCTCGCCGAGCTGCCAGTCCGGTCGCACCCAGTGGCAGGTGTACCCGTTCGGGTAACGCTCCAGGTAGTCCTGGTGCTCCGGCTCGGCCTCCCAGAAGTCGCCGAGCTGGGCGACCTCGGTGACGACCTTGCCCGGCCACTTGCCGGACGCGTCCACGTCGGCGATCGTCGCCTCCGCGACCCGCTTCTGCTCGTCGTCGGTGTAGAAGATCGCCGAGCGGTAGCTGGTGCCGATGTCGTTGCCCTGGCGGTTGCGGGTCGTCGGGTCGTGGACCTGGAAGAAGAACTCCAGGATCTGCCGGTAGCTCAGCTGCGCCGGGTCGAACACGACCTCGATCGCCTCGGCGTGGCTGCCGTGGTTGTAGTAGGTCGCGTTGGTGACGTCGCCGCCGCTGTATCCGACGCGGGTGGAGACGACGCCGGGGTGACGGCGGAACAGATCCTGCATGCCCCAGAAACACCCGCCCGCGAGGACGGCCTTCTCGGTCACGGTAGCCATGTGGTCGCTCCGCTCTCGGTCTCGATGGATGTCCACCAGGGTGAACGCTCCCACGCCCCGCTGTCATCCCGGTACCGCGGTGAGACCTGGCTCGGGCCCGGTGCGCGGGCTCGTGACCTGCGCACCGGGCTCGAAGGGCGGGGGACGACTACCTGGCGGCGCAGGTGGGCGTCATGCCGGCGCCGCTGCCGGTGGCCTGGTAGCCGAACTCGGTCGACTGGCCGGCGGCGACGTTGCCGTTGAAGCTGACGTTGGTGAAGTTCACCGCACCGGTGTTGCCGCTGCGGTTGACGTTCCACGCGTTGGTGATGGTGGCGCCGGAGGGCAGGGTCATGGCGACCGTCCAGCCGTTGAGCGGCGTGGAGCCCGCGGTGACCTTGACCGTGGCCACGAACCCGCCGGTCCACTGGTTCAGCGACACGCTCGCCGTGCAGCCACCGGGCTGCTGCGACGTCGTGGTGGTGGTGGTGGTTGTGTTGCCGGTGGTGGTGGTCGTGGTGGTGGGGCTGTCGGTCAGGGTGGGGGTGGTCCAGTCGCGCCACTGGGAGAGGTTGCCGGTGGCTTTGGTGTGCATGGTGATGGTGCCGTTGTGGCTGCCGGTTTTGGCGAGGTATTTCTGGATGGTTTGGGTGATGTGGGTGCGCCATTCGGAGCGGTTGGCGCAGTGGGTGCCGTCGGAGACGTTGGAGTGGTAGGTGATGTTGGTGCCCGCGCCCAACGCCTTGTAGACCTCGGCGCCGCCGAGTGCGGCCACGCTCGCGGAGCGGGGGCCGAGGTTGGCGATGTGGGGGTTGTCGAGGATGAGCAGGCCGCGTGGGGCGACCATGGCGACGAGTTGGTGGGTGTCGATGGGTGCGCTGTTGGGGTTGCCGGTGTAGGGGCTGAACGCGTCGCCGAACCACGGCTGTTCGCCGTAGGCGCTGGACAGCGACTGCGCGCCCTCGCCGGGGATGCCGCGGTGGATCGGGACGCCGGCGGTGCCGGACTCGATCGGCATGGTCAGGCCGACGCGCTGGTCGAACACGCCCGCGGCGAAGGCGCCCTTGCCGAAGCGGGAGCAGCCGGTGACGCCCACGTCGGCGCGCAGGATGGTGCCGCCCGAGGCTTCGATCACGTCGATGATCCGGGAGACGCCCCAGGCCCAGGCCATGAGCAGGCCGGTGCTGCTGGTGTTGCCGTAGACGCTGTAGAACGCGCCCTGCTTGTTGTTGCGGGGCGTGCCCTCACGGCCGACGGTGTAGGGGTCGAAGTTGACGACCGCGGCGCCCGCGGCCCGGATCGCGGCGGTGTCCGCGCCGAAACCGCCGTAGACGACGACCGCCGGGAACGGGCCGGTGCCGCTGGGCAGCGACACGCTCGCGGAGAAGCTGGAGCTGCGGCCGTTGTGGGAGACGTTGACCGTGATGTTGCTGCTCGACACCGTGCCCGTCACGCTGGACGGCTTGGCCGGCTTGTCGCCGTAGACGTGCCGCTCGGCCAGTTCCCGGATCTCGGCCCGGCGGCAGCGCCAGTCCGACTTCGACGTGATCCGCGCACCGTTGAGCCTGGTGAACGGATCGGGCAGGCGCGAGTTCGACGGGAACGAACCCGGCGGGCTCACCGGACAGTCGGCGCCGTCGTCCTCGACACCCGCCAACGCCACGACATCACCCACCGCGGCGCTCGCGGTCGTGGACCGCGCCACCGCCGTCAGCGTCCCGGCCAGCGCCAACACCGCGACCGCGAACATGAGCACCGCCGAACGCACTTTCAAGCGGCCTGAACTGATGATCACCAGGGCTCTCCTTTGAGTCTGGGTGGTGTGGAGACGGCAACACCGAAAGCTGTCGATACCGTTGGCCTAAAGTTTCGAGTAGTGCGTCGAAACATGTCAATGAATCCGGGCGTGCCGGTTCAGTTCGCGGTCTCACTTGGCGAATGCCGCGCGAACGGCGGCCGAAGAGCCGTGAGGTGTGCTCAGTCCTTGCCGGTGAGCAGGTGGCGCAGGTAACCGCGGTAGGTGATGGGGCGGAACGCGTTGGCCCGCGTGATGCCTTCGGCGGCGGCGCGCTGGGCGCGTTCGAGGCGCACGGCGGCTTCGGCGACCGCGCGGTCGTGGTCCACGCGGGTGTGGGCGGTGACCGTGTTGGCGGTCTTCATCTCCTCCGCCAGCGCGAGTTGTTCGGAGCGCTGGGTCGCACGGAGTTCGCGGATCGCCACCTCGGCGTCCGCCAGCACCCGCTGGTGCTCGTTGTCGAGGCGGGCCCGTTCCTCGGCGAACCGGGTTCGCAACGCCTGTTGCTCCACGGGCGTCACCGTGGTGGGCTGGCTGGTCTCGACGTCGGCGGTGAGGCGTTCCCGCCACTGGTCGATGAGCAAGGCGGACACCTCGCCGACACCGGCCGCGCTCACGCCACGCCCGTCGACCAGCACGAACACCGCCACGCGGTCGGGGCCGTCGACCTCGTAGCGGACGCCGACGAAGTCGGCCGCGGTGCGCAGGCCGACCGCCGCGAGGTTGGCGACCTGCGTCGGTCCCACCCCTTCGACGCCGGCGGTCGCGAGGCGGAACTTCGCCAGTTCCTCCCGCAGGTGCGCCTTCTGCCGCCGCACCAGCAACCGCTGCTCGTCCAGGTGCAGCCGGGCCAGCGAGCTCTGCCGCTCGCGGTCGATCCGGTCCAGCCGCTGCTTGACGGCCCGCTGGTGCGTGCGGAGGCGTTCGTCGTGCCGGTCCCGCAGCGCCCGACGGCGGAGGTCCTGCTCGGCCTTGGCCTGTGCCGCGGCCTCGGCGACCTGCCGGGTGACCTGGTCGACCCGTGCGGCTTCGGCCTCGGCGGCTTGCCTGGCGTCCACGAGCCGGTTCCGCTCGGCCCGCGCGGCACGGGCGCGTTCACGTTCGGGTTGGCGCCGGTAGCCCGCCGCGGTGAACGCCGTCCACGCCAGCACCGCCGCCACGTCGGCGACGGCCACCGCCTCCTCCAGGAAGATTGCCGCCGGCACGCCGAACGGCAGCAGCACCGCCAGCGCCCACGTCAGCGCGGCCAAGGCGGGGGAGCGGTGGCTGAACCGCACCAGGGGCGGTGGCGCGGGCATGTGCGGTTCGAGGCGTTCCGCCAACCACGACGGCAGGCCGGGGGCGGCCGGCGCCGTGTCACCGGATAGCTCCACGCGGTCGGATAGCTCCACGCCGCCGAGCGGTTCGAGCGGCGGGGGAGCGGCGCGGTGGTGGAGCAGGATCCCCGCGAAGCGCTCGGCGAGCCCGCGCACGCGTGGGTCGGGGTGACCGGTCAGGGTGGCCAGGCGGAACGAGCCCGCCGGGTCGGCGAAGTCGGACTCGGCCAGCAGCAGGTGCTCGGCGTCCTCGTCGCGCAGCTGCTGCCACAGCGAGGGATCGGTCGCCAGGGCCACCAGCGACAGGTAGACGACCCACGCCGAGAACCGGTCGACCTCCGGGCCGAAGTCGGCCGCGGTGCGGTCCGGCGACTGGTAGTTGCGGTGCCCGGTCTCGGCCGCGGGCAGCCCGGCCAGCGCCGGCACGTACACGCCGTCGTAGTCGACCAGCTTCAGCGAGCCGTCGTCGGTGACCAGGAGGTTGCCGTGCTGCAGGTCGCCGTGCCCGACCCCCGCCGCGGCGAGCCGGTCGACCAGCCGCGCGAACCGGTCGGCGAGGGCGGCCACGGCACCGGAGTCGTCCACGTGCCGGTCGAGCCAGCGCAGCAGGTTGACCGACTCCACCCACTCCATCCGCAACACCGGGTACCAGGCGCCCTCCACGAGGATGCCGTGGGCGAGGTAGTCGAAGCCGACGGCCCAGTCGTCGTCCCGATCCGCCAAGTGCTCGCCGACGGCGCGGTAGCGGGCGGCCTGCTCCGACGCCTCGCGGGTGAAGCACTTGATCGCGTAACGGGTGCCGTCGGCGACCGTCACCGAGAAGACGCTCGCGAAGTTGCCCGAGATCGCCCGCGGCCTGCCCAACGCGTCCACCCGCACGTCGGCACCGGCGAGGTCGGTGCCGCGGAAGCACAGCGCGGTGTCCTGCAATGCCTCCACGTAGGTCGCACCGGACGGGAAAGGGCGCGTGGGCTCGTCACCCGAGGTCGACAAGAACGACGGTGACGTCGTCATTGCGCATCAACCCCTCCGCCCGTGCCCGCGCCACCCACTCCGTGAATCCATCGCTGGACCGGGTGAAGTCCGCCAGGACGTCCCACGGTCGGTCACCGCGGTCCGCCGCCCGCAGGAACCACGCGGCGAGCGCGTCCGTACCGAGGAAGAACCGGTCACCGGGCTCGGCGGTGCCCGACAACGTCCGCACGTGCCGCGCGAGCAGGGCGTGGTCGCGGTCGAACGCGTTGACCAGCCCCGGCGAGTTGTGGAACGCCTCCGCCGACTCGATCGGGAACGCGTGCAGCAGCCGGCCGCCGCGGGTGTGGAACAGGCAGCTGTCACCCAAGGCGGCGACATCCCACTGGGTGACGCCAGACGGATCGGTGTCGAACCGCGCGGCGACCACGGCGGCGTGCGGGCCCCGGTCCAGCTTGGGCTGTTCGTACCAGGCGATCGGACGGCCGTCGGCCTCTCGCGTGGCCACGTAGTCGGCGAGCCACCCGCTCCACGCCTCCCCGGCACGCACCAGCGCCGAGGCGAAGCTGTCGACGTCGCGCAGCACGCAGTCGTCGTCCCGCGCGGCCTCGGTGAGCGTGCGCGCCAACAGGTCCGCCCACTCTCCGGCGAGCAGGCTCTCCGACGCGCCGTCGGCCACGGCCACGCACACCGGCCCGTCGGTCAGGACGCGGGAGGCGTCCTCGCACTCGCGCACTGTGTTGCCCTGCTTGGGCACGCGGAGGGAGAAGGTGACCACGGCTCAGCGCAGGTCCGTGGCACGTGTCCCGATGTCCAGGAACTGCACGAGCGAGGTGATGTCGGCGTTGTAGACGAACCCGCGCGCCAGGTCACCGGCCGGCACGCCCTGCTGCAACGCGTAGAACCGCATGTGCGGCGGCAGCAGGCTCGACATGCCGAACAGGGTGCGCGCGTAGGCGTCCGGGAGCGCGACGTCGGTGTCGGGGAACGTCACCGGGACGGCGTTGGTGGCGGAGACGTGCAGGTTGAACAGCAGTGCGGCGCCGTCGGCGGTGACGTGCGTCTGCACGGCCCACGCGGCGCCGGCCGGGTCACCGTCGGTGGAGTCGCCGTCGGTCAGGTTGAGCACGATCGGCGGGAAGCTGTCGGGGTGCCGGGCCACCCAGTCCGTCACCAGCGCCTCCGCCGACTCCAGCGCACGGCACATCGGCGTCGGGCCATGGGCGACCGGGTCGACCCAGACCGGGAAGCGGGTCGTCGTCTCGACCAGCCCGCCCGCGCCGTCGGGCACCTTCTTGGTCCGCTTCTCCACCCGTGCGGGCCGGTCCGCCACCTGGCTGAGCGGCACGAGGTCGCGCCCCGCGAGCGGGCCGGTGAACGCCGAGCCGACCGCGTGCCCGTAGCCGATGACGGCGACGTGGAAGTAGTCGCGGACGCCTTCCTCCTTCGCGCACTTCACGCTCAGCTCGGCGAGCAGCCGGTTGATGGCGTCGGCGACCACGTCCGCCTTGCGCTGCCGCCCGCCACCGATCGGGTCGGTCATCGACGCCGACTGGTCGACCAGGAACACGAAGCAGGACGGGTTGGCGCGGCTGATCTCGGCGGCGTAGGTCACGAAGGGTGTCCACCTCTCCCACGGGACGGTGTGTGGATCACCCGGAAGGCTAGCGCGTGCGTGACGGACCGTGGCTGGGACGGTTCAGTTCGGCGGCAGGATCCCCGGCCGGAACGGCTCGACACCGACGACGTGCCGCACACGGGTCGGCTCGACCAGCACCATCACCCGCCGTTCGCCGGGGATCCGCCACTCGTAGCGCTCGGTGCCGACGTACTTCTTCGCCAGCCGGTCCATGCCGCGTTCCGCCTCGTCGCCCACGACGAACCGGACCGCCCGGCCCCGGATCTCGACCCGGTCGTACGGGTTGTCGGGGTTCGTGCACGACAGCGACAGCCGGGGGTCGCGGCGCAGGTTCTCCTCCTTCACCCGGCCGATCGCGGTGTTGAACACGACGTGGTCGCCGTCGAGGTCCACCCACATCGGCGTGACCTGCGGCGCGCCGTCCGCGTTCACCGTGGCCAGGTGCCAGAAGGTCGGCGCCACCAGCAGTGCCCTGACGTGCTCCTCGAACTCCACCACGTCACCCCCTGTGCCGAACCGACGATCGCCGATTGTGGCGCGAACGAACCGACGTGTCATCCCGGCGGCCGTGACCCGCTCCGTCCCGGCCCGCTCACGCCGCGAAGTGCGCCTTCAGGGTCGCGATCTCCTGCGCGAAGAGGGCTTCGAGGTCGTCCAGGAACCCGGCGGGCGCACCCGCGACCACGCGGAACTCCCGCTGCCAGTCGATGAAGCTGCGGCCGGGTTCGTTCGTCACCGGCCGGACCCGGTACGTGGCCAGGTAGTCGACGATGAACAACACCTGGTCGACTGAGCGGTAGGTGAGCGACCGGTCGGTCTCCGAGCGGCCGACGACCTCCTCGCGGGCCAGGTCGTGGTTGGGCAGCAGGGTGAACTCGAACCGCGACGGCACCTTCTTCGCCGAGCCGCCGTCGGTCCAGTGCGCGTTCTCGACGCCCTCGCCGAAGACGATGTCGAGCAGCACCATCATGTCCCGCACCTGCGCCCACACCTCGTCGGGATCGGCGTCGAGGACGGCGGAGTGGTAGACGGAGTACTTCGGGAACAGAGCCATGGCCCACCTCCAGCACGGCGCCACGCGTGATGCGTGCCCAGTGCAGGAAGTCGTCGGACGCCGACACCTCGTTACGGCGTCAGTTCACGCACCCGACCTGCTGGTCCGGCCCGGGGTCGGACACCGCCGGGCAGCGGGTGCTGGTGCGGGTGGGGCTCATCGTCCACGTGGTCGTCGCGGGCCAGTAGCCCATGCCGCCGCCGTCCTCGGTCGCGAAGAACACGTCGTCGCCGCCGTTCACCGGGAGCATGCGGAACGCGCCGCCCTCCGCGATGCCGACCTCGACCCGGTAGGCGAACGGGCCGGTGGTGCCGGTCAGGTCGACCACGACGTCGAACCCGGCGTCGCTGCCGGGGCCGACGTGGTGCTGTTCGCCGAAGGTCCGCGGCCGGGCGTCGCCGTTGACGCGGAAGTCGACGTCTTCGGGGCCGGGGAACGGTGGCGTGGCGTCGGCTTCAGGCAGGCACCGGAGGCGGACGACGGGTGCGCCGCCGGCGGCCGGATAGGGCGTCGGATCGGGGACGACCCGCACGTAGGTGCTCTCGATCGTGGCGCGCCGGTTCGCCGAGAACGTGATGGTGTGCGTGGTGTCGCCGACCGGCAGCGCGCCCTCGCCCAACGCCCAGGCGTGCAGGGCGCGGCAGTCGGCGACGTCGTCGGGCGGGGTCCGGTGGGCGACCTCCTCGGAGGCCATCAGGAACCAGCCCTCGCCGGCATCGCGACCGCTGACGGTGACGCCGACGTCCACCTGCGGTTCGGCGGTGGCCTCGGAGGGCGGTGGCGCGTCCGGGCCGGATCGGCGCAAGAGCAGCAGGCTCGCCACGAGCGCGGCGGCGCAGCAGACGACGATCGCGGCCGTTCGGGTCCTCACCGGACCACCACCTCCCGGTCCAGTTTGTAGCCGAAGCCGGGCCGGGCGCACTCGGTGGACGCCGCCGCCCGGTCACGCGTGGCCGGTGGAGACCAGGCCCGTCTCGTAGGCGATCACGACCAGTTGGGCGCGGTCGCGGGCGTCGAGCTTGGTCAGCAGGCGGCCGACGTGCGTGCGCGCCGTCGCCGCGCTGATGACCAGCCGCTCGGCGATCTCCGCGTTGGACCGACCCGTGCCCACCTCGGCCAGCACCTCCCGTTCCCGCGGGGTCAGCACGGCGAGCCGGTCGGCGGACCGGGGCGCGGGACGGGCCGCCGCCGCCCGCATCACGCGCCGCGTCACGGCGGGGGACAGCAGCGCGTCACCGCCGGCCACCACCCGGACCGCGTTGCGCAGGTCGTCCGGTGACGTGTCCTTGAGCAGGAAACCCGCCGCACCGGCGCGCACCGCGTCGAACAGGTGCTCGTCGGTGTCGAACGTGGTCAGCACGACGACGTGGACGTGCCGCAGGTCCGGGTCGGCGACGATCCGGCGGGTGGCCCCGATGCCGTCACCGCCTGGCATGCGGATGTCCATCAGCACCACGTCGGGCCGCTCCCGGCGGACCAGCGCCACCCCGCCCGCGGCATCGGCCGCCTCGCCGACCACGGTGATGTCCTCTGCCCGGCCCAACAGCGCACGCAGACCTTCCCGGACCAGCGGCTGGTCGTCCACCAACACCACCCTGATCACGACACCTCCACCCGCGGGAACTCCGCCTCGACCACGAAACCGCCGCAGGCCGGGCTGTCCGTGCGCAACGTGCCACCGAGCAGCGCGAGCCGTTCACGCATGCCGACGATGCCCCACCCCCCGCTCGACGGCCCACCGCCCGACCGGCCACCGCCCCGGCCGTCGTCGCGGATCGACAGGCGCAGCCCGTCCCCGGCGTACCGCAATCCTATGTGGACGACCCGGGCGTCGGCGTGCCTCAGCACGTTGCTCAACGACTCCTGCACGACCCGGTACGCGGCGGCGTCGGCCACGGCGGGCAGCGGGGTGCGCGGGCCGGTGACCTCCACCCGCACGTCCAACCCGGCCGCACGGGTCGAGGCGACCAGGTCGTCCAACCGGTCGAGCCCGGGTACGGGGTCGTGGTCGTCCGGCGAACGCAGCGCGCGCACGGTTGCCCGAAGCTCACGTACGACGTCACCGCACGCCGCGCGGACCGCCACCAGCGACCGCTGGGCGGTTTCCCGGTCGTCGTCCACCAGCGCCTCACGCGCCACGTCGGCGTGCAGCGAGATCACCGACACCGTGTGCGCCAGCAGGTCGTGCAGATCGCGCGCCACCCGCACCCGTTCCCGCTCGACCCGCCGCGCGGCCTCACGCTCGCGTTCCAGCTCGGCCACCTGCGCCTGCCTGCGCAACTCCGCCCGCCATCGCCTCCGAGACCGCACCGCGTCACCCAGCGCGATGACACTGGCCATGAGCGCCGCCGAGCCGACGAACTCGTAGCCCAGCAGGAAGGCCAGGTCGTCGCCTTCCCGCGCCCGGACGGCGGTGGAGATCACCAGCAGCACCGCCGAGGCGCCGACGGCCCACCGCACCCGCCCCAGCTCGGCCGCCGAGTACAACGCCGCCGCGACGGGCACGGCCAACCCGACCGGCGGGAACGACGACGTGTAGTAGGCCAACAGCACGGCGATGGTGGCCACCAGCGTGCCGACCGGCCACCGCCGCCGGACGACCATCGCCCCGCCCAGCACCAGCGCCAACGCGTAGGCCGCCGGGTGCGGTGATGCCGTGTCGCCGATGTTGGCGGCGATCGTCGCGCCGACCACCACCGTCACGAGCACCGCCAGCGCCGTGTCGACCACCACCGCCCGCCCACCCGACTCCACCGATGCCCCCAATCGCTACCTGTTCACGCACCCCAGCCACCTCGCCCACGCCTCCCCGCCGCCGGGCCGGCCGTTTTCTCCGGCTAACGTGAGAAATGCGATTTGGGTTGTCAAAGGTTGCATCTATCGCCCAATCGAGCGACACCCCAACGGACCCGCAGCCCAACCGCAGAGGCCCGATTTTACGTGGGGTTCGGGTGCTTTAGGCTGGTCGAAGCCGGACAGGCTTGGCGGGCGCTTTATCCGCCAGGCCTGCCCGGCTTTGGCCTGCCTGGAGTGCCCGTAAGGGGCCCCATGTCAAATCGAGCCGAACTCAACCACCGAGCCGGAAGAAACCACCGAGCCGACTATCCGGCCGAGCCGCGCTCGACCACCGACCCGCCGCCGGTCCGGCGCGAACGCTGGTAGGCGGTGAACGCGAGCACGGCCGTCACACCGCTCATGGCCAACCGCACCCAGTGCCCGGTCTCGAACTCCACCGCCGCCTGCCGCAGCACCTCCGCCGAGTGCACCGCGATCCCCTGGTCGAACATGATCTCGTTGCGCGGCCAGAAGTAGACCACCGAGAACAGGAACTCCCCGACGACCAGCGACACCAGGCTCGCCAGCACCCACGGCCGTGCCGCCCGGACCCGCCACAGCAGCGCCACGCTGCCCACGGCCAGCGCCACGGTCAGCGCGCCCATCGGCGGGAACAGGTCGGCCGGCCCGGTGACCTCGAAGAACTCCACCGACCGCGCCAGTGACGTCGGCGGGTCGTGGAACACGTTGGGGTAGATGACGATCGTCTCGACCAGGATCCCGCCGAAGGCGACCATGGCCACCCAGACGTAGAGGGTCGAGACGATCAACGACAACGGTGTCAGCAGGTTTCGCACGACAGCCAAGCTAGAAACCCACGCGACCCGGTCGCATCGACCTCGTTACGTGTCCGCTGTACGCATCTCGACGTACGTACGTCACCCGAGCACGGGAAAGGCCGAGCGGAGTTCGGCTAACAGCTCGCCGTGTCGACCACGGCCGTAGGTCGCGACAGCCGACCACACCGCGTCGAAGGCGGCCACCAGTGGGTCCTGCTCCAGTTCGGCGAAGATCGCGGGCAGGGCCATGGCCTGTTGGCTGAAGTTGTCGTGTACCCCGTTCAGGGTGGTCACGACCGTCTGGGGGACCCGTTCGTCGGCGAACAGGAGGTCCCAGGGCCGGCGGTCGTCCTCGAACGGCGGTGGCAGGGGCTCGCCGCGGTCCATCGCGGCCAGGGCGGGTGCGATCCAGTCGATGTCGGCCAGGCCCCCTTCGGTGAACGCACGCCTGATCGCCCAACGCGCCACCTGTCGCTGCACGGTCGGCTCGGCCTCGGCGAGCGCGTCCACCAGCGGTCGGTCCAGCGGCGCCAGGTTCAGCGCCGAGCCGCGAAGTTGTCTCAGCCGTTCGCCGGGCAGCCGGCCGCCCCACTCGCGTTCCTCCGCTTCCAGGCGTGCTTGCGCGGCGGCCCGTTCCCGCTTCTCGCGCGCCAGGCGTTCGGCTTCGGCCTTCTCCTCCGGCGTGGGAGGTGGGGGCTGTTTGCGGGCGTACGCGTGCCAGTAGGCGGCGTGCTCGCTGGTCTGCCGGACGATCCGGTCGGGCTCGGGCGGTGCCGGCCAGAACTGCAGTACGTAGCGGTCGCGCGACGACGTCGAGGAATCCACCTCGCGCGCCTCGTCCATCCCCACCGCGCAGTAGCGGACCCGGTAGTCGATCGGCTCCAACTCGTCCAACGACCAGAAGTCCTCGTGCGCCCAGACGTAGAGGGCCACCGGTCCCGAAGGCCGGAAGGACACCTCGACCACGTCCTCCCACTCGGCACCCACCGGTGGCGGCTGGTCGTGCAGCTCCACGGTGAAGTGGACCTCGCCGACGTTCGTGCCGGCCATCAGGAACAACGTGCCGGGGACCGCGCCGCCGCACAGCCCGTTGACCTGGCCGCCGAAGCACTCGCCCAGGTCCGACGACTGCTCGCCGCTCTCCACGTAGAGCTGCCCGTAGTCCACCCTGGCCGCCCCGCTCATCAGCGTCCGCACCGCGGTACTCCTTCCCCCCAAGATCCGGTCGACCGACATCATGGCGGAGGGCACCGACAAGAACGGCCGGCCCTCCGTCGACGTGAAAGAAATTCGTTACGGCGGAAGCGCGGGATTCACCCGTAGCGCTGAATCCGGCCGTGGCGCGCTAACCCGCTCCCCACCCGACACGACGTCCCGGGTGTGCGGGGGAATTGACCCGCAGCGTCCATTCGCGACCGGGCCGGCTCTCGCGGCCCGCGTGCTCATCAAGTGGGTGAAGGCCATGCCCGTCGTGCAGGTTGCCCGAGACGACCAGTACGTGCTCAACCACACCACGCGCTTCCTGGCCCGCGACACCGGGGAAGTGGCCGAGCCGTTCCACCTGCCGGTGGTCGACACGCACTGGGACGGCGCGTCGGCGGAGACGTCCTACCGCTTCAACGACGTCACGTTCGTGCACCGCGACGACCAGGCGGGTGAGGTGGGCGTGGTCGGGACGTTCGGCGACCTGCACACCCCGTTGCCGCTGCGCCGGGTGCGGTTCCTGGACGAGCCGACGGGCCTGTGGGCGGTCACCGTGCGGGTCGGCAAGGGCCAGGTGCACCGGTACCGGTTCACCGTGGACGGTCGGTCCGTGCTCGACCCGGTGAACCCGCAGCGCCACCGCGGCGACAACGGCCAGGAGTGGTCGCGGTTCTTCACCCACGGCTGCGCCGTGCCGATCAGCTTCGACCGCTGGGAACTGCGCCTGCTGGAACGGCTGGTCACGCAGGTGCTGCCGTTCCAGCTCGCGGAGAACCGGCGCTTCCTCACCGACTTCTACCACAAGCTCAGCCGCTCCGAACGGGACCGGCAGTTCCCGCTGGCGTTCCTGATGGACGAGTCGGTCGGCGTGGTCAACTTCATCGACAAGCTGCTGGCCCGCGAGGAACGCCACAACCTGGACGACTACAAGACGTGCCTGCGGCTGATCGACGGCGTGCTGCGCGCCCGCTTCCCCGGCCGGGAACCGGCGGAGCTGGGCAGGCAGGCGTTCATGGACCTGTACGACGGGTTCGCCGCGAACAACGTCCCGGGCTGGGACACCGAACAGTACAACGAGCCGCGCTACTTCCTGCTCCTGCTCCGCCGCCACGCGATGACCGGCGCGTTCGCGCACCCCAAGCACGGCGGCAACAACGGCGCGGCGGCGTGGGCCTACCTCGCCGAGCGCTTCGAGTTCGACTGGCGTTCGGCGCTCGAAGCGCCGTTGGGCCGCAACACCGACTACCGGGGATGAGACCATGGCCGACGAGGCGTTCGACGCGGTGATCATCGGCAGCGGCGCGGGTGGCGCGCCGATCGCGCACACGTTGGTGCGGGCCGGGAAACGCGTGCTGGTGCTGGAGAAGGGGCCGCTGTTCCACGCCCAGCACACCAGCCCCGACGGGCTGTCGGACTTCAAGCGCGACGAGGAGTTCGCCACCGGCGCGGAGAAGGTGCTGCGGGTGCCGGGCGTGGCGAACACCGGAGTGTCGTTCTACTCCAGCCACGTCGAGCCGGACCTGAACGACGAGCCGCACGTCTACCGCGACAGCGACGGCCGGGACAAGGTCACCATCGAGGGCTACACGGCGCAGGTGGTCGGCGGCGGCACGCAGCTCTACGGCGGGGTGTCGCTGCGGTTCGCGCCCGACGACTTCCGGCTGCGCACGGTCAACCAGGGGCGCGCGGACCTGCGTGGCGACCCGAACGGCGACGTGGCCCGGGAGGCGCAGGACTGGCCGTTCGGCTACGACGAGCTGGAGCCGTGGTACTGCGTGGCCGAGGAACTGGTCGGCATCAACGGCACCCGGGACGGCCAGCTCAAGCCCGCGAGCGTGGACAACTACCAGAAGCCCTTGGAGCCCAACAGCATCAGCACGCACGTCGCCGCCGGGATGGACGCGCTGGGCTTCCGCCGCTACCGCACGCCGCTGGCGGTCATCACCGAGGACCACGTGCCCAGCGGGCGCGCCGTACCGCTGGACCGCGAGTCGATCAAGACCGCGTTCGTGAACCGCTACGGCGACCCGTTGGGCCTGAAGTCGAACACGTGGGTCTCGCTGCTGCACCCGATCTCGACCGAACCGGCCTTCGAGCTGCGCGCCAACTGCGCTGTGACGCACCTGTCCGCGACCGGCTCCCGCGTCACGGCCGTGCACTACCGGGATCCGCTGGGCCGCGAGCGGACGGTGAGCGGCACGGTGGTCGTGGTGGCGTGCAGCGCGATCGAATCCGTGCGGCTGCTGCAGCTGTCGGCCGAAAGGGACCCCGGTTTCGCGCAGCGGATCAACGGCAACGACCTGCTCGGCCGCTACTTCCTCACGCACTGCTTCGGCGGCGCGTCGGCCCGCGTGCCCGGACGGCACGACAAGTCGCGCACGCTGGACTCGGACTGGGCCACCGACGCGTGCGCCGCACCGGAGTTCGTGCGCGCCAACAACCTGTGGGCGGGCGGCGCGATCTACAACAACACGTCCGACTCGGCGTTGCCGATCAGCATGGCGCGCACCTGGGCGGCCAACGACATGGACACCACGTGGAAGGGCTACCTGTACGACCTGGACATGCGCGGTGACGGGTTCGACGGCTACCTGACCGAGAACTTCGGCCGCCAGCTGTCGGTGGCGTTCATGGCCAACCAGGTCCCGCTGCCCACCAACCGCATCACGCTGCACCCGTCCGTGCGCGACAAGTGGAACCGCCCGGTGGCCCACATCGACAAGGGCTGGCACGGCCACGACCGGGCGGTGATGGACGTGCTGGCCGAGCAGTGCCGCCGGATCCTCGCCGCCGGTGGCGAAGGCGTGCAGGTGATCGGCTACGGCCACGTCGGCAACGACGTGCGGCGCATCGCCAACCACGTCCTGGGCGGCGCCCGGTTCGGCGCGGACCCGGAGGACTCGGTGCTCGACCCGGACTGCCGGGCGTGGCGGTTCGACAACCTCTACGTCACCGACGGGTCGTTCATGCCGACCTCCGGCGGTGCGAACCCGACGCTGACCATCCAGGCCAACGCCTTCCGCGTCGGCGACCTGCTCACCACGAGGGTGTGACGGCCATGGACCCCGCGTTCGACGACATCTTCACCCAGCCGGAGAACGAGATCTTCCGGGTGGTGTTCTTCCCCGACCGGATCTACCACTCCCGCTACCTGCACGCCTCGCGCAGCCCTCGTTACCGCTACGACGTGGACGAGGTGCGCAACGGACCCGACATCACCGCGATGAAGGGCAGCGTCTACCTCGACGGCATGCGGTTGTGCGGCGTGCTGCGCCTGGAGTACCGGGCGGGGCGGCTGACCGAGCTGGTGCGGGAACGCGGCCGTCGCCTCGGGTCCTCGGTCAACGCGTGGGTGCGCTTGCTGCCGGACGACACCGGCCTGACCGCCGACGCGACCGTGACGCTGCGCTACGACAAGGCGGTGGACGCTTACGCGGTGGAGATGTGGGACACGCTGGAACCGCCCGAGCACACCCACCACGACTACCGGGTGCTGCCGCTGATGGGTGCCAACGCCCCGATCACGCGTCCGCCGTCGCTCGCGCCCGCGTTGGTCGACATCAAGCGGCTGCGGCGGCTGGAGGTGGCGTTCAGCGAGGTGGCGATGACGACACCCACCGGTCACCCGGTGCCGGACGTCCAGTGGGACAACAACTTCCTGCGCTCGCACCAGGAGCCGCGCGACCCGTCGCCGTCCTCGGACCAGAACACCGTGCGCGACCTGAACTACCTGCTGGACTACCAGCGCGTGTGGTTCATCGCCGACTCGGCGCAGGTGCAACCGGTGCGTTACCGCAACGCGATGATGGACCCGGGCAACCCGGACGCCGGTGACGGCAACGTGGTGGACATGCGCTGGCTCGTGCAACGGGAACTCGGCGGCGACCTGGTGTTCTTCCACGAGGTGACGATCCCGCCGGGCGTCGTGGAAGGCACGCACCGGCACATCGGCTCGGAGGAGCTGTACTACGTGGTGTCGGGTCGAGGCCGGGCCTACCTGGGAGTGGACGACGACCCGGCCGCGGCGCGGCAGCCGATCGTCGAGCGGCACGTGTACGGCATCGGACCCAAGCAGTGCCGCGAGGTGGTGGTGGGGCCGGGCAGCACGTTGTTCACCAAGAGCGGCGGCATCCACGGCATCCGCGCCGACGGCGACGAACCGCTGAAGTTCGTGGCGTTCCTGTACCAGCCCTGAAGAAGAGGTGACCCGTGCGGATACCCCAAGGTGACGCCGCGCAGCGCGTCGAGCCCGGTGCGGTGCCCAACTACTCGTCCGACAACCCGTTGGAACGACTGCTCACGGTCGTGCAGGACACCCGGCTCGCCGCCGAGCTGGAGTGCTACGCGACGCCGTCGCTGCACTACGTGCTGCCGCACGAGTGGTTGGCGCTGTACGGGCCGAGCAGCCCGAACACCGACGTGCTCGACCCGGCCGCGCAGGACTTCAAGACCGACTTCCAGAAGCAGAACGTCGCCGACTTCCGGTTGGGCGACACCAGGGCGGTGCGCGGGTGGGCGTTGGGCGGTGACTGGACCGGGCCGTTCCTGCACCTGTCCTACCGGGCCGGGCCGGACAGCGCGCTGGCCGCGGCGCACGGTGGTTCGCTGGGTGACCGGCTGCTGGTGGACGTGGCGGTCGAGGGTGGTGGACGGGCCGAGGTGGAGGCACCCTACGACCCGGACAGCGGCCGTTACGTGACGGAGCTGTGGGGTTATGGCGGTGACGACCTGGAGTCGCGGGTGGGCGCGCGGGGCAGGCAGTCGCTCAAGCTCGGGGTGCTGCAGGCCCGGCCGGACATCGCGCGCGGGGCGCCGGACGCGTTCAGCCGGGCGGGGTTGGACGGTCGGGACGTCCGCGAGGTGGCGCCCGACCACCTGCTGCACCCGGTGCGCCCGCTGAGGGTCGTGTTGCGGTGGCGCAGCGCGGATCGTTCGGCCGAGATCGGGCCGGTGACGGTGGCGTTCCAGATGGTGGTGCGGGGGTGGGACGCGTTCCTGGAGGTGGGCCGCAGCGCGAACCCGCACGGCGGCATCGGTTTCCTGGAGTACCGCAACCTGCTGTCGAACTACTTCCGGTTCACCGGTTCCGGTGAGCTGGGGCGGCGGCTGGAGCCGTACAACCTCGACGCGTTCGGCCGCAAGGGCGGGGGCGAGGAGCCGTTCCTGGCGGTGGACTACATGGACCTGCACGTACTGGACGCGGGGTGCGGCATCGGCCTGCACCGGCACCGGGACAACTCCGAGGTGTTCCTGATGCTGGACGGCGAGGGCTGGATGGTGATCGGCGACTGGGCCGAGTCGGACGTCCGCGACCGGTGCTTCGAGGTGCGGCTGCTGCGGGCGGGCCACCTGGCGATGCTGAAGGGCGGCAACCTGCACGGCCTGGCCAACCCGTCGGACCACCAGATCTCGCTGTTCATGTTCGGCGGTTACGACTGACCACGATTCGCGACACCGAGCTCCACCAACAACGCCCGTGCCTCCGGCCTGCACAACTCACTCCACCGCGCCAACGCCCGTGCCGCTTTGACCCGGATGTGGTGCGGGACGGCCGGGTCGTGTGCGATCTCCCGGGCGACGATGGCGGCGGCTTCACGGTGGTCACGGCGCAGTTGGGCGGCGGCAGCGGCGGCTCGCAGCCGGGCACCGGGACGGAGCGTGCGGTCACGTGCCACGTCCCGCAGCGCGACCGCACCCTCGACGCTGTCGAAGAGACCGATGGCTTCGAACACCTGAATGCGGACCAGGGGGTTGTCGGCGGAGCGGAGCCGCCTCAACAAGGGCACGACCTGGGTGCGCAGGTCAGGCCGCGCCAAGCCGAGCCTGCGGGCGGCGTCGACGCGTGGTAGAAGGGGCAACGACTCGTCCGTCGCGATCGCCCAGAGGCATGATGATCCGGCCTCGCGTCCCCGTTCACCGAGGACCAAGAGGTCACGGGCTGCTCGCCACCGAAGTGCCGGCCGGCAGGTGGGGTCGGTGGCGATGCGGTGCAGGACCAGGAGACAAGCGGCCCGGTCGTCGGAGGCTTGCAGGCGCAGCCATAACGACGCCCGCCACCGGATCGCGAGCGACTCCTGCTCGTCGTCCCGGATGCGGCGCAGCCTCTGCAGGCCGCCGAACTTCCGCAGGATGTGGAGAATTCTCACGCGGGCGACGCCGGACAGGCGGGGATCGTCAGCCATTTCCCACAGCACGGCAAGCACTCGCGTGGGAGTGTCACCGGTCAGGATGCAGATCCGATGGGCCGCGTCGACACGCTCCCGCCACGGGCTCGTGGCGTCGAGGACCAGGGCGGCATCCTCGCTCAACGGGCCAGGTCGACCCGGTCCGTGCAAGGTCAAGAGAGCCTCGCGGACGTTGTAGGCCAGGTCCGGGTTGTCGGCCGACTCTTCGATCACCGCAGCAGCCTCGGAGCGCCATCGGCGCGAGAGTCCTGCAAGAGCCGCGGCGGCGCTGATCCGGTCTGCCGGCATCGTCTCCGCCGCGGTGATGACGTCTCGAAGCCGCGCAGCCGCGTCCACCGCCAGGGTGGGCTCGATCCATTCGGTGATGTCATCCACTCGTTGTTCCGGCGGCGCGGCGTGGTCGGCCAAGAGGTCCTGTTCGGCGAGGAATCGGTCCCTTCCCCGCAGGACGGTCGCCACCCGGCGGCGGTCCTGTGGCCCGGTGGCGGGGTCGTGGAAGAGCGCCAGCGCTAACTGCGCCACCTCACGACCGCGGGCAGCGGCTCGGTACGCGAGCCAGTCGAGGGCGAGCGACTGCTCCTCGGTGGTGAACTCGGGGCTGGTGGCGAACCGGCGCAGGGAAGCGAACGCCGTCCCGGCCCGCCCGGGGTCGAGGTCCATGAGTTGGCATGCGGCCTCGGCACGGTCGCGCACCGGCTGTGATTCGTCGTCGAGCACTCGAGCGTGGAAGGCGACTGCCGCATCCACCTGGGTCGGGTCGTGCCTGGCGAGCAGCATCACCGCGTCGGTGCGCCGCGTGAAGGTCAGGTGATCATCAGCAGCTTGGCCACGGATCTCGGAGAGGGCCTCGGGATACCGACCGGGACGCAGTTCGACCAGCACCTCGGCCGCGGCCAGGCGCCTGCGGTAGCCGGAATCCCCATCGGCCAGGCAAGCGCAGAGCGAAGGCGCCAGATCCGCGCCCAACTCGGCCAGCGCCCGCACTCGCGATTCCCACGCAGACACCGCCGCGTCGTCGGTCTCGCGCATTACGGTGGCGACCGCTGTGTCGATCTCGTCCGGGACGGCGCGGGCGAGCGCCACCGCGGCTTCGGCGCGGTCCGACAAAGGCAACAGGTCGTGAGCGGCGACGTCCCCCAAACGCGCTACCACGACCGGGTCGGACCAGCGGTCCAACTTCTCCATGGCCTTCGCCACCTGGCACAGGGTGGCGGTGCTCGTGTGGGGATCGTCCGCCACACCGCGCAGGGCGGTGGCCACTTCCTCCCGCATACCGGCGCCGAGTCTGCCGACGTCCGCGACGACCGTCGGCAACCACGCGTTCGGCACGATCCGTGCCTCGATCTGGCCGACGACCGCGTCCACGACCCGACGGTGGAAGCGACGGCCCAGTGCGATCAGGGTTGACGCCGCGCTGTTCCGTGCCCGGCCGTCCCATGTCGGGTCGTGCAGCACCGCGGTCATCGCGGCGGCGAGGACGTCCGGGTCGGTGACGTCCAGCTGGCCGAGTACCGGGTAGTCGCAGTGCGAGGCCCAGAGTTCCGCCTGCTTCGGAGCGACCAGCGACAGCATGGCGGCGGACGTCCGCTCGTGGAACCGCGTGCCGAGGCGCCGCAGCGCACGCCAGGCCAACCTCTGCGCCTCGGGGTCCGCTTGCCGAGTGGCGATCTCCGACAAGTGGTGGGCCACCTCGTCGTGGAACTCCGGACCGAGCCCGACCAACTGCGAGCCGGCGTGGGCGCGGAGGGCGGGGGCGGCGGAGCGGTCCCGGAGCATCGCGCGCAGGGTGGCGACCGCAGGCGTCCGGTAGGGCTCGCCCAGCACGGCCAGCTGGGTCGAAGCTGTCAAGGTATCGAAAGGCGAGGCTGTGGGGTGTGTGGTCGCGCCACGCAGCGCGACTGCGGCCTCGTCCCGGTGCTCGGGCCCGAGCTCGGCGAGCGCCTGGGCGGCCACCGTCCGACCGTAGGCGTCGGTGGCCCAGTCGCCCAGGACCGCTTGCAGCAGGCCCAATGCCTGATCCTGCGCCCCGGTGTCGGCGAGCGCCTGTGCGATGCGGGAACGCAGGTACGCGGTGATTCCGAATGCCGTGGACAACGCCACCAAGTGGTTGATGGCCGTCATGCGGTGTTGGGGACCCAGTTCGGCGAGTGCTTCGGCGGCGGAGACGCGATCCCCGAGCGGCAGGCGTCGGTCGGTGACCAGCCGGGTCAGGGCGGCGACGGCTTCGTCGGAGCGCTGCGGGCCCAGGGACGCGAGGCCGACCGCCGCGTCACGTATCCCGGCGCTGAAGTTGGTGCGGGTGCGCAGGACTTCGCGGAAGACGTCGGCGGCGCGCTCGTGGTGTTCCACGTCGATCTCGACCAGGCCGGTCGCGGCGTGGACGCAAGCTTGGTCCGGGGCGTCCGGGTCGTCGAGCACTGCGGCGAGCGAAGTGACGGCGTGGTCGCGCGACTCGCCGTCGAAGGTGGCCAGGACGACGGCGGCGTTGCGCAGTTGCTCGGCCGTGGCGGTGGGGGAGGCGAGGATGGCTCGCAGGCCCTGTGCGGAGGCGCGGTGGCCGTCCGGGCCGCACTCGGCCAAGGCCTCTGCGGCGGCGAGCCGGTGCTCCACCGGTATCGCCGAGTCGTCCACGACGCGGCGCAGCAGGCGGGTGGCTTCGGCGGACTCGGGGCCGCGCAGCCTGGTCGCCAAGGCGGCCGCGGCCTCGACGCGGGACGGCCAAGGGGCGTCCTCGGAGCCCATCAGGTCGACCAGCCAGGCGGCGGTGCCGGGGTGGTGGGCGGCGCGGCTGGTCTGGGACAGGATCTTCAGGGCGGGGTGCTGGGTGGTCATCGCCCACGCGCGCACGGTGGTCAGGAAGGCGTCGACGGCGGCCGGGCCGGCGGGCAGGTGGCGGGCGAGCAGGCGGGCGGCCAGCAGGTGCTGGTCCGAGCCGCCCGAGTGCAGGTGCTCCAGCAGGCGCTCGGCTTCGCTGGGGTGCAGGCGGGTGTGGTGCAGCAGCACGGCCCTGGCGTGGCGGCCGCGGTCCTCCGTGCGAGCGGCGTGCAGGAGGCTCGCGAAGTCCGCGTGCGCCGGGTCGAAGTGTTCGGGCAGCAGGCGGGCTTTCGCGGTGGCGGCGAGGTGTTCGGCGAAGCTGTGGTGCAGGAACCGCAGGTCTTCGCCGCGACGGCTGAGCGGGCCGACGGCGGCGAGGTAGGTGATCAGGTCGTCCTGCCAGGCGCCCGTGAGGTCGGGCACGTGCCGGGCGGCCCAGTCCTGGGCGGCGTCCACGAGAGACGTGTCGGCCTCCAGCCGGACACGGCCGAGGTGTTCCAGGAGCGCGTCGTGCACCGGGTCGAACGGCCCGGGCTCGGCGGTGTGCGCGGTGCGCAGGTACTTCAGGTATGCCTCGTACAGCTCGTACTGGTTGTCCGGCAACGGGCGGTTGCCCGGCTGCTCGAAGATGATCGCGGCGATCGTCGCCAGCAGCGGCACGCGGGCCAGCTCGTCCAGGTGGGCGGCGCGGATCTGCCGCACGAACCGGTAGGCGCGGTCGCGGTCGCCGAACCAGTTGCGGGCGAACTGGCGCAGCGCGCGTTCGTCGAACGGCTGCAGTTCGTAGCGGGCGGCGCCGATGCGCTGCAGCGGGGCCAGGGCCGCGCCTTCGATCGGCCTGGTGGTGACCACGACCCGGTACGGCGACGTGGGTTCGGCGGTCCACGCGGCCAGCACGGTGACCAGCCGGTCCCGTTCGGTGGTGTCGGCGACCTCGTCCAGGCCGTCCACCAGCAGCAGCCAGCGGCAGCCCGCGATCCGTCCCTCCAGGGCGCGCGGGTCCAGGGGAGAGGCCAGCAGCGCGCCGTACTCCGCGCCCGCGCTCTCCACCACGGCCTCCGGGAACGGTCGGCTGAGCCGCCCGGCCAGCTCCCGGGCCGTCAACCGCAGCGGCACCACGCGTTCGGCCATCGGCGCGGGTTCACCGTCACGGGACAGCCACTGCGCGGCGACGTCGGCGGCCAGCCGCAGCGACAACGTGGACTTGCCCTGCCCCGGTCCGCCGGTGATCACCACGTGGTCGTCGCGGTCCAACGCCTCCCAGACCGTCCGGGTGGGCGCGCGGACGGCTAATCGGGTGATCGGCAAGCTCGGCGGCTCCACGACCTGCCCGCGGCCGTCCACGATCGGGACCGGCCGCGGCGGATCCGACCCGTGTTCGTCCGAGCCGCTGCCGAGATCCTGGCGCACGTGCACCGTCACGAGCGACGAGCGGCGTGGGCCGGGCAATCGGTAAGGCATCTCCTGCGCGGTGTCGACCTGTGCCCGCAGCAGGAATCGGACCGGCGCGGGGAGGCCGGTCAACGCCGGTTCACCCTGTGCGGGAGCGACCTGCGACTCTCGCGTGGGTTCCGCACCAGCCACGGTGATGTGCACGCCGCCGTGGATCGTGCCCGCCAACACCGCGGCTCCGTGCACGTCGCCGCCGATCCGGTTGGCATCGGCGGACCGAGAGCCCTCCTCCAACCCCGACCCCCTTCGCTCGCGGTGAACGCATGGTCCCACGGGACGAGCGTGGCAGTCCGGGCACGACCTGCGATGTACTCTTGCCGCCGCCGTCCGCGCTGGTCACTCCCGCTCGCCAACGGCACGACCCAGCCGGACCGCACCTCGGGATGAGCCATGGACTTCGACCGCAACGCCGTGTTCCCGCAGCAACCGCAAGAGCCGGGCACGGGCCCGCAGGCCGATCCCGGTTACCCGCAGGCGCAGGTCGTCGGCTACCCGGCCGCGCCGCCGCCCGGTGCGGGTTACCCCGTCGCGCAGGCGCCGGTTCCGGGCTACCCGGTCGGGCAGGCGCCGGTTCCCGGCTATCCGGCGGCATACCCGCCTCCGCCGGCGCCCGAGGGCACGTCGGTCCTCCGTGCCCTGCAGGCGTCGCTGGTCTGGGCCGGCGTCGCCGTGGTCTTGGTGTTCACGGTGGGCGACGTGACGTTGTCCGGGTACGGCCTGGGGCTCGCCCTCGGTCGGCTGCTGCCCATTTCCCTCGTCTCGGGGCTGCTGGTCCGGCTCTTCGTCAAGCGCAAGCGGCTCGCGTTCGGGTGGTTGGTGCTCGCGTCGCTGCCGACGTTCGTGATCAGCTTCGTCGTGATCGGCGCGATCTTGTTCGCGGGGCAACAGCGCTGAACGTGTACGAGTGACTACGCCATGCTCTCGACGGAGGTACGAATTAGCGCTATCGGGTGACAGCTCGTAACCCCTCTTGGCGGACAGGCGACCTCAGGGGTAGAGGGGGCGGCGGGGAGGAGCCGTGTCCGGAGCGAGTGGGTGAACGCCTGTGGACGCGCTGATCGAAATCACGCAAGGCGGCCAGGGCGCCGAGTACCGGGTCGATCTCTACCTCGGTGACGACGGCGTCTGGCCGCCGGAGCCGACGGCCTCGGACACCGTCGCGGCGGACTTGGACGTGGGTGCGCTGCCCGCGGCGGTGGCCGGGGGCGCGGCGGTGCCGGAGGCGGTAGTCGGCTTCCTGCACGCGAGCCCGGAGTCGCAGGCGTTCTCGGACCTCGGCGTGCACCTGGGTCGGCTGCTCCTGCCGCCGAAGGTGCGCGAGCACTGGTCACGGCCGGGCGTCCGGCGCACGTTCCTGTGCCTGGACCCGGAACTGCGGCGCCTGCCGTGGGAGGTGGCCAGGGCACCGCACGCGCTGTTCGTGCAGCCCGACCACCCGTTCGTCCGGGTGCACAGGCGGGTGCCGGGTGACGAGCCGATCGCCGACTCGTTGCCGATCCGGGTGCTGGTGGTGCGCGGCGATGACGACGACGACATCGGGGCGCGCGACGAGGTCCGCGAGATCAAGAGGGTGGTCGGCGGCGCGCCCGGTCGGATCGAGGCGGAGTTCCTGTCCCGGCCGACCGAGTCGGACCTCAAGTCGGCCTACCAGCGCGTCCGGCCGCACGTGCTGCACTTCATCGGGCACGGCACGCGCAAGGCGAGCACCGGGCAACCGGCGCTGCGGATCGTTCCGCCCGGCCGTGAGGCGTGGTTGCTCACCCCGACCTACATCGCGGACCTGCTCAGCCGCCCCGCGCCCCGCCTGGCGATCCTGAACGCCTGCCGTTCCGGTGAGACGGCGGACGCGGTGGCGTTGACCGACGTGTTCCTGGAGAGCGGCGCCGCCGCGGTGGTCGGCATGCAGGGCGACATCCGCGGCACGGCGGCGGCGCTGTTCGGTGGGTCGCTGTACCGCAGCCTGCTGGCCAACGAGCCGGTCGACCGCGCGGTGACGACGGCACGTGAGGCCGTGTACGCCGACACCGGCGTGTCCGACGGCGCCCGGGACTGGATCCTGCCGAGCCTGACCTCACGGGTGCGCCCCGACGACGTGCTGCCCGACCTGTCCGCGACCGGCGCGCGGGCGATGCGCATCGAGCAGCAGTTCGAGAAGGAGGTCGGCGCGTTCGTCAACCGCGTCCACGAACGCCACAAGCTGCTCAAGGGCGTCGACCCGGGCGCGGGCGAGCCCGTCGAACGGCTGCTGCTGGTGGTCGGCGAGTCGCAGGTCGGCAAGACGCGGCTGCTGAACTGGCTGCGGCGGCGGTGCGCGGTGCGCGGGCGGCGGGTGAAGTACGTCAGCTTCGACCGGCCCAACCCGGTCGACGTCCTGGGCGACCGGCCGACGCGGTTCGACTTCCTGGAAGTGCTGTACGCGATCCGGGACGTGGCGGAGGACCTGCCGAACCCGCCGGAAGGCGTCACGTCGGCGTTCGACCGGTTCAACCACGACGTGCTGCACCTCGCCGAGGGCAGGCTGCCACCGGACCCGCCGGTGCCGACGCCGGAGCCGGCGCGGTGGCCGCGGCTGACCGGCGGCACGTCCCACCACGTCGCGGCCACGTTCGAGTCGTTCCGCGCCTGCCTGGGCCGCGCGGCGCAACCCGAACCGCTGCTGCTGGTCTTCGACCACGTCGGGAACGTGCTGGACTCGGCGTTCCGGCAGCAGCTCTACGACCACCTCATACGGCACATCGCCGACGGCGAGCTGCCGAACCTGAGCCTCGTGGTCGTGATGACGAACGAGCAGTTCGCCACGCACTGGCCGGAACGGGGCGGCGGCACGCGGGTCGACCTGGACTGCATCGAGGCCGAGGAGTTCCGCGCGCTGGCCGAGGACGTGGTGCTGGCGGTGGGCCGTCCGATCGGGGGACCGCACCTGCAGCTGATCGAGGCGCTCGGCGCGGGCGTGGCCACCGGCAAGTGGAGCCCGGCCGTGCTCGGCGACCTGGAGAACATCGTGAGGCGGATGCGATGAAGCCTATCGACGCCGAGTTGTTGCGCCGGCTGGCGCGGGGCGACTCCTTGGAGGACGTCCTGGCGTCGCTGCGACCCGAGGACCAGTGGGACGTGCTGCGGCGGTGCGCGGCGGTCCGCTCGTTCGACCGGGAGCTGTACGAGAAGGTGCTGGTGGCGGGCGTGGCGGACGCGCCACCGTTCGACACGGTCGTCACCGCGCCGGAGGTCGAGCCGATCCCGGGCACGCGGGAGGTGCACCGGCTGCGGCCGAGCGCCCGGTCCCGCTACTGGAACGGCTGGTGGCCCGACGGGTCGGACCCGCGGGCCGTGCCGGCGGAGCTGCGGTCGCTGGTCGACCGCCTGGCGCGCTACTACCGGGCCGCGCACAAGCCCGTGGACCTGCTGGAACAGCTGGTGCTGGTGGACCACCGCGCCGCGGCGGAGCTGTTCGTCCGGCTGTACGCCAAGGCCGACCACCGCCACGACCTGGCGTTGTGCCAGGAGCTGATCGACGTGCTCGGCGCCGAGGACCGGGTGCGGCTGATCGGCCCGGAGCTGATCGCGCTGCGCAACGACCGTGCCGCGTACCTGCGCACCCGCGGCCTGTGGTCGACCGAGTACCTGCAGTCGGCCACGTTCCTGGAGACGGCCGGGACGAAGGCGACCTACCAGCGGCTGGTCCGGGGCGACGGACCGCGGATCGTGGTGCCGCACGGCCCGTCGGGTCGCGGCAAGACGATGGAGCTGCGGTGGCTGGTGTCCCGGGTGCTCGTGCCGGGCCGGACGCTGTGCGCGCTGGGTGATTTCGAGGTGCTCGACCCGGTCAACGTGGCCCGGTACCCGTGGCTGCTGCTGGTGGAGGCCGCCGCGCAGCTCGACCGGCAGCTGGCGGCGGCGCCGTTCACCGAGTTCCTGGAGCGGTACGCGTGGACCGGGCTGCTGTCGCGGCGCGAGGTCGCGGACCCGAGCCGGGCCGCCGCCGCGGGCAGGCGGCTGTGCGACGAGCGCGACCGGGTGGGCGCGAGCGTGACCAGGGACTTCGTGCGCACGCTGAACGAGGCGACGGCGGGCCGTCCGGTGGTGATGGTGCTCGACGCGCTGGACAAGGTGTACGTGCGCCGTCCGCCCGCCGAGGTGGACGGCCTGGTCCGGCAGCTGTTGCGGCTCTACGAGGAGTGCCCGGGAGTGCGGTTCGTGCTCGCCGGTCGGCACCCGCTCACGGGACCGGTGCTGCCGCCCGCGGTGGTACGGCACCTCGTCCCGTTCTCGACCGACGACGCCTCCCGCTACCTGGCGGACCTGCGTGGCATCACGAGGGCCGACCTGCGGCACGCGATCGTGGCGAAGGCCGGGGGAGAGCCGGTGGTGCTGGCGCGCCTGGCCGACCTGGTGCAGCAGCGGCCGGACATCACCCCGGCGGAGATCCGGGAGTACCGGGCGGACCTGACCGCGCTCGTGCTCCAGGTCCTGCGGCCGATCGAGGACCCGGGGCTGCGGTGGTTGCTGCGGTACGGGATGGTGCCGCGGACGCTGAGCCTCGACTTCTTGCGCTCGGTGGTGGAACCGCACCTGCGCGCGGCCGCGTCCGGCGACGTCGACCTGGACGACCCGAGCGAGGACGTGGTGCCGGGTGACGCGGCGGCCCCGCTGTTCCCGGTCACGACCGAGGTGGACGTCGAGCGGCTGTGGGGCGAGTTGACGCGGTGCGCGGGCACGACGCCGTGGGTCGCGCCGGTGCCCGGTGAGCCCGACTCGGTGCGGTTCGCCGCCGCCGTCGCTGAGCCGATGCGCCGCCTGATCCGGCCGCACGCCGTGCACGACCGCCTGCACGCGGACGCGGTGGCGTTCTTCGAGCGCAAGGCGGCGGCCGACCCCGACCGGTGGGACCGCTGGACGCGGGAAGCGGTCTACCACCGGTTCCGGCTGGTGGGCCCGGACGCCGTCGACTACTGGCGCCAAGCCTTGGACCAGGTGGAGATCGGTGAGGCGCGGCCGCGGGCGGCGTTGGCGGAGGAGGTGCTCGGTCCGGACTACGTCGATGCGGACGGCGATCCGCGGCCGTGGGACGGGCACACGTCGATCGTCACCCGGGCGACGGTCGTGGAGGCACGCTACGAGCTGGCCGCCGCCCTCACGCAGCTGGCCAGGGCGAGCGGTGCCGAGGCGGCGGACCAGCTGTGGAGCAGGGCGGAGGAGAACTTCGCCGCCGTGCTGCGCGATCAGGGCGCGGAGGTCGTGCCGCAGTGGCGGCTGGCGTACGTGCGTGCCGCGTTGGCGTTGAAGTCCGGTGACGCGGGCACCGCGGCGGCGGAGCTGAAGCACGCGTTGCCGCAGGCCTTCGGCACGAAGGACGACGTGCGGCTGCACGCCCTGCTCGGTGACGTGCTGGTGCTCCTCGGCGACCGGGACGCCCCGGACGAGTACCGCCGTGCGGCGGAGGCGGCCGTCCGGGTCGGTGCGGCGCGGTGGGAGCCGCCGATCCGGCTGCGGATCGTGAAGGCGTACCGGCACTTCGGGCGGTTGGACGACGCGATCCGCGAGTTGATCCACGCCCGGCGCGGCGAACCGCTGAACGCCGAGCAGCAACGCCGTGCCGCCCTCCTGGCCGTCGACCTGGGTCTCACCGCGAATCGGTTGGAGTGGGCGGCGTATCACGCACGACGGGTCGCCGCGCACGACGACTGGGAGGGCCTGGCCGCGGGCGCGAAGGTCGAGCTGGCCGCACGCAGGCCGCGACACGCGTTGGACCTGGCCCACCGCGTCCGCGTCGCGCACGACAGCGCCGGAGCAGCGCTCGGCCACGAGCTGACCGGGCTCGCCGAGGGCACGGTGGCGCACTACGGGAAAGCCTTGCACGCGTTGGAGACCGCGCGGTCGCGGTGGCACCGGGAAGGCGACCGCGCGGCCGTCGCCCGCTGCCACACGCACTCCGCGGTGCTGCTCATGCGCGAGGTCGGCAACCTGACGCTGGCCGAGCACCACCTGGGCGTCGCCGCCGAGTTGGCGACGCGGGGCAGCGACGCGTGGTGCCGGGCCGAGCTGGCCCGGGTGGAGCTACTGGGGGTGACCGCTCGGCCGCACGAGGCGCTGGACGCGGTCACCGCCGTGCTCGACGAGGTGCGTCGCCGGTCGCACCCGCCCGGCCTGGTGGCACGTGCCGCCGTGGAAGGGCTGGCGATCGGCCTGCCGGAGGGGTTCGGGTGGTTGCTGGACGAGCTGGTGGCGTGCCTGCGCGAGATCACGCCCGCGTCCGCGCGGCTGGTCGCGCTGGACGAGCTGCGCCGTGTGCCCGATCCGCACGACGACGTCACGCGTGAGGCGTGGCGAAGGCTCACGCCGCTGGTGCGGCTGGAGACGGACCGGCTGCGCACCGTGGACCGCGCCCCGCTGAACCTGACCGCCGCGGAGGTCGACCGGCTGACCGGCGACCGGGAGGCAGCGGCGGGGAAGCTCGCCGCGGCACGTCCGACCGGCGGGTCGTGGTTCCCGCTCCGGGAGTGGTCACGGGCCGCGGACCGGCTTGGCCTGCCGACCGCCCGAGGTGACGTCGAAGCGTTCCTCCGGGAGTTCGCCGACCACCCGATGCTGTGCGCGGCTTTCCTGGTCGAACGCGCGGAGGGCGGGGAGGGCGGCCGGCTGCGCCAGGCGGCTTCGCTGCTCGACGCGGCGGGCGAGCGGGAGACCCAGTGGCACGCGCGGCTGCACTACGCCCAGAGCGTGGTCGCGGAACAGTCGTGCCAGGAGCCGGAGCTGATCCGCGCGGGAGCCGCGTTCGCCGCGTTGGGCGATACCCGCCGGGCGCAGGTCGCGTCCCGGTTCACCCGAGGGCGGATCAGCACGACGTTGAGGAGTTCGCGCGGACGCGTGCGGTTGGCCGTGGACGACGGTGCCCTGGTCGTGCAGACGTCGGTGCCGCGCGACGTGGAGGAGACCGTCCGCCACGACAACGCCCTGGTCGACGCGGTGCTGGACGCGCGCTCGGGCGTGCTCGCCGAACGGCTGCGGGAGGACTGGCAGGCGACGTGCGCCGGTCTCGGGTCGCTGGTACTGCCCGGTCCGGCGCTGCGCGCCCTGGGTTCGGCGGGACCGTTCGACCTCAGGTGGGACGTCGAGGACCGCGGGCTCGGCCCGGTGCCGTGGGAGCTGGCGCTGCGGCCGGACCTGCGGCGGCTGCTCGCGCTCGACCCGGCGGTGGCCACCTGCTACCGGGCGGTCTCGCGGGAGGTCTCCTACCGCGACGAGATCAGGTTCGTCCAGGTCGGGCTCAACCAGGTGGTCGACGCGGGCCTCGCGGCCGACGGCGACCTCGGCCCGCACACCAGGGCGGCGTTGCTGCGGTACCAGCAGGCGCGGGGGCTCACCCCGGACGCCGACCTCGGCGGCGACCTGCTGGACCGGTTGCAGCGCGACGTGGCCCAGCCGGTCAAGCCACTGGTGGTGCTGGCCCAGCCGAGCGGGTCGATGCAGATCAACTCCACGCGCGGGCACCTGAACTCGGGTGTCGACCTCGCGCGGCTGTACCGGGGGCACGGGTTCGACGTGGAGTCGGTCGAGAACCCCACGCTCGACCGGCTCACCGCCGCGGTGGCCCGTGCGGTCCACGGTGGACGGATACCGGCGGTGGTGCACCTGGCGTGCGGGTTGCGCGAGTCGGGCGGTGGCGTCGCGCTCACGTTCCTGGCCGGTGGGTGGGCGACGGAGGCGTTCAGCGCCACGCCCACCGCCGACGAGATCCCGGTGACGGCGCTCAACCGGGCGCTCGCCGCCGTGCCGCGCGATGCGTTCCGGCCGCTCGTCGTCCTCGACGTGAACCGGCCGTGGGGCGCGGAGGACGCGATCTCGTACCTGATGCTGCGCAACGCGTTCGCGGGTGACCTGTTCGCGCTGGGCCGCTGCGCCGGCGTGCTGGGCACCGGGCTGGCGGGCTCGGGCGGGTACGAGCTGTGCGACGCCCTGATCGGGTCGATCGCGGCCGGTCGCACGCTGGGCGAGGTGGCGGGCGTCCTGCGCTCGCCCGCACGGCACGCCACCGGGCTGGACGCGGTGCTGCCGTCCGCCGGTGTCGCCCTGCACACCCACCTGCCGTGGCTGCGGTTGGTGCCCAACCCCGGAGGTCGACCATGAGCACCGTGGACCGCAAGGTCGCCGAGCTGCGGCACAAGCTCGCGGGCATCGACGCGGACTTCGCCCGCTGGCGTGCCGAGACCGAACCGGGCCGGACGCTGCGCAAGCACCACACGCAGGTCGTCCGGCTCACCGAACGGCTGGGTGGCGTGGTCGACCGGATCGGCGCGGAGCTGGACGCGGTCGCGGCGGACGGTGCCGACGTGCTGCGGGAGTGCCGTCGGCTCCAGCTGCGGATGCTCGAAGTGCACCGGCTGTGGGACTTCTACCGCTCGAAACTGAACCTGCGGTACGTGGAGTGGTACCGGCCGTTCCTCACCGCCGTGGACGAGTTCGCCTGGCTCTGCTACGCGCCCGCGGCGGCCGGGAGCGACCGGGAGGCGCCGCTGGTGCACCTGAGCGGCGAGTTCAGCCCGTTCACGCACCTGCGCGAGACGCCGTTCGTGGTCGAGGACGTACCGGACGCCTTGGACACCACGGATTTCCTCGGCGTGGTGACGAAGCTGCCCATCCCGATCATCGGCCTGCCGTGGTACCAGCTCGTGCACCTGCCGGACGCGGCGGTGATCGCGCACGAGGTCGGTCACGCGGTGGAACGCGACTTCGGGCTGCTCGGCACGGTGCGCTCCCTGGCCCGGCCGGTGTTCCGGACGATGCCCGAAGCGCGGCGTGACGCCTGGGACACGTGGCTGCCGGAGGTGTTCGCGGACCTGTACGGGGTGCTCGCGGCGGGGCCCGCGTTCGCGTCGGCGCTGGCCGACCTGCTGGTGGTGGGTGACACCGAGGCGGAGGTCGCCCCCGACGCGCCGGTGCTGGTCCACCCGCACGCGGCCGTGCGGCTGGCGTTGACCGCCGAAGCGCTGGCGTCGACCGGTTTCTCCGCGGTCCGGACGGCCTGCGGGTCGTTCGAGGACGACATCGCCCCGATGACGGCGGCCCTGCTGGACGGGCCGTACCCGGGGCTCGGCGACCGCACGTTGCGCGAGGTGGTCACGTTCACCGCCGCGCAGCAGGCCAACGCCGTCACCGCCGCCGACGGGCTGGTGGACCACCAACGGCCCGAGACCAGCGACGTCCGCTGCCTGATCGCCGCCGCACGCCTGGCGTTCGACCGGCAGCCCGCCCTGTTCGCACCGCCCCCGCCCGGCGAGGTCAACGCCCAGGACCTGATCCTCGACAAGGTTTCGAAGGCCGTCGGGGACAGCTCCCGCGCCGCCCACGGCGAGGAGACGCCTGCGGTGAATGACCGGGCCGCCGGCGCGGAACTCTACGACCTGATCGACGAGATGATTGTGAGAGGCCCACGATGACCACCACGACCGACCGACCGCAGGACCCCATGGCCGCCGTGGAACACCTCGCCCGGATGATCGCGGGCGACGACGAGCAGCGGTTCGTGCTGGTGTACCACGCCTTCGCCAACCAGGTCGACGGCTTCCTCAACGGCGACGGCGCCGACACCTACCGGCTGGCCCGCTCGCTGCTGCGCCGCGGCGTCTCGCCGCTGACCCGCTCGGCCGTCGGCACGGAAGCGCCGTCGGACAGCATCTACCACGACCCGGTGTACCTGGCGAACATGCGTGCCGTGGTCGCCGACCGGGCCCGCATCATCGGCGGCGTGCCGACCTCGGACTTCCCGGACTGCGTCGCCATCGGCAGCGCCACCGCGTGGTGCTGCTCGGGCACGCTCGTCTCGCCGAACGTCGTCGTCACCGCCGGGCACTGCGTGGACGGCGGGTGCGGTGCGCGCGTGTTCCTCGGCAAGGACGTGGAGTTCCCGGAGGACGGCGAGGTGATCCGCGTCAAGACCACGCTCGCCCACCCCGACTACCGCCCGCCCCGGCCGACCGGTGACATCGCCGTGCTGGTGCTCGAACGCCCCGCACCGATCACCCCGCGTCCGATCGCGACGCCCGAGCAGCTCGTCGGCGCCGCGTTCGTGCGGCTGGCGGGTTACGGGAACACCGACGTGCACAGCACCGGTGGCTACGGACGGCGGCGCGTGGTCGACGTGCCGATCGCGAGCGACCACCCCCGTCACGGCGCCGACGCGGCCACCGAGTTCGTGGCCGGCGCACCGTTCCTGGACCGGGACAGCTGCAACGGCGACAGCGGCGGCCCGGCCTACGTCCAGTCGGGCGGGCAGTGGTTCCTGGCCGGTGCGACGTCCCGTGCCACGGCGTCATCGCTGCGCCCGTGCGGTGACGGCGGCATCTACACGCGTGTGGCGTCGTACGAGAAGTGGCTGTGGACCGTGCCGGGTGCCGTCAAGCCGTAGCCGTCACCCGTGGCGTTCCGCGAGCCGCTTGAAGTTCAGCAGCTGCCGTCGAGCCATGACCAGATCACCGACCGAGAGCCCGAGGGCGACCCAGCGGCTGCTCCGCATGACGACCTTGAGCAGCAGGCGGGTGCCGTGGTCCTGCGGCACGAGGACGTAGGACATGAAGGCGCCCATGATGGTGCCCGTCAGCTGCTTCCCCGGATCGATCGAGACGATCCGGCCCAGCTCGCGTCCGCCGGCCGTGGTGAACCTCTCGCCGACGCGAGGCTCGGCGAGGCCCACCAGCTCACGCGGCGAACGGCGGCCGAGGTTGTCGATCCAGTCGTACGCGTACGGCGCGATCCGCACTTGCGCGACCCACGGCCACACCGCTTCGGCAGGCGCCTCGACACGCACGCCCCGCCACGCCTCCAGCGTGGGGGAGGTGACGAACTGGTCGCACGGGTAGGTACGCGCCGTCTCGTCGTCGCTCACACCCCACCGGTCACCGATCACGCGCCGATTCTCCACCACGGCGGTGGTCGGGGAACGGCCGCGCACGGTTCTGCCGACGCCGCGGCACGGTGTCGTGCACTATTGGGCATGCGCAGCTCACTGTTCAACCACGCCGAGCGGTCCGTCGAGCCCGGCAGCTTCCAACTGCAGAACGACCGCATGCTCAAGGTCGACCTCACCGGCAGCGGCGGATTCTTCTTCGCCAAGCAGGGGTCGATGGTCGCCTACCAGGGTGATGTCGACTTCGCCTACGAGGGCGCCGGCGGCCTCGGCAAGCTGTTCAAGAAGGCCTTCACCGGTGAGGGCATGTCGCTGATGAAGGTCTCGGGCAGCGGTGACGTGTTCCTCGCCCAGGACGCCGACGAGGTGTTCGTGCTCCACCTGGAGAACGAAGGCGTGACCGTCAACGGTGGCAACGTGCTGGCGTTCGAGAGCACGCTGACGTGGGACATCAACCGCGTCGAGGGTGCGTCGATGCTCAGCGGCGGCCTGTTCAACACGACGTTCACCGGCACCGGGGCGCTCGCCGTGACGGCCTTCGGCACGCCGGTCGTGCTGAACGTGGACGTGCCGACGTTCGTCGACATGCAGTCGGCCGTCCTGTGGTCCACGTCGTTGCGCTCGTCGATCCGCAAGACCGCGAAGCTCGGCGCCGCCATCGGACGCGGTTCCGGCGAGGCGTACCAGCTCGCGCTGTCCGGCCAGGGCATCGTCGTCGTGCAGGCGTCGGAAGGCCACCCGCCGGTACCCAAGCAGTGATGACTGGAGAACCGGCCTGACGTTCTACCCTTTGCTGTCGGCCGTGAAACGTGGCAAGCGGCACGGTTACGAGATTGCTCGCGGTCCGGGCCTGTGATGATCCTCGGTTATCGTTGCTCGCGTGCCGACCCACACCGACCCAGTGCGTCTGGCGGCGGTCCGCCGCTACCACATTCTGGACGCGCCCGCCGACGGTAGTTTCGACAGCATCGCCCAAGTGGCCGCGCTGGTCTTCGGCACACCGATCGCGACCGTGACGATCGTGGACGTGGACCGCGTGTGGTTCGCGGCCTGCCACGGTCTGTCGGGCGTGACCCAGATCGGCACCGAGCCCGGCCTGTGCGCCTCAGCCGTGTTGCAGGACGAGGCGTACGTGGTGAACGACGGTGCGGTCGACCCCCGCACCCTGGACCACCCGCTGGTGCGCGGCGAGCTGGGCCTGCGCTTCTACGCCGCCGCGCCGATCATCACCGGCGACGGGCACCGGCTGGGCACGGTCAACGTGATCGACCGCGAACCCCGCGAGGTCACCGACACCCAGATGGCGACGCTCACCGCGCTGGCCGGGATCGTCGCCGACCAGTTGGAATTGCGCCTGGCCGCCATCCAGGCGGTGCGTGCCGAACGCGGCCTGGACGAGGCTCCCGGAGCGCACGCCACCGCGTCGGCGAAGCTGGCGGGCCAGTTGCGCCACCTCGCGGCCGACCACCTCGACGGTGAGCACCCCCGTACGTGCCAGCTCGGCTTGTCGAAACCCTGCGACAACCCCGTCGAGGTCAAAGTGGCCGACCCGTGGGGCGACTCCGCGTGGGCCTGCATCCGGCACGCCGAAGACGTCATCATCAACGAGCGGTCGACGTTCATCGCCGACCAGAAGCTCAACGGACTGAAGCGCTACCTGCGAAACGCGAAGCGCTAGTAGGCGGAGGCGCGGACGGCGAAGACGGAGCGGTTGCCGGGGTACTCGGTCAGTGACCAGAGTTGGCCCTTGGCGGGCCAGTAGGAGAAGTCCTCCGGTCCGATCGGCAGGACGTCGTAGTGCATGACGACCGAGCCGCCGGGCTTGAACGTGGCCAGGTCGCCCGCGTTGCCGCTGCCGTCGCTGGTGGACAGGTAGAACTTGCCGTTGATCGCGGTCGCGCCCTGCATGCTCTGGACCGACACCTCGTAGGCCTCGCTCGCGCGGGCGTAGCCGTCGGATGCGGTCTTGAGCATGCGGGTGGTGTAGTCGATCGGGAAGCGGAACAGCCTGCTTCCGGTGCCGGGGTTGGCGTACTCACCGACGATGACGCTGTCCGGGGTGCTGGTGCGGTCCAGGGAGGCGAACGAGAACCGGATGGCCGCGTGCCCGTTGGTGGTCGACTGGTTGTACGCGAAGGCTTGGGGCAGCACGTACTTGTAGCCGTAGGCCTGGTAGCTGCCGTCCGCCTGGCGGCCGATCGCCGAGCCGTTGGTGGTGCTGGTCCGCCACAGGTGCCGCAGGTCGAACACCCGGAAGCCGCTGCTCGTGGCGGCGACGTAGAGGTAGTGGCCGTACCAGAACATGCCACCGGCGTGCAGGTTGACCGGCCGGAACGACGCCTGCCCGGCGCTGTTGGTGTACGGCTCGACCAGCAGCACGTGGCGGTAGGTCGGCGCGGACGGGGTCGAGTAGTCGACGAACGAGACGCGGATACCGCGGTCGATGCCGTCCGTGCCGTTGTCGTACCAGCTGACCAGGATCGCCGTCGCACCCTCGTAGGTCGCTTCGCCGTAGGCGTCGGCGGTGGTCGTGATGCCCTGCGGCATCCAGTAAGTGACGCCGTTGTCGCCGCTGTTCCAGCAGAACGCGGCCACCCGGTTGGCGGCGGCGGGGGAGCAGGAGGTGGCGGCGCGGTTGCCGTCGCCGACGACGGTCGGCACGCTCACGTTGGGCAGCGCCGCGTCCAGGTCGTCGATCAGGGCCGAGTAGGAGGTGGCCTTGAGGCGGAAGTTCGTCGCGGGCAACGTCGTCGCCGCCTGTGCCGCGGGCGTGATCGCCGTGACCAGGACTGCCGCCAGACCGACGACCAGCAACCGGTACTTCCTCACCAGACCACCACCATGGTTGGTTGCGTGCTGACGGATCGTCATCATGGCGGTACCCGGTCGGCGAAAGCAACACACCTCGACGGCCTCCGCATCGGGATGAGGAGGCCGTCGTGCGCTGGTGTCACACCGGGCGGCCGTCCGGCGATGGCCGGCCCGCTGCCCGTGCCGCGAGCGTCGCCGTCGCCCTGGCTTCCTCGGCTGCCTCGTCGGCTTGGCCCATCGCCTGGGCTGCCACGTGGGCGGCGGTCTGGGCGCGTTCGGCGGCTTCGGCGGCACGGGCGGCGGCCTGTTCCGCCAGGTCGGCCTGTTCGCCCGCGCCCGCTGCCCTGGCGGCTTCGGCGGTCCGCCGTGCCAGCTCGGCGGCGGTGAGGGCCTGTGCCCCGGCGTGGAAGGCGTCGCCGACGACGTCCTCGGCCGCGTCGATCCGCGTCAGGTCACCGAGCGCCTTCGCGGCCTGGTCGCGCAGGGCTCGCAGGTGGGACTCGCCGAGCATGATCTCGATGCTGTCGCCGATCGCGAGAAACGCCTGGCTGTCCAGGCTACCGCGCAGGTCGATCGGCACACCCTCGGTCAGCCGCAGGCCCACGTTCGTGACGATCTGCCCGTTTGCCCAGCTCATGACGCCTCCACCTGTCCGTTGTCGTTCATCGGCACCCTTGTTTCCCTTCTCGGTTCGCCGGTCGCCAACTCGGCGACGTCGGACGTCGACACCATCAGCGACTGGCCGGTGTGGTCGACCAGCACGGGGAACGCGCAGGACTTCCAGCAGCCCTCGTAGGCGGTGACAGTGGCCAGTCGCCCATCGCGCAGCCGTACCCGCGTGCCCGGCCGGGGTCGTTGGCCCGTGCCCCGGTCGTGCGTGGCCCACCACGACTCCGGGTCGCCCTCCACCCCGGACCGGGAGATCACGACGCCACCACCGCTCCGAAAACACACGTACGGGTGGTTCTGCGGGCGGTGATCGACATCGAGCGGGACGGCAGCACGGAGTGAGAAGCACGTCGCGCGGTAGTGAAACCGCTGGTCAAACGGCATTCGTCAAGGCACATGCCGCGTCCCTTCCGGAGGCGGAGCTAGGCCAGGTCGGTCACTGTGCGTGTGAAAGCCTGTGGCCTGCGCAATATTTCGAGGGGAAGTCAAGCACGTACGTACGTTTTCGCGCGCTGTCCGATCGAGTGAAGCTGGTGTTCATTCGGGTGTACGTGCGGTAGGCACGTACCAACGGCGCGTTGGATGACGATGGGGAGTGGCGTCTTGGCGAAGAACAGTGATGACAGCGCGATCAGCCAGCGGCGACAGCTCGGCGCCGCGATGCGCAGCTTCCGCAAGGAGGCCGACATAGATCGCGACGAGGCGGCCGAGTTGATCGAGGTCACCGGTCCGACGCTGACGCGCAAGGAGTCCGGCCAGTTCAAGTTCAAGCGCCAGGAGGTCGAGACGCTGGCGGCGGCCTACGGCGTGGAGCACGAGGAGTTGGCCATGCTGATCGAGCTGGCCCGGGAGGCTCGCGCGAGCACCAAGCGCGGCGAGTTCCCCATGTTCGTGCCGGTCAAGAGTCGTGCCTACCTGGAGCTGGAGCGCAACGACGCGGTGGAGATCATGGTGGTGACGCTCACCTTGATCCCGCCGTTCTTCCAGACCGAGGCGTACATGCGTGAGCTGTGGCTGCGCAACGGCGAACTGCTGTCCGCCGAGCGGATCGAGGAACTGGTCAAACTGCGTCAAGCGAGGCAGCAGGTCGTCACCAAGCGGGACGCGCCGCTGATCCGCGCGGTGATCCACGAGTTCGCGCTACGGCTGCCAGTAGGTGGCCCGGTCGTCATGCGAGAGCAGCTCCTGGCCTTGGCCGCCGCATGCGAGCTGCCCAACGTCGAGATCCAGGTCCAGCCGATCGCCGCCGGGGCGTTCCCCAGCATGGACTCGACGTTCTCGCTGCTCCGCTTCCCGGTCGGCGTGTCGGGTGACGTCGTACAGGTTTATGGCCACGCGGAGTCGTTCTACCGCGACCGCCAGAGCGCAACCGAGCCCTATAGGGTCGCATGGGACCGTCGTAGGGTGGCAGCGCTGGACTTGCAGGCTTCCAAGGCCCTGATACTGGATGCTGCGGCCTCGTTCGGGCCGGAAGTAGCCCCCTGACCCGACAACCATGCGAGATGAGCGATGACCGAGCACCTGACGTGGCGCAAGAGCAGCTTCTCCACCGGCGATGGCAACGGCGGTGAGTGCGTTGAACTGGCGCTTATGGCCGATGGCCGGGTAGCGATGCGGAACTCGACCTTGGGTGAGGAGAGCCCGGTCGTGGTCTACACGAAGGGTGAGCTTCGGGCGTTCTTGCTGGGTGCGAAGAACGGCGAGTTCGACGACCTCGTCTGACCCGTCACGAGCGCCGGTGGCCCAACCGGCCACCGGCGCCGGCCGGCCCGGGGACCGGCACGCCATGTGTCAGACCAGGGGCCTGGCTTCGACCTCGACCCAGTCGGTGTGCTTGCCGGTCTCGTCGTCACCGGACGAGATGCCCCTGATCCGCCGGTTCACCCAGGGGATGACGTGTTCGCGGTAGTAGCGGGTCTCGACGCGCAGGCTGCGGCGGGCGGCGGGGGCCGGGTCGACGGCGTGTGCCTCGGTGACGTGCCCGAGGGCCTTGAGGACGAGTGACGCGACGCGCTGGTGACCGGCGGCGTTGAGGTGGAGCCGGTCCGGTGACCAGTACTCGGCCCGGCGGACCTCGACGTCGTTGAACGCGTCCACGAACAGGATGTCGTGCCGGGCGGCCAGCTTCGCGATCGCGGCGGTCAGGACCTCGCCCCGGCGGTGGATCGTCCGGCCGAACGGCAGCCGTTGCGACGGGTCCGCACCGCTGAGCAGCACCAACTTCACCCCGGCCGACACGCAACGCCGAACGGCTTGCTCGGTCAGCCGGACCAGCCCGGCCAGGTCGACGCCGGGCCGCATCATGTCGTTGCCGCCGCCGTTGAGGGTCAGCAGCGTCGGCGCGGGGGACAGGGCCAGCGCCGCGTCGAGCTGGGTGGTGGCGATGGGTTCGAGCAGCCGGCCGCGAACGGCGAGGTTGGCGTAGTGGACGGTGTCGCCGAGCGCCACGGCCAAGCCCTCCGCCACCAGGTCGGCCCAACCACGGGGCGTGCCGTCGGGGCGCTCGTCGCCCACCCCTTCGGTGAAGCTGTCGCCGATGGCCACGTATCGCACTTGCGGTGCCTCCCCCTGCCGGAACGTCGTCAGCCAGCATATGAGGCGTTCGGGGCGACCCCGGACGGGCCGGAGGTGACTCAGCACACCTGCTTGGCGGTGAGCACCCGGTGGATCGCCTCGTCCACGCGTGCCGCAGGCAGCGCGCCCGACGCCACGGCGCCTTCGAGGTGGTTCAGCACCTCCGTGATGCGGCCTCCCGACGACCACAGTGCGATGTCGGCGCCCGCCGCGAGGGCCTGCGTGACGGCTTCGGGCAGGCCGACCCGGTCGGTGATGGCGCGCATCGCGCCCAGGTCGTCGGTCATCGCCGGGCCGGTGAAGCCGAACTCGCCGCGCAGCAGCGCGTAGGCCTCAGGGCTGAGGGTGGCGGGCACGCCGCCGGTCAGGCCCGGCACCTCGATGTGGCCCAGCATCACCACCACGTCGCCGAACCGGGGCAGGTGGCGGTACGGGACGAGGTCCGTGCCGCGCAGGGCGTCGAGCGGGGGAGAGGTGACCGCGCCGAGGTGCGAGTCGCCGGTGGTGTTGCCGTGACCGGGGAAGTGCTTGACCACCGGCGTGACGCCCGCGTTGTGCAGGCCTTCGGCGAACGCGAGCGCGTAGCCGAGAGCGGTGTTCGGGTCGGGGCTGAACGAGCGGTCGCCGATGACCGTGCGGTCGGGTTGGCCGCTGGTGTCGAGCACCGGTGCCAGGTCGGTGGTCACGCCGCGTTCCCGCAGCGCGAGCCCTCGGTCCTGGGCCACCGCGCGGACCTCGTCCGGCGACAGGTCGGCCGCCATCCGCCGGGCGCTGGGCAGCGAGCCGTCGAGCGCCTCGATCCGCTGGACCCGGCCGCCCTCGTCGTCCACGGCGACGGTCAGCGGCAGGGCGGAAGCGGCGTGCACGGAGGCCAGCGCGCCGGAGCTGAGCAGGCCGACGTCGTCGCCGCCGATGAAGATCCCGCCCACCTGTTCGCGCTGCACCACGGCGAGGGCGTCCGCGGGGCCGCGCGGGTCGACGCCGACCATGACCAGCTGCGCGAGCCGGGCCCGCAACGGCAGCGCGGTGATCTTCTCCGCGCACGGGTCCACCGGAGGAGGCGGCGGTTGCTGCTCGACCGACGTGGTCGTGGTCGTGGACGACGGGGGCGTGGCCGACGACGTGGACGGCAGGGCGGCCGTGTGGGTCGTCCGGTCGTTGCGCACGGAGGTCACCACGGCCAGTGACGCGGCGACCAACGCGCCGAGCGCCACGAACAGCAGCAGCATCGACGTGCCGGCTCTCCGGGTGCGCTTCACCGGCGGCCCCGGCCTGCTCGGTGCCTTACCGCGTGGAGGTCGCATTCACAGTCCGCGTCACGGGTCATCACTGCCATGATATCCGCTGTGGCGGGTCACGCCGGAGCGGCCGCGTTTTGCCGGGTGCCGGAGATCACGCATTTCCTGGTGATGTTGAAAGGTGAATATTCATCCGGGACGATGACATTATCGCGCGCTGATCGCCGATCAAGTGCGCCACCAGCGCCGTTTCCGGTGCGGTGCCAGGGCAGTCGCCGCGTGCCGGGTTTCCGGGTGGTCGGCGCCCAGGCGTGCCGCGCGTTCGGCGACCACGCGGTGGCACAGCGCCTCGGCCTCGGCGTTGCGCCCGGTCAGTGCCAGGGCACGGGCGAAGCTCAGCGCCAGCTCGTCGTCGCGGATGGTCGGTGGGTCGGTCAGGGCTTTGCGGCTGATCAGGTCCGACGCCTCCGCGAGCCTGCGGTCGGCCGGGCCGTCGGCGGCGAGCTGGGCTTCGGCCTGGATCCGCGCGAGGAACCAGTCGTCGTTGCGGGCGGAGTGGGCCCAGCCGGTGGTGTCGCCGTGTTCGAGCAGGTCGATGACGCCCTGTCCGTCGGGCCTGCGGCTGAGGTAGCCGGCACGGAACGCCAGCCACCGGGGCCGGTCCATCGCCGGTAACCGGGTCGCGATGTCGGCGGCGCAGTGGGCGTCGGTGGGGCGGGGGATGAGCAGGATCGTGTGCTCGTCGTCGAGGCGGGCGGCGTCGTCCAGCATGGTGCCGACGAAATCGCGCGCGTCTCCGTTGAGCACGGCTTTCGCGTGCGACCGGCCGAACGTTTTCCCGATTCCGCAGGCGAGGAGGAGGTCGTCCCACTCGGCCTGGGATCGGCTGAGGTTCTCGACGCTGAAGTAGGCGTCCGGCGCCGGGCCGTGCCACAGGTGGTGGAATTCGGCGTAGTCGATTCGAGCGTCGCGGGCTTGGTAGAGCTTCGCGGGTGAGGCGGCGGTCACCGCCTGAATGGCTTCGGGCGAGCCGATGACCAGCGGGAAGGTCTTCGGGAACCGGAGGAACAGCGGCCGTTGCGCGGGTAATCGGCGGGCGCGTCGGTCGGGTGGGACCACCGTGCCGTGCTCGTCCACCGTGACGAAATCCTCGTGCTCGGCGCGGAACAGGTCGTCCAGGCGGACGCAGGCGAACCGGGGGCCGAGCGAGTGCGCCAGGTGCACCGGCTCGGACCACCGCGCCCGGTCCACGCCCGGGGCCCGTTCGCGCAGTTCACGCCAGTCGACCGGACCGGACAGCAGGACCATTCCGTCCCGGCCGGTCAACAGTTCCACCATCAGGCGGAACACCTCGAACGGCGGCGCCTGTCCGGTGCGCGGGGTGAACTCGGTGAGCGAGACGGTCCTCTCGGGCAACACCAGGTCCCGTCGCCGCAGGGCGAAACCGGAATCGCTCATTCGCGCATGTTAGCGGGCGTGATTCGGGCCACGACGGTCGCGTGAATTTGCGCGAATATTTCGCTGCCCGGTGACCGTTAGTGCACCCACCCGAGTTCGTGATCTTGCGAGCCCCGGACGGCCCGTGGGAAGGTGACACCCCGTGCTGCCAGTGATCTTCATCCACGGTCTGATCGGCTCATTCGCCGACCCGCGCGCCCTCGCGCCGCTCCACCCGGCCCCTACCCTCTGCCCGGACCTGCACGGTTACGGCGCCGAAGCCCGGGCCGAGCCCGGCACCATCACCATCGACAGGCAGGTGGAATACCTGCGTGCGGCCATTGACGAGGCGCTGCCGGGCGGTCCCGTCCACCTGGTCGGGCACTCGGTCGGCGGCGTGATCGCCACCGCGTTCGCCCACCGGTTCCCCGAGCGGACCTCGACGCTGGTCAGCGTCGAGGGCAACTTCAGCCTCGTGGACGCTTTCTGGTCACGGCAGCTGGCTGCCAAGACAGCCGCCGAGGTGGAGCAGGTCGTGCGAGCCGACCGTGCCGATCCCGAGCGGTGGCTGCGCGCGGGAGGCGTCGAGCCGACGGGGGAGCACCTCCGCGCTGCGGCACAAGACCTGGCCTATCAGCCCGCTTCAACCGTCCACGCCATGGCGCGTGCGGTGGTCGAGTACACCGCTGGACCTGACTACCAGCAGCTGCTGCGGGAGGTGTTCGAACGCGTCCCGGTCCACCTGGTCGCCGGGGCCCGCTCACGCGCGGGGTGGGACGTGCCCGGCTGGGCTCTGTCCGCCGCGGCCAGTTGCACCGAACTTCCCCGCACGGGCCACATGGTGATGCTGGAAGCGCCCGACGAGTTCGGCGCACTCCTCGCCGGGCTCCTCGCCCCGACGTCGGCACCTCGGAGTGACTGACGACCACGATCCGTAACCGGAGTAGTGGGCGGGAACCGTCAGGTCAGGAACATCGAGCCCGCGAAGGCCCGTACCATGGCCACCGGGTCCCGATCGGTGCGTGACAGCGCGCCGGTGTTCCACAGCGTCGCGAAGCCGTGGACCAGGGACCATGCCGCGACCGACGCCAGTTCCGGGTCGGGTCGGTCGGCGACGCCGCCCGCCAATGCCGCACCGGCGCGGTCCCGCGCCTCGACCAGCGCCGGGTCGTCGGCGTGGTAGAGGTCGGGCCGGAACATCACCTCGAAGTGCGCCCGGTGCTCGACGGCGAAGCGCACGTACGCCGCACCCAGTTCGATGATGTCGCCGCCCGCGGTCACGGTCGCGTCCAGTGCGTCGGCCAGGAGCGTGAAGCCCTCGGCGGCGAGCGCGGTGAGCAGGCCGGCCTTGTCCTTGAAGTGGTGCACTGGACCCGCGTGCGACACCCCGACCCGTCGGGCCAGGTCGCGCAGGCCGACGCCGGCGGGGCCGTGCTCGGTGATCGCCTCGATGGCCGCGTCCAGGACGGCGCGGCGCAGGTCCCCGTGGTGGTACGGGCGTCCGGTGGTCACTCCCGGCAGCCTACCCGCGATCTAGTCATTGACAAGTTGCCTGGCGGCACGCAATCTTGTCAGCGTCAAGTTCGCGCGGTCGAAGGAGTCACGTGGCACCGCTCGTCATCCTCGTCGTCGTCACGCTCGCCCTGGTCGGCCTGCGGGCCGTCGGCGTCAGCCGCCTCCCGGCCTGGCCGTTCCCCGTGCAGTGCGGTGTCGCGGCGATGTTCGTCGCGACCGGCCTGGCGCACTTCATCGGCATGCGGGAGGAGCTGATCGCGATGGTGCCGCCCGCCATCCCGGCCCCGGGGCTCGTGGTCACGGTGACCGGTGTGCTGGAGCTGCTGGGCGCGGTGGGCGTCCTGTGGCGCCGGACCGCGCTGTGGGCGGCGGCCGGGCTCACCCTGATGCTGATCGGCATGTTCCCGGCCAACGTCTACGCCGCCCAGCAGGGCATCTCGCCGTCGTTCGGTGACGCCCTGCTGCCGCGCACGCTCATGCAGGTCGTCTTCCTCGCGGCCACGGTGACCGTCGTGGTGCACTACGCGCGTCGAGTCGAGGTCCGGTCCGGACGGTAGTGCCGCACTAGTGTTCGGATCATGACGAGAGGACGCGTCACCCGCGAGGACTGGATGATGGCGGCGCTGCGCGCGTTGGCCCGCGGCGGTGTGGCGGCGGTGGCCGTCGATGCGCTCGCCGGTGAGCTGGACATCACCCGCGGCAGCTTCTACTGGCACTCGGCGGGGTGGTGTGCCTGCTCGTCGCACGGTCGGCGCCGGACCTGGTCACCCGGTCGCGCTCGTTGAGCGCCCTGTGCCTGGTCGCCTCGCTGGTGGTGCTCGGAGTGTCGGTGTGGCTGCTGCCCGTACCGCCCATCACCCTGTTCACGGTCGCCGGCGTGGCGTTCGGCTGGGCCCTCGCGACCGCCCGACCGGAAGTTTCCGCGCAGCCCGCATGATCACCCGATCGCGTCGCGCCACCGTGCTATACCTGAAGTGCCGCAAGGGAAACAGCCCTGGCTGAGCGCTGGAGGCACGCATGGTCGCGCACGTCGTCGTCATCGGTGCGGGTGTCTACGGCGCGGCGGTGGCCGCCTCGGTGACGCGCAGGGGTGGGCGGGCCACGGCGGTGGACGCGGGCGCGCCCGGCGGCGGCACGTCCGGTGCGACGTTCTCATGGACGAACTCCTGCGGCAAGCAGCCACGGTCCTACCACGACTTGAACGTCAGCGGGATGGAGGCGCACCGGCGGCTGGCGGCCGAGGTGCCGCACAGCGACTGGTACCACGAGACCGGCAACCTGGAGTGGGCCGCGACCGACGACGAGCGCGAGGCGTTGCGCGAGAAGGTCGCCGGCGTGCTCGACTACGGGTACGAGGCCCGGTGGCTCGGCCGGGCGGAGGCGCTGGACCTCGAACCCGACCTGGGCCCGGCCGCGCTGACGCCCGGACGGCGGGGGCCGGCTGCTGCTGCACACACCGGACGTCGACGGCGCGGTCCGGGAGGACGGCGTGGACCGCTCGACGGTGGACGCGGTGGTCGCGGCGGGCCGCGCGCTCTACCCGGGCCTGCGTGCCGCGGCGGTGGAGAGCGTCCGGGTGGGTGAGCGGCCCATCCCCGACGACGGGCTGCCGGTGCTGGGCCGGGTGGCCGCGCTGCCCAACTTCCACTTCGCCGTCTCGCACAGCGGCGCGACGCTGTGCCTGCACGCCGGTGACCTGGTCGCGGCCGAGGCGTTGGGCGAGGACCGGGGTGACGCGCTGGCCCCGTACCGGTTCGAGCGGTTCGCGACCGTCCGCTGAGGACCGAGCCGGCTCAGACGGAGTCGGTGTAGCCCTGCTCCACGATCCGCCGAGCGGACGCGGCGTAGCCGCTCGGGTCGTCCGGTGCGACCGTGCCCAGGCCGTCGACGTACCGGTTGAACATGCAGAACGCCGCCGCGATCAGCACGGTGTCGTGGATCTCGACGTCGGTGGCGCCCTGCGCCCGTGCCGCTTCCACCAGCTCGGTGGTGACCTTGCGGCCCGACTCCTGCACGGCGGCCGCGATCCGCAGCAACGCCCGCAGCTTGTCCGACACCGGCGCGGTGTCGAGGTCCGCCCGCACCTGCCGCACCAGGGTCATGCCCTCGTCCAGCTGCGCGGCGGCGAACGCCGAGTGCGAGTCGCGGCAGAACTGGCACTCGTTCAAGCCGGACACGTAGGCCGCGATCAGCTCGCGTTCGCCCGCGGGCAGCGAGTTGGGTGCGCGTAGCAGGGCCTCGGCCAGGGCGTTGAGCGGTTTGGCCGTCTCGGGCCGGAACCGCAGCAGGCCGGAGATGCCGGGGAGCATGGTCTCGTCCAGACCGAGGTCGATGTGCGCCATGGCGTCACGCTACAGATCTTGAAAGGCCAGCATTACGGTGGTTCCGGTTCGAGGTC
>NZ_LWLC01000028.1:0-102471 GCF_001905065.1 Saccharothrix sp. CB00851
GTGATGTCCCGGACCGCCTGGCCCTGGCCGGACATCAACACCACGATCGCCCGCCGCAGCCGCACCGGGTCCTTCGCGGTCCTGGTGACCCGCTGAAGCTTCCGGCCTTCCTCCATCGACAACGGCCTGACGAACACGCTCGGACGACGAGCCACAACCACCTCCCGCACTCGACATGCGGGACCAGCCTCGCCGATCAACCCAACCGATCGATTACCGGGTCAACCCTCCGAGACGCACCACTAGCTGGGGTAAGAGGTTGGTGCTCCGTCGCCCGGCCTGGGCATGTCACCCGTCCAGTGAAAGCCTTCAAGGAATTCGGTCGGCACGTGTCCCCTCGCGGCCCTTATTTCGGAGTTCTGGAGTGTCCACCGCACTCGTCCGCCTCCGGAGGGCTCCGTGTCCCGTCCAGATCTCGATAACCCACGCCTGCTGCACACTCCCGCTGAAGCGGCGGCGCTGCTGGCCGTCCGCGAGTCGTGGCTTCGCCGCAAGGCCGGACGCCGGGAGATCCCGTGCACCTTCCTTGGCAAGCACCTGCGCTTCTCCCCTGACGACCTGACCTCGATCGCCCAGGCCGGTGCCCGCCCGGCACGCTCCACGCGACCGCCAGCCAGGCGCCACAGATCCTTTCGGGACTGACGAAAGTTCTTGTGTCACAACGCTTGCATTACTCGGCTACTGGAGCGTTCATCCTCCTGTCACGCCGTGACCATCACACCACCGTCGACGAAAGGGCAGCCCACATGGCTTGGGTGGAGCAGTCGGGAAGCAACCACTGGCGCGTCCGGTTCCGCCGCGACGACGGCACCATCGGGTCCATCCCCGGTTTCAGGAGCGAGAAAGCCGCCCAGGACCACGCCAACGACCTCGAATCCGACCAACGTCGCGGCACCTGGCTCGACCCCACCGGCGGACGCACGACCCTGGAGGAGTGGCTCACCGACTGGTGGGACGCCCTCGACGTCGACACCCGCACCGAGGACAACTACCGCAGCATCGTGCGCAACCACATCCTGCCGCGCTGGGGCGACACCGCCCTGGCCGACATCACCAACCTCAAGGTCCGAGCCTGGGCCAAGCAGCTACGCGCCGGACACCTGTCACCGGTCACCGTCGCCGGGTTCGTCAAGCTGCTCTCCCAGATCCTTACCGACGCCGCCGAGGACAAGCTCATCATCGCCAACCCCATCCGCCCCCGACGACGCGGACGCCGCAACCACACCGCCCGCACCCCCGAGAAGATCTGGGCCCAACCCGCCGAAGTGCTGCGCATCGCCGACCAGGTCGCCGCCTTCTACGGACCGGTCGGAGCCATGCTCGTGATCACCGCGGGCTGGACCGGTGCCCGCTGGGGCGAACTCACCGGGCTCCAACGCCACAACCTCCACCTCTTCGATGACGACACCGGCTTCCTCATCATCGATCCCCAGAACGGCGCCCTGCACGAGTCGGCCGGCGGCAGGCTCTGGCTCGGCCCGCCCAAGACCGACGCCTCCGCCCGCACCATCACCCTCACCCCCTCACTCGTCCGACTCCTGCGGGCACACCTCGACCACCACATCCACCCGCACGTCTTCACCACCCCCGAAGGGGCACTCCAGCGCCGCAGCAACTTCAGCAAACGCGCCCTGCGCCCCGCCGCTGACGGCAACCTCAACCAACCCCGCGCGGTGCTACGCCTCCAGCCGGTCAAGCCCGGCCTCACCTTCCACGGCCTGCGACACAGCCACAAGACCTGGATGATCGCCGACACCATCCCCGAGATCGCCCAATCACTCCGACTCGGCCACATCCTCAAGGATCCGGTCCAGCGCACCTATTCCCACGTCGCTCCCGAAGTCACCAGCCGCCTGCTCCAATGCCTTCAGGACCGCTGGGACAAGGCCTTCGTCGATGTCGGGGACAGCACTTGGCGCAGGATGGCGTAGCCAAGCACGGTCTCCTATTTGCTACGGCGGCGACAACCGCGCCGACGAGCCTGTCACCGTCGACTCCCAAAGCAGCCGTCGACAACGTCCTGATCAACCTTCTGCCCAACCCAGCCACACCACGTGGCCGACGGCCAGAATCGACCAACGGTCCGCGCTGCTTGTCGACGCAATCAGTGGATCATCGACTCGGCCGACCTGCTTCAGAGCTTTACCGGTTGCCGCGACCAGCCCCGAGTGCTGAAGGTGGCCGCCGCGCGATAGGCATGAATACCCGCCGCTGGGTAGTCGATGAGCCGGTCGGGCAGGGCATCAAGAGGGAACCAGCGGACCGCGGAGCACTTGTCTGGTTCGCGGTTGGTCGGTGTCCCGGTCCAGCGGCGGGCTTCGAAGAAGAGGCCGAGGCGGGGTTCGGGGCCTGAGCCGTTGACGTGGAGGGTGTGGACCAGACGCAGGTCGGCAGGGTCGAGGTGGACGCCCACTTCTTCCTCGGCTTCACGGACGGCGGCGTCGAGTACCGACTCCCCCGCGTCGAGCTTGCCGGAGGGTAGGTGCCACAGGCCGTCGAAGATCGGGCTGGTGTCGCGGCGGCGGGTGAGCAGGACCTCGTCGTCGCGGACGAGGAGGACGTGGACATCGATCAGGTGACGGTCGGCCATGGGTCCTCATAAGCTGCTCACGCGGTTTGAGACCCGGCGCAGCTTACGCGGTGTGTGATTCGTCGGGTGGACTGGCTGCCAGTTGCGCAATTCGTTGGGCGATCATGTCGACGACCTGCTCTATTGCGCTTTTCGTCGTGTCGATCGCGAGTATCGGGTAGTCGCGTTGGGTCAGGCGGTGGGTGGTGTCCGCGTACAGCTCGGCTTCCGTCCGGCTGGTGGTGATGCCGGCTTCGAAGCGGCTGTGCGGGCCGCGCTCGTGAATGCGTCGGGCGGTGACTTCCGGGTCGACGGTGAGGATGACGGCGAGGTCGGGGATGTCGGCGGCGGCGTTGAGGTCTTCGATGAAGTCGATCGGGACGCCGTCCATGCGTTGCAGCACGTAGGACGAAGCGACGTAGCGGTCGCACAGCACGATCCTGCCCGCGGCCAGTTTTGGGCGGATCTCGGTGGCGAGGTGGTGGTAACGGTCGGCTGCCACCAGGCAGGCGAGGGCGTATCCGGAGTAGGTGTCGGTGCCGTGGCGGGCGATCTCGCCGAGTTGGTCGTGGGAGGGCTCGGTGGTGGTGTGGACGGTGTAGCCCTGGCTGGTGAGACGGTGGTGCAGGAGCCTGGTGGTGCTGCTCTTGCCTGCGCCACCCAGGCCGTCGATGGTCACGAAGAGACCACGGTGGCCGATCACGCCGCTGCGGCCTTTCGGGCGTGCTGTTCGCGGGTCAGGGCGACGAGCTGGGCGCGGACATGGTCGATAGGTGCCTCAGAGAGTTGAACGTTGACCGAGAAGTTGAACTCGTCGCGTTCCCGCATGGACTCGTCGACTCCGGCGTCGGTGAGGTCGACGGGGCTGTAGTCGAGCAGTTGGTCGGCGGTGTAGCGGCCGGTGGCCAAGAGGCGGTGCCAGTCGGGTGTGCCGGGGTAGGGGCGGTACTCGAAGGCCGAGGCGCGGAACCGCCCCGGCAGTGGGTCGGTGATGTCCCATAGGTCGTGTACCAGGCGGACGGTGGCGGCGATCTCGGTCGGGGTTTCGGTCGGGAAGCCGAGGATGAAGTAGCCCTTGACGTTGATGCCGCGTTCGGTCAGGCGGCGGACGACGGTCTTGGTCATGGCGGGGTCGATGCGCTTGTCGATCAGGGTGAGCATGCGTTCGCTGCCGGATTCGATGCCCAGGGCGACTTCACGCAGGCCGTTGCGCGCGAGAGTGTCCAGGGTCTCGTCGCTCGCGCGGTGCAGGACGTTGATCCGGCCGGTGGCATCCCAAACCGCCCAGTCCCCGACGCCCTCGGTGGTGAACGCACCCATCATGTGGTCGATGACCCGTCGTGCGCCGAGGAACAGGTCGTCGACGAAGCGGAACGCGGTCACACCGACGTCCCGCAGCTGCTGCATCTCGGCGATGATGTTGTGCGGGTCGCGGGTGCGGATGGTGATGTCGGGGTTGGCGGAGACAGCCGCGCCGCAGAACGAGCAGTCGTAGGGGCAGCCACGGGCGCCGACCATGTTGGCCTCCCATCGACCTGCCTCGTGGTGGGGGTCCTGGGTGAGGTAGCGGCGGTCGACGAAGGGCAGCGCGTTGACGTCCGGCGCGAGGTGGTGAGAGCTGCCGGGAACGCCGCCGGTGACCGGGGTCTTCAGGATCGGGTCCAGCCACATGACGCCGGGCAGGTCGGTGCGCGACCGGTGGTCGGCCAGCAGGGCCGCCACCCGGGTCTCGCCTTCACCGAGCACGAGGGCCTCACAGCGGGACATGCGCGGGTCGGTGAGGATGTCGACGGGCATCGCCTTGGCCTGGTGGCCACCCAGCATGAGCTTGATGGCCGGGTCCAGGGCGGCGGCGATGCGGGCGCTGACCTGGTAGGTCGGGGCGAGCAGGTTGAAGCCGACCCACCGCGGAGCGGCCCGGTTGACGATGTCGATCGTGTGGTCGATGCCCAGGCCGTGCGCCTCGGCGTCCAGGACGCCGACGTTGAAGCCCTGCGAGGCGGCGTAGGTGGCCAGGTAGCCCATGCCGAGCACGGGCAGGGTGAAGTCGTTCACGCGAGGCCGCTCGGCGTAGTCACGCAGCGGCGCGTTGACGAACACGGCGTCGAGCGGGTGCTTGAGGTCTGCGCCGGTGACGAGCGCTGTGGGTGGGTCAGATGGCGACGGCTCCTGTTGTGTTGGCATGACGTACTCCCCATGCGAGTGTGAGCAGCGTCCAGGCGGACAGGTCCTTGCCTGCCAACCGTGCCCAGCGGCGGGCGAACTCCGGTTCGGTTTCGGGCCAGGTTCGCCCGGTCGACATGCGGTTCGCCCAGGTGCGCACCGCCAGGTCGGCGTACGGGTACAGCGAGTAGTCGTTGGTGAGATCGGCGACGGTCGCACCCGCGGTCCACGGCCCGATGCGGGGCACGCCCTGCACCTCATCCCGCAACACGGCCGGGTCTAGTTCGGCCCACTTCGCGCCGAACTCGAGCACTGCCTCGGCGGCGGCTTTCAGGGGACGGCGTTTGAAGGCCATCCCCAGGGTGGTGAACTCGTCGTCCGGGAGTGCGAGGACGGCTTCCGGTGTCGGGAACAACCACGCCGGTCCAGAGGACGTAGTGACCGCCTCGCCGTGTGCCCGGCAGAACGCTCGGTAGAGCTTGCGCGCCTGACCCGCTCGGATCACCTGCCGGATGATCGACGTCGCCAGTGCGTCCCAGAGATCCGGATTGCGCCAACGTCCCACCGTGCCGGCTGCGCGTAGCACAGCCACCACGTCATCCGCCCCGGTCAGCCTGGCGGGGTCGACGACGTCGAGCACGGGGGTGTCCCCCTCGCCGGACACAAGATGAGCCTCTGCCCGGCACTCGCCGGTTCTGGTGGGCGTGCAGGTCACCACCCAGGTGGAGCGTCCAGAACGGACGGCGCGGTAGGTGGCGTCACCTGCCGACAGCCAGGACGGATGGTCGGTCATCACCGAGGACACGATCACGGCGAGGCTCCCTACGGTGGGGTTGAGGGTCACCCATGATGCCGATGTGACCTCCCCGGCACATCCACCCCGCCGGCGTGGCGAAGCGGATGCACCGGAATGAACGCTGACGCGTCCTGCTTTGGCAGAAGTTCTGCTCAGACAGTCGACCAGCCTCGGACCTTGCGCCCGTACTCGGTGTCAAGGTGCAGGAGGGCGTCTGCGACACGCCCACCGGAGTCCTTCGCACCTCCACCGAAGTTGAGCACTCCAAAAAGCAAGATCGCTCGCCATCTGCATTACCACAGGTCAACGAGCGAGTCAGCCAGCTACGGCAGCACGCAACTCCCACCGCCGATGCGGGCGATTTCGAAGGCCCGCAGCTCACGGCAGACCACAACAACGCCCCTGACATCCCTACGCCGATCGTGGCTACGACCCACCCGCATCACAGCCGCCGCGGGAGTCGTGCCAATACGAACAGATGCGCATCGGCTGACAACGCCGAGCTGACATTCATCTCGAACTCATGCAGGTGGCCCGCGCACTCATCTGCTACCGCAAGCCGGTAGCCGAACCTTGCGGGGGGTGTCCCTATGTGGTTGTCAAGCCGCAGCCGGGGCGGGCTTGGTCTCGGGGTGCCGGTAGTAGGTCTTGTTGCGGAGCATGGCGAACAGGACGTCGCACCGGCGCCGGGCCAGGCAGATCAGCGCGGCGTTGTGTTTCTTCCCTTCGTCGCGTTTCCGCTGGTAATAGGCCCTGCTGGTGGGGTCGGACAAGGCCGCGAACGCGGCGAGGAAGAACGCCCGCTTGAGCTTGCGGTTGCCGGTGCGGGCCGGGTGTTCACCCTTGATCGAGGAGCCCGAACTGCGGGTGACCGGGGCGATGCCGGCGTAAGCGGCCAGGTGGCCGGAGGACTTGAACGCGGTGGCGTCGCCGATCTCCAACAGGATGCGGGCTGCGGTCCTGACCCCGACGCCGGGCATGGAGGTCAGGACCCCGACAAAAGGGTGCGCATCGAGTATCCCTTCGACCTCGGTGGCGACCTGTTTGCGTTGCTGGAGAACCGTTTTCAGGCTGTCGGCCAGGCGGGGCAGGACGGTGTCGGCCGCCGTTGTGCCCGGCACGACGACGGTCTGCTCGTCCAGCGCGGCCAGGATCGCGGTGACCAGTTTGTCGCCCATGCGGGGCGCGTGCGCGGTGGCGATCGCGGTGAGCTTGCGGCGGCCGGCGGCGCGGATGCCGGTCGGGCCGCCGCAGCGGGACAGGATCTCCAACACCGCCGGGTGACTGATCCTCGGGCCGATCGCGCGTTCCAGGGCGGGGTGGACGCCGGTGAGCAGGCCGCGGATGCGGTTGCCGATCCGGGTGGCCTCACCGGCCAGGTCGTCGTCGAACCCGACCAGCACGTCCAGCTCGGCCAGGGCGTCGTCGCCGACGTCGACCGGGCGCAGTGTGTGCGGCAGCGAGCGGGCGGCGTCGGCGATGACGAACGCGTCGCGGGCATCGGTTTCGCCCGGCCGGGGTAGAGGTCGGCGATGCGGCGCATGGCCAGGCCGGGAAGGTAGGCCACCCGGTGGCCGGCCGCGCGGGCCACCGCGACCGGCAGCGCGCCGATCGTCGCCGGTTGATCGACCACCACCAGCAACGGTCCGTGCGCGGCGAGCTTGTCGAACAGGGCCCGCAGCTTCGGTTCGCTGTTGGGCAATGGCGCGTCGTGAAGCCGCTTGCCCGTCGGGTCCAGGCCGACGGCATGGTGTTCGCCCTTGCCGACGTCCAGGCCGAGGAACACCTGGTAACCGCTGGTCATCCGTCCTGCCGTTCGTTCATCGCGGGCGGTCGCCGGTCGGGCATCGACGGCCGGCACCCACGTTACGACGAGACCTGCCCGGCGGGCGGCCGTGTCCCTATCAGCGGTCCCTCGATGCCACCAGGTCCGGTGACACCACCCCCCGGATCATGCGCTCGACTGGGGGCGTCAGTCATGCCGGACCTGGCGACCACGACTCCTTGATCAGGAGCTACGAAGAAGGTAACGGGGGACGGGGTCGCGACGATCGTAGGACTCGACGACCGCGTCGTGGCCAGCGGCGGACCGGGAGCCATTCACGACGGTGCGAACAACTCGCGGATGTCGTCGGCGTCGAGGGCGGTGCCGAAGACGTCCCCGTCGTCCATGACGCTGGTGAACAGCTCGGCCTTCCTCGCCTTCAGCGCCATCACCTTCTCCTCGATGGTGTCGGTCGCGACGAGGCGGTACACGATGACGTTGCGGGTCTGGCCGATGCGGTGGGTCCGGTCCACGGCCTGCGCCTCGGTCGCCGGGTTCCACCACGGGTCGAGCAGGAAGCAGTAGTCCGCCTCGGTGAGGTTGAGCCCGAACCCACCCGCCTTGAGGCTGATCAGGAAGACCGGCGCGGCGCCTTCCTTGAACCGCTTGAGCACGGCCGCGCGGGCGCGGGTCTTGCCGTCGAGGTAGCAGTACTCGATCCCGGCGGCGTCGAGCCGGGCGCGGACCTTGTCCAGGAAGCCGGTGAACTGGCTGAAGACGAGGGCCCGGTGCCCGCCGTCGACCACGTCGTGGAGCTGCCCGACCAGCGCGTCGATCTTGCCGCACGGCAGCTCGTCGTGCCGGTCGTCGACCAGCCCGGCGTGCAGGCTGAGCCTGCGCAGCAGGGTGATCGACTGCAGGATCGTGAACCTGTTCCGGTCCACGTCGTCGACCAGGCCGAGCACCTTCTGCCGCTCCCGCTGGAGGTGGGTCTGGTAGACCTTGCGGTGCTGCGGGTGCAGGTCCACTTCGAGCACCTGCTCCAGCTTGGCGGGCAGGTCGGCGACGACCTGTTCCTTGGTGCGGCGCTTGACCAGCGGCTTGATGCGCCGTCGCAGCCGTGCCAGCCGGTCGGCGTCCCCGCGCTTCTCGATGGGCAGGCCGTAGTACTCCCGGAACCGGGCCGGGTTCGGGAACAGCCCAGGCGCGGTGATCGACAGCAGCGACCACAGCTCCATGAGGTTGTTCTCCATCGGCGTGCCGGTGATCGCCAGCTTGAAGGGCGCCGGGAGCGCCCGCGCACACTGGTGGAGCTTCGACTGGCGGTTCTTGGCGAACTGGGCCTCGTCCAGCACGAGTCCGGACCACGGCACGGCCGAGTAGGCGTCGAAGTCGATCCGGAACACCGCGTACGAGGTGACCACCACGTCCGCTCCGGCGATGAGCTCGTCCAGCGGCACGCCGCGCCGCCGAGCGGTGTCGGGCACGGCGACGACGTCCAGGCCGGGTGCGAAGCGCGCCGCTTCAGCGGCCCAGTTGGACACGACGCTCGTGGGCGCGACGATGAGGAACGGCGGTCCGCCGGGCCGGGTCGCCTTCGCGTGGCAGATCAGCGCCAGCGACTGCACCGTCTTGCCGAGCCCCATGTCGTCGGCCAGGATGCCGCCGAGCCCGGCTTCCCAGAGGAAGGCGAGCCAGCGGAAGCCGTCGACCTGGTAAGGGCGCAGTCGGGCGTCGAGGGTGGCGGGCACCTGGTAGGCGCGGACGGCCTCGCCGGACAGCAGGCCCTCGACCTGGCGCCGCCACGCCTCCGCTTGGCGTTCGACGACGCCGAGGCCGGCCAGTTCCTCCCACAGGCCGGCCTGGAAGCGGCTGATCCGCAGTTCGCCACCGGAGGCGTCCTGGAGGGTCCGGGCCTCGTCGATCAGCCCGGTGAGCGCGCGGAGTTCGGGCTTGTCGAGGGAGAAGTAGGCGCCGTCGGGGAGCAGCACGTGCGACTCGCCCCGGCTCAGCGCCGAGAAGACCTCGACGAACGGCACCGGCGCGCCCTCGACGCTGATCGTGACACCGAGGTCGAACCAGTCGGTCTCCCCGGCCAGTGCCGTGGTCGACACGCCGATCGACACGGTGTCGCTCGCCTCGCGGTAGTCGACCGGCTCACCGGTGGCCTCGACCTCGACGCCGGGGTGCCCGGCGAGCAGCGGCAGCGTCCCGGTGACGAACCGCACGGTGTCCAGGCCGCTCAGGGCGACCCGGTCGGGGTGCGGGACGACGTGCTCGACCGAGGCCAGCACGGCGCGTTCCGCGTCGAGGTCGCGGTAGCCGTCATCCGACCCGGCCGCGTCCAGCGGCACGCGCAGCCGGGAGTCCCCGACCTCGTAGGCCCATTCCCAGTCGACGCCCACGGCGTGCCCCGCGCCGAACTCGGTGCGCACGACGAGGGTGGGGCCGGAGATGTCCGGAGGTGTGAAGGTGCCGTCGGAGGAGGTCACGGGGGCCAGGCGCCGCAGGCGCGGGTAGATCTCGGCGCGGAACCGGTCGCGGCCGGCCTGGGGGACGGTGAGGTGCTTGTCGTCGATCACCAGTTCTTGCAGCCCTGGTGGGACCGGTGCGGCGAACCGGGCGAGCCGGAAGTGCCGGTAGCGGCTGTCGACCCCGGCCGGTGCGCACGTCGGGTCCGCGTAGACCAGGCCGTGGCCGTCGGAGCCGATGAAGCCGATCGGTTCGATCCCGGACGTGGCGCCGTCCACCTCGATCACCGGGCGGACCCGGTCGGCTTTGCCGGCCCCGGTGACATCGAGGGCGATCCGCGCCACCGCGGGGGCGTCCACGTCACCCCACGACTTGCGTCCGTGGACCAGCCGCAGGCCGGCTTCCCGCGCCTCGTCGAGCAGCGGCCAGAGCTTGGCGGAGTCGAACGAGGTCAGCTGGATGGTCCGGGCGTCGTAGTAGGAGTGGTAGCCGGGGCGGGTGCCGGCCAGGTACAGCCCGTACAGCTCCCGCAGCAGCCGCACGTGGGCGTCGCGGTAGTCCTTGACCTGGTAGGCGTCGAGCTGGTTCCAGCCCAGTCCGCTCGCGACCCACCCGGTCTTGCCCCGCCGCACGATCCGCGCGTTCAGGACGGGCTCTGCCCGGGTGTGCGGCTTGTGCGACGCGAGCGTCAGCTCGACGGCCAGCGGCGCATCCCCGCTGGCGTGCCGGCCCGTCCCGAGTAGGTCCTGGAACGCCTCGTCCCAGGTCGTCTTCGGCTCCTTGCTGCCGGGTGGCCGCCGGGTGGCGGCGATGACCAGCGCCACCACGTGCTTGCAGTTGAACCCCACGGGGCAGGTGCACTCGCCGTGGGCGAAGTCGACGACGCCGTCGTCGACTTCGTCGAAGTATGCGGACACCTCGTAAACGTCGCCCCGGCCGCGCACCGTGCCGTGCAGCGCGGTGTCGATGTCGTTCCACACCACGCCCAGGACGGCGCCCCGCAGCGCGTAGTCGGTTCCCCGGTCGTAGGTGGTCCGGCCGACGGCGTGCTCGACATCGGCCAGATCCACTTGGAGGTAGGTCACGCGCACGCGGTGAACCTAGCAACCGCTCCGGCGGTGCGTGGTCAGGAGTGCCGCGGCACCGCCACTGCCGAAGGTGACGCGGACTGCCGTCGAGTACGTCGAGCAGCACGACGGTTCCTCGGTGAGCGGCAGGACTACCTGGCGTCAAGGCTCAAGGCCCTTACACGAATCGGGTCCAGCGAGCCATCCGCAGTGCGCTCGACCATGCCGATCACGGCATACCGCGGGAACCGTCGATCGCATCGCCGCAGTGGCAGACGACTACGGCTCAACATTCCCGAACCACCAGTTCCTCTGCCGCCCGCAAATCTGGAAGGCATCAACTGTTCTGCTGAATGGCGATCGTGCCGGCTCCCGAGATCGCGTCCATGCATCAGTAAGGACTAACCGGCTGGGACGCCCGTGGCAAGGAACCCGTCACGGGCGTCAATCAGCGCACCTCCACCAGTTGAACTTCTCGGTGGATCGCCGAAGCAGCCTGTTCGCGCTGTCAACGCCGTTGGGCAGCACGGACACGCCGCGCGGTGATGACGACCGCGACGAGGCTGATCGCCATGCCGATCACAGCGAACACCACGATGGCGACAGCCGGTGCGATCGGCAGCTCCACGGTCACCTCACCGCTTCGACAAACAACGGCCGGTGTTGCGTCGAGACGCAACTCGGCCACCGCCCGGGTCGACGCCAGTTGTCCCGCCGCATCGCTCTCGCACCACTGGTAGGTCGATGCGATCTGGGCGAAGCCGAGTGCCGCGATCCCGAGGAAGGTCGCGAAGACCAGTGCGCATGCCACCGCGAGGCCGCGGCCGTTCAGGAGTGGTCGTGTCATGTCAGCGCTGAAGACTACGGTGTTGAACATTGACTGCGGCCACGGCGACCGAAAAGTTCCCAGGGGATCCACCCAGCCGGGTTACTGAGACCTGGAGCACACCGCTGACAACATTTCGTCCGGGGCGACCGCCTGCTCCAGATTTGCTCCAGCCCGACCACCGCAGTCCACAGTGGACCGAAAAGCAAGATCGCCCGCCACCTGCATTACCGCAGGTCAGCGGGCGAATCAGACGAACCATTTACTTGTGGAGCTGAGGGGACTCGAACCCCTGACCCTCACACTGCCAGCGTGGTGTGCGAAATCCCGTTCACCTGCGACAATCGAGAAACCGCTGGTCAGCACCGTTCCGTTCACCGGCGTTATGTGCAGTACAACGCCGTTCAGCGCGCATGGACTCTCCGGATTTCTCCAGGCTGAATTAGCGTGAGGCCGGATCGACGAGGACACCTTCAGCGCGCACCGCTATTTAAGTACTCAGAGGCGCTCCATTACCTTAGCAACGCAGGCATTGACCTCACGAACGATTTGGCCGCCCCAGAACGACAAGACCGTCCAGCCATCAGCCCGCATCGCATCCCTTTTGATCTTGTCCTCGGCTCGTTGCTCGAGAGTGTGGTGGTGCTTCCAGCCATCGCAGAAGACCGCGACCTTGTGTTCAGGCCAGGCGAAGTCGGCAATGGTGACCGGGCGAGGTGCGCCGTCGGTAGATCCCCGGTCACCCCAGGCAAACTGGGCGTGGCCGCGTGGGGCCGCCGCTTCGATGAGGGCCAAGGCCAGGCGACGTTCGATGGGCGAGCGTGGCAGTCCGTGGAACCCGTCGGCAAAGGAGCCGACACGGTGCAAGGTGGCGTCGGGGGCGTTGATGAACTCCCGGAGGAAGTCCGCGGCGACGTGCCGGTCGAGCAGGTGGCCTTCGAGTTGGTTGTTGTAAGAACGCAGGCAGGCGTAGCAGGCACGTTCACAGGTGCAGTCGTCCAGGACGGGGACGAGGGCGGCGGCGACCTCGCTGAACCGTTCTGCGAGTTGCCGAAGATAGCCGGCGCCGCCGGGAACCTCCTCGTACAGAACTGCCAGTCGGAGCAGTGCTTCGGCGCTGTTCGGGTCGGGACGCGGCCAGTCGAAACCTGCGACCTCGTCCTCGCCTGCTTGCAGCACCACGCGGCAGCCAAGATCAAGCGCGGCCCGGATGCTGGCGAGGAACTCCTCAAGCTGACTTGCCTGGATGTCGAGGGCTTCCAGGTCGGGCAGAATCTGCAGGCAGTCGACCCCACGTGCGGTGGACAGCACGGTGAACTCGTAGTGGTGGTTGGTGCAGATCTTGTCGTGCAACTTTGCACGGCTGCGCTGCGATTCGGTGGGCTTGGGACCAGGGATCGAGTCGAAGCACAGTCCGCAGCTGGTGCAGACGATGAACCGCTCGGGTGTGTCGTCTGGTTGCACGCGGCCCCGGTTGAGCACGGTGAGGGCGGCGTTGCGCTCCCACTGGAGCACCAGGCCAGGGCGTTCGAATAGCCAGGTTTCGGCGGTGTTGGGTGCGCCGAGGTGGTGGGTCACCTCGAAGGGTTGCCGGGACCGGTTCTCCTCGTCGGCACCGATCCGCTGACGGCGCGATGCACGCATCGCCCGCATCGGGACGGTGACCAGAGTTACGAGATCCTCGTTGTCGCAAGACAGACAGCTGGCCGAGGTGGAGTCGTTGACGGTGTCGCAGCGCGGGCAGAGGTTAGCCTGTGGTACCGCGCCATGGCCGTCAGCGTTGACGAGGTTGGAGCGCCGGAAGTCGACTTGGTCAACGAACCACTTCGCGCCACGGGCGTAGACGAGCTGGCCGGGGGCGTAGTCCTTGAGGGCATGGATGCTGTCCTGGGACAGTTCCGCGCTCTCACCCTCCATGGACAGGGTGGCCGTGTCGGTGGGGAAGGCATAGGAAGGCAGGAAGCCGACGGTGCTCAGGTAGGACAGCACATAGGCGCGAGTCCGGTCGGTGCGCCGCATCGCAGCGAGGCTGGCGCCGATGGTGTGCAATGCCCTGGTGGAGTCCGTCTTCCCAGGGGTTGCAGCGGCTTGCCGCCATTCTTCCAACAGGGTCTTCTGCTTCAGGCGATAGGGCTCCACGGCCTTGTCGAGGTCCTCGGTCCACCCTGTGACGATCCCGCGCGACCAATCGGCGTCCAGCCACGGCAGATCGTCCGGGGCGAGGCCGTGGCGGAAGGTGGTGCGAATCCGTTCGGCGATACGGTCAACGTCGGCCGCCAACGCGTCCCGCACCGGTTGCAGGTGTTGGAGTTCGCCGGCGTCGTCTTCGGAGACGAACTCGCCCATCCAGGCGGGCAGGTTCTCCCCGCACAACTCCAGGGCCAACGCACGAGCGTGACGGGTGATGACCCGGGCGTTGTCCATCAGGAACGCGGGCGGCCGGATGGCACCACGGATCATCTCGACCGGCCGCCGATAGTAGTAACTGTCGTGGGGCATTCCACCCGCGTAGGTCACGATGAGCGCGACCCGTTCCTCACGACGGCCCGCGCGGCCAGCACGTTGCGCATAGTTGCTGGGCCGCGGGGGCACGTTGCGTAGCACCACCGCGAGGAGTTGACCGAGGTCGACACCCAACTCCAGGGTCATGGTGCACACAAGCAGGTTCAGCTCGCCGTTCTTGAACCGTTCCTCGATGTCCTCGCGCTGCTCCAAGGGCACTTGGCCGGAGTGTTCTTCGGCGGTGACCGCAAGCGGGTCACGTCCTTCGGCTAGTTTCCGTTCGTAGTCATCAGTATTGTCCTTCCAGGGTTCCATCACGCCTTGACAGTTGAAAGTGGCACAGATGTTGCGCGGCGAGGGTTGTGGTTGCACGGCGCGACAGGCCCGGCATTGGTAGATCGTGGTGGCGGGCGGCCGAATTTCCATTTCTTGCGGGGCGAGCTGCCAAAGAGTGACCTGCGAGCGGCCCGTACCGATCCGAGTGCGGGCAAGCAAATGGCGGTGTTCCAGGAAGGCGACGAGTGCCCGAATAGCGCGTTCCTGATCGTCAGTCTTGACCAAGTGAGGGAAGGCGATCCGGACCAGGCGGGCGACGGTGCCTCTCGCGCCGAGGCTGATCGGGCCGGCGCCCTTGACCTTTGTGGTGGTTTCGCCGAGCCCGACCACGTTCTGGCTGGGACGCAGGGTGGCGCCAGCCTCGATGAGGTCGTACTGGGCGGAGGGTTCCATCTTGGCGCGTAGGAGTTCGTGCCCGACGCCGCCACGGGTGCGCACCAAGTCCAGGATGCGCCCCAGCAGCCAGCGCAAGGAACTCGTGTCGCTGCCGACGCTGTCGGCCAGGGAGGACAGGTCTGCCGCTGAAAGCCTGTCCAGGCCGGGGTAGCCGACGGTGATCATGCCGAGGCGTTCCAGAGTCGGTGGGCGGCGCTCGTCGCTGGCCACCTCCCCGAGGATGTCCCACTCGCACACCCGCCGGACCCGGTTGCTGGCGTCGCGACCGGCCGGGTCCTCATACAGGCCGATATCGCGCCCCGCGCGGAAGACGTCCTCGACCAGCCCGTCGAAACTGGCCGACGGCGCCCCATCGGTGTCGCGTGCTCTGACCGCCTGGGTGATCAATCGCCGGACCTGGACCGCGCGGGACCGGCCTCGTATGTAGCCAGCCTGAAAGGCCGTGTCCTGCCGCGAGTCGGCGAACACCAGCAGCCGCCGCAGCATCATGTCGTCGCTCTGTTCAGCCAGGCCCCGGTGCAGGCTGAACGCGGTCGCGGTGATCGCCGAGGCGGTGCGAGCGGTGAACTCCTGCACCGCGCCGACGTTGCGGCCGTAGCCGCACACCGGGCACCGGGTAAGCGGCTTGCCCCGCTCCGGTTCGCAGACCAGCACACTCCTGGTTCGCCCGCCACAACCCAAGCAGGCGGCGCCCGTCGAGCTGGTGCCACAACGCACACACCGCCGCGACGGGTACCACCGGGTGCGCGGTTGCGGCTGCTCGATCGGCTCAAAGGCGGTGCGTCGGGCCACGTAGTAGCTCGGTCGGCTGCCCCGGTTACCGGTTTCCAAGTCGTAGTCCTGGCCGCAGCCCAAGCACACCCCCAGCGGCGTGGTCGCTTGTGCACCACAGCCGTCCACCGGGCAGGTCTCGGCCCCGTCAAGCAGTAGATGCTCTCCCTCGCCCGCGCACCGCATCAGGTGCGGAAGTCCTCGCAGGAACAGGTGGACCTTGGCCTCCAACACCGGTGGGCCCTCCGGGGTGGATGTGCCAGCGCCCAGCAGTAACCAGCCCGCTACCTCGTCGTGCAGATGAGCGGGGTCAGTACCAGCCCGAGCCGGTACCTCCGCCAACTCGGTTACCAGGTCGGCGATAGTGCGGGGCTCCGTCAGCTTGGCCCGCAGCAGGTCCAGCATCAGGCTGTCGTTGGGGTCACCCAGAACCCGGCGCAACGCGGCCGGGTCGGCCCCCTCAGTCAAGGCTGCGGTCAAGGCGGCGGCGTCTGGCGGTGGCCCGATCCGGTCCACCTCGGGTGCGGCGGAAGGGATCGGCGTTTCCTCAACGATGGCTTCGGTGTCGAACGGGGAGCCGAAGAGATTGGAGGCGAACTGGGCGGTGCGGGCGAGGTCGCCTGCGTGGTCACCTCCGGCGCTGACCGTGGCGGACAGGCCCACGCAGACCAGGCCCTCGACGTCGACATGGCCGCGCAGTCGACGCACCAGGCAGGCGATCTCGGTGCCCAATGCGCCCTGGTAGGTGTGTACCTCATCCAAGATCAAGTGCCGCAGCACACCGTCCCCGAATAGCTTACGATCGTCGCGCCGGGTAAGCAGGTACTCGAGCATGGAGTAGTTGGTCAGCAGGATGTCCGGCGGAGCATCCTGCATCGCGTCCCGCACGTTTTGCGGGGTTGCCCCGGTGTAGACCCCATAGCGCAGGCCGAGTTGCTCACAGGCCGCCTTGACACGATCTTCTTGATCGTTGACCAGGGCGTTCATCGGGTACAGCGCGATCGCTTTCACACCGCGGCGATGCCGGTTGGCGAAGGCGTGCGCGACGACCGGGATCAAGAACGCTTCCGTCTTGCCGGAGCCCGTCCCCGTAGCGACCAGCGTGTTTGATCCGGCGTGGATCCGGGTGATCGCGGCGACCTGATGGGCGAACAGCCGCTCCACCCGAGGGAACGCCTCGCAGACCTGCGTTGGCAACCCGATACGGCCTCCCAGCTCGGCCAGCGTCGCGTCGAGCTGGAACCGGGGCTGGACGGAGAGGAACGGGCCGTGCCAGAGCAGCGAGTCCTGGTCCACCATCCGCTCCAAGCGCTCCCGCAGCAGCGGGTCCGCGATTGGATAGGTGGTCCAGGTAAACCGCCGGTAGTCCTCACGCAGCCGGTCGGCGAGCTCCAACGGATCCACGAGCCAGCGTCCTCCAGACGTGTCGGTTGTCAGTCAACGATGACACTGGCCACGCTGCGTGACCATGTTCATGCCATGGATGACATGAAGGCACTCTAACGACCACCACCGACACTCACCCGGTGTTCGACTGCCAGAGCTACTGGGCCAATCGGGCGAATTCCTCTCTGACCAGCTGCTTGTAGTCCTGACTAGGCCGGACCGGGCCGCCATCCCCGCTGGCGCTTTGCTCGAAGTCCGCCAGGACGAACTCCAGTTGCTGACTCGAGAGTCCGTAGAGGCGAGCTACCTGCGCGTCAAGCCCCGCTCTCAGCATGCGCTCCACCTCGCTATCCAACGGGCCGCATTCGGCTCCGAGAACCTCGGCCAACTCATCGAACTCAGGAGTGCGACACACCAAGCGAGCGGACGCATCTACTACAGCTTTGCCCGCTCCATGGTCAAGCGGAATGTCAACGATCGGCATCGTAGCCATAACCGACTTCGTAACATGGCCGCTAACCTTTCGGCGCACAACAAAGTCTAGAGTTAGACTGTTCAGCAAGGCCACAAGGTATACCATTGCTTCTGCGCGCAATACCGTTCGGTACCCGCCGGCCTCATGATCGAACGCAGACCTATAGAAGAATGGAACAGCGTCAAGCAGGGCACACCCCGGAGGCATAACCGTCGCGATCAGTGTTCGCTCATTTCCCGCGCTCGATACATTCCGAAATACCGGTCGGTACTGATCCACTGGAAGTTCGAGCACTCCCACACGAGGCCCGGATTGCCGAAGATGCCGCTCGCCTCGAACACGCCGAAGGTGGCTCACACGTTTGATCTTCGCTCGTTTTCTAGCGCGTTCCACGAGAGCTCTCTCGCCAATTTCACTCTTAAGCCGGTATGCCGGCGAAGCGAAGTTGTGCACATACTGATGCAGGTGCTTCCCCTCGTGGAGCGGAAGACCTTCCGCGTCGACAGAGAAATACTTCGCGTCGTCCCTGATGTGCAACTCTCGCCCCCATTCGATGCGCCAGTCGCCAGCCTTCATCCCTTGCAGCAGCAGCGGACGCTTATCATAAATAGTGGAGAGCAAATCGAGAAGCGAGGAGTTTCGGGTATCCGGAATGGCCAACGTCTCAGGCGCAAGCGCGTCGATCGTATGCCTCGGAATACCAATCGTACGTTCGTCGAGGCGAAGCAGGTGCTCAAGACTGGTAACCCCGCTGGTGAACGGCAAGGTGTCTGTGGGGCCCCCACGGCCAGCGACTAGCAAAAGAAACTGTTCGCGGCTATCAATAGGGAATATCTTCTCTGCGTTGTCACAGAGTACGAACCGGTCGACCGTGCACCGATCCAGCAGTTCCCTGCGATGCTCGACCGTTGCGGCGTCGGCAACTACTCCGGAGTCAATGACCAATCCGAGGCGGCCCCTAGAGGCCAGCAAGGACAACTCACGTTCAAGGAACGTGCGGTAGTAGTTGAATGTAGTTCCATGTGAGTACAACATCCGATAACTGCCGGACCCTCTAATAAACCATTTTACGCCAGCGAGATTGGCATCCACACCTGCTTTGACTTCCAGGACATCAGATCGCGCACTTAGCTCATCTTGTCGCTTCTGCTTCTCGACCTTGCCTCGAAGCAGTGTGTAGCCGGGGTCGAAGCGTCCATAGAACTCGGCAGCCTTGAACGTAATGGCCTCCCAGGGAGGGTTGCCGATCATGGCGTCGAACCCGGCGTCGGAGCGACGACCACCGGAGGAGTTGAAGAAAACTTCGGGAAATTCGATCTCCCAGTGGAAGGGACGCACCTCGTCTCGGATTCGACCGAGTAGCCGTTGGCCGTCTCCATACATGATTTGTCCGGCGATAATGTCTCGACGCCCTTGCCTCCAGCCGGAACTGCTCTGTCGAAGCTCGTCATGGAAGAAGGGCGCGACCCACCAATCACCGAGGGTGCGCAGCCGGAGCCAATCGTCACCTTTGAGTAGCCGAGCGAAGCGTTCCTCTTTATTGCGTACTTGAAGCCGATCATCGGACGGTGTCTCGGCGAGCATCTGGCGTTGCCGCAGGACGTGAATCAGGTCGGGCACTTCGGTGTCGAACAGCATCGGCTGTTCCTCGTCGATCTTCTCGACTCGACGGCCCTTGTCGATAGCTGGTTCGGGGACACCTTCCCAGGTAGCGAGGTCTGCGCCGATGATGGAGTTGCCACAGCGCAGGTGTGCATCGAGGAAGGACAGTGGTTTGCCCGCTGCTGCGGTGGTCAGCCAGAGTGAGACCTTAGCGAGTTCGACGGCCATGGGGTTGAAGTCCACGCCGTAGATGCAGCGTTCCACGATCAGTCGCCGGTAGCGGGCACGTTCGGTGTCATCGAGCTTGTGGTCGATGTCCTCTCCGGTACGGGCCAGGGCTTCGCCGTATGCCTCGGTGAGGAAGTGCACGGCTGGCACGAGGAAAGCCCCGGAGCCCATGGCGGGGTCGCAGACCCGCAGGCTGAGGATCTGCTCCGGAGTCGCGTCCTGAACGAGGGGGCGCAGTGCTTCGCCGACGACGAAGTGGGCGAGTTGGCGTGGGGTGTAGTACGAACCGGAGCCTTTGCGTTGTCCGCTCGCTTCGAACAGGTAGAACGACCCGGTCGGGTACTCCTCGATGACTACCGCTGCAGGAGGGATGGCGTCGGTGGGAACGATCTGCTGGCGGCTCTGCTGGCCGGTGCCGACTCGGACAAGGGCCTTGGGAGTATCGGCGATCTGTGGTTCGAAGGCGAGCAGGCCCTCGTAGATGCTTCCGAGCTGTTCGACGCCGAGTTCGCGGTAGTTGATGCGCCGCCGGCCAACTTGCTGTTTGTTCCTGCCGGTAGTGGGTTGGGTCCAGGACAGAGCACTGATCAACTCGCGAACGTACAGGTCTCCGACGGTCAGCTCGGGGTCGTCGAGGAGAGGGCATTTGTGAGGGTCGAACAGGCCGCCGTTGAAGCCGGCGATCTGGAGTTCTCCTGCGTTGATGCCGTCTCGCAGCAACCCCCACTGCGCCCGCAGCGCCGACCACAGGTAACCGCCGTCAGGTGCCCAGACAGTGGCGGGGTCGGCGACATGATCGCGCAACATGCGCAGTGAGTAGCCGCTGTCGTAGGCGGGGGTGCCGACGGGCAGTAGGCCCCGATCTTCGGAGTAGGCCACGAACAGCAGCCGGTAGGCAATCTTGAGAGCGTCGGCGAACAGTGCCCGTGGAACGGGCGTCGCGACGCCGCGGTGGCGGAGATCCGCTAGTGCCCCGTCGGCGACGGCGCGGATGGCGGTGCGGACGCCGTCGGAGAGGTTTTCGCTGACCGTGTCCGCGGCTTCGGTGCTGGCCTGCTCGGCGCGATCCCACAGGCTTTTGCCCGTGGTGTCCGGGGTGAATGCTTCCGGCCGTAGCAGCGCCCACAACACACGCCACTCGTGGTCGTCCCCCAGCTCCGCGAGCCCAGCGAGGTCGACGGCGAGATAGCTGGCTTCTCCGCCGAGCCCAGGGTCGCGGCGAATGACGCGCAACTCCGCACCGTTGGACAGCAGCACGGCGGGCAAGTCGCCGGTGCGGACCACGGTTTCGGCTTGGCGTTGCGGTCGCAGTTTGCCCGACCGTCGGCCGCTCGGCGAGGTGTCGAGGTGCTGACCTGTCGGAGTGATCAAGACCCAGGCGCGGGGTTCAGCGACGCTCTCGTCGCTTGGGTCGTCGTAGGCGGTGAGGGGTTCATCAAGCGTCTGCGGCAAGGTTGGGAAGCGCCAACCGAAGTAGGCGAGCCAACTCAGCATCTGCCGACGAGTTACGCCCAAAGTGGTGGTTTCGTCGATATCGGCGATCAGTCGCCGCAGCTCGCGCCGGGCAGCCCGGATGCCCTCACCGGCTCCTTCAGTGTCCGTGTATTCGCGTTGCTCCCGCAGGAACAGACCGGGGTCGGCCAAGTAGTAGGTCGACAAGGTGGTGCCGGCTACGGTGATGTTGAGCATCAGCGGACCTCCACCAAGAGGATGCAGCCCACGGGCTCGACGGCGCCGACATCGGCTACTCGATATCCCTCGGCCAGAGACTGTCGTCGCCGGTCGAACTCAGTGTTGATCGCGGTGTGGGCCTCGTCGAGCGTGCGGAAGGTGCTGTGCCCGAGGTCGGTGAACAAGCCGAGTTGGAAGAAGCCGTCACCGATATGGTCGCTGAGCCGGCGTTCTGCTTCGATCAGTTCGGCGGCGTGCCAGCGGTCCAGTTCGTCGGCCAGGCGCTGGGCATCCTGGGCGAGTTGGGCGCGCAGTTGCTCGGTGCGCTCGGCGAGGCGGCGGTTGGCTTCCTGAGCAGCGGTCGCCGCGGCCTCGGTGAACCCTGTCCTGAGCAGTTGATGGGCTACGGCTACCGGGTCGTGTCCGTTAGCCGCAGCGGGCCGCGTCCGGAGTCGCTTTAGGTCTGTGGTGGCGTCCAGGCTGGCAGGGCCGGGGGTACCGTCGGCACCCACGGGCACGAACACCGGGATCAGGGGTTCCTCCAGCAAGCGTCCGTCGGTGGCCGTAATGCGGCCGATATGGGTGAACAGCCACCCCGGTTGGCCGTCGGCGATCGCCCGGACCGCGACGCGATCCTGGGGGTTGTCCTCGTACAGGCGGGCACGGACGCGTTGCAGAACGGCACGGACCAGCGGATGTACCGGTGTGAGGAAGGCCAGCCCTTTGTTCTCCGGGGCCAGAGCGACGGCACGGCTGAACGTCGCCTCGAACGCACCGGAGGGCACCTGTGGATACTGGGACAACAACGGGCCTGGCGTGATCGTGACGCTGTCGCCGTTGCCGTCGACGCGGCCACCATTCTGTTGTACGACCGAGGTGACCAGCGTGCGGAACTCATCGAAGTCGGGCAGCATCCACCTGCCGCGGTCGGTGGCCTCGGTCGCACCGCGCTCGGCGGTGGCCTCGTCCGACAGCCCTCGCAGCAGGGCGAGTGCCCCGCTGCGGGTGAGATAGTCGCGGACCTCGTTGGCGGCCTTCTCCAGCCGGGCTTCCAACTCGTCGGCGGGGATGTCTTCCAAAAGTCCGTCGATCACCTCGCTGCGACCGGCGACCCCGAGGATGTCGCTGGTGGAGCCCAATTGCCTGGCGATCTCAGCGAGCTTTTCGCGCAGCCGCTGCAAGATCTCCTCATCCCGAGTGTCAGCCAGGTACAGGTAGCTGATTTCGACGATCTGCTTCTGACCGAATCGGTCTACACGGCCGTTGCGTTGTTCGAGGCGGTTAGGATTCCATGGCAGCTCGTAGTGGACCACCACATGGCAGGACTCCTGCAGGTTCAGGCCCTCTCCGGCGGCATCGGTGGCCAGCAGAATTGCGCCAGGTGTGGCCGCGAACTCCGCCAGCAGATCTTTGCGTTTGGCTAGCGGCACGGTGCCGTCGATTCGCAGGATCGGCCCAAGACCAAGGCGTTTCTGCAAGTAGTCCAAGGTGTCGCGGTACTCGGTGAACACGATGATCCGCTCGCCTCGCCGGGCCGCACGGAAGCCTTCCATCCAGCCTCGAAGCCGGGTCAGCTTACTGTCATCCCCCGCTGTCAGCGCTTCGACCTGCGCAATCAGCGTCGCCACCAGTCGACGTTCTTCCTGCAGGTCGTCGGCGGGCAGGTGCGCGGCGACCCCCTGGAGCGCGAGTTCTTCGGTCTCGATCAGCTCTTCCTCGGGAAGCGCCAGGTCGCCTCGATAGACCTGCAGCGCGTCCAGCCGTCGATGCCCAACGTGCTCCGCTGGTGTCACACCGAGGCTCTCGGCTCGCCGACGCAGGCTTTGCAGCAGCGCGTGCGGGCTGGACAACGCCCGCTTGCGGAGCACTTCCAACGCGAACGCCTGCACGTAGTAGGAGTTGGTGTCCCGCAGCGCGCGAAGCACGCGCTTGCTGTGGCCGCGCAGCCGCTGGTGGATCTCCTTCTCCCGGGCAGTCGGGTTCACCTCGATCGGCTGCGGTGGGTGTCGCCGACTGATCGGTTGCGGCGGGTTACCACGGGCGACGTCGTCTTTCAGTCGGCGCACCACGTAGGGCTTGACCAACTCCGGCTGCAACTGGCCGTCGTCGCTGGCCAGATGCGGTGAGAGGAGTTGCAACAAGCTGGCGAAGGATTCCTTATAGCCGTTATGCGGGGTCGCCGACAACAAAATCAGCTCCTGGCTGTGATCGGCCAGGACACGGGCCAGGCGGCTGCGGTCAGTCCCACTGGAACGGCCCTCGCCGGCATAAGCACGGGCCACGTGGTGTGCCTCGTCCACAATGACGACGTCGAACGGAGGCGCGGCCTGGATAGCGGCCACGTTGTTCTTCAGGTAGTCGATAGAGGACACGGCCAGCGGCACGGCCGTCCACGGGCTCACCGTCGTGGGGTAGGAACGACGCAGCTCCAGCCACTGCTTGCTGTCGACCTTGGTGAAGTCGAGGTTGAACCGAAACCGCATCTCCTCGACCCACTGCTCTTGCAGACCCGCTGGGCAGGCGATCAGCACCCGGTCCGCACGACCGCGCCGGGCGAGCTCCAGCAACACCAGACCTGCCTCGATGGTCTTGCCCAAACCTACGTCGTCCGCGATCAGCAGCCGAGTCTTGGGCTGGCGCATCGCCGCCAGGACCGGTACCAGCTGATAGGGCTCGACCTCGATCCGGCCGTGCTCCACCGCCACCAGGTCACCACGGCCGTGCGCCATTGTCAGCGCCAACGCGTCATGCAGCTGATTGAGCCGCACCGGGTTGCCCGGCTCGAATCGCAGCGCACGTGAAGGCTCCAGTCGCAGGCTCGGTTCCAGGCTCGGCAGCACCGTCAGGCGGCGTGGCCCCGGCCTGTCGTCGGCCAAACGCAGCTGCAGGAACGTCTGGGCACCCGCGCCGCGAACGGACTCGACCTCCCACCGACGGTCACGCACCAGCACCCGCATCCCGCGCTCGAACACTCACGCACCTCTTATCCAACTTGTGTGGAACCCGGAAGGCTCGAGACAGGCTATCGAGGCACCGGGCCGGGCTCGATGGCAACGGTCAGACCGGGCCGTTGCTTCGCACCGAGGTCGGAGACCGGAGGACAGAATCATCCGACCTCGTCGGAGGTGAGGACAACCTCCTGCCCCTGGGGATCCCGAGGCACCAACCGATCACGCTATGCAGCAGGCCATGCCGCCAGAGTGATGACTTCACCTGACGGCGAGCTCCCGCTCTGCCATCATCGTCTACCGGGCATGAGCGAGGGGAGCGCGGGAGGCATGGCCGAAGACGGCGGCATGTTGGCCGAGACGGGCAGGCGGATCAGCTTCGTGGCCGAGACGGTCGGCAAGGTGGCGGCAGGCGTTGCGGGCGATGTCTGGGCCAACATCACCCAGACACAGTTCAGCATTGACATCGACCAAGCACCGAAGCTGATCACAGCGCTCGAATCGGCAATCGAAGAGCTAATCTCCGCCTACGAGGACTCGGCGGAACTACGCAACATGCAATCACCCGGGAAAGATCCGTACAGCGGTTTCGCGATATTGGCAGCACGTGGATCAGCTGGAGATCAAGAGGGCGGCTACGGCTGGGCCAACAAGGAAGCACAGAAAGCCCTGGCGAACACGATCGAAAACGTCCAAAGGGCGATCGACGAGTACAACCAGACCGAACAGGCCGCTCGCGACGGGCTCAAGTCGTAAAGGATCGAACCGTTGAAGTGCACAACACTGATTTTGCTAGCGACGGTGGCCGTGGCCGGTCTCGCTGCAGGGTGCTCCGACAAGGACCCCGGCCAGGCCACAGCAGAGTCCCCGACGAGCACCGCGACCACGACCACTTCGTCGAGCGAGTCGACATCTGGATCATCCCGCCCTGAACTCGATCTCAGCAAATTCGCCAACAGTCCTTGCGATCTGCTCAAGGCTGATCAGCTCTCACAACTGGGCACCTTCAAGGCTCCCGAGGTAGACGACGGTCCGCTTGGGCCGGGCTGTCGCTGGAAGGCCCAAAAAGTCACCGAAGGGCCCACTTATGCCGTCACACTCTCGACCCAGGGAGACACCCTGGAGTCGATGATGGAAAATGCCAAGGGTGAGCCGGTGTTCAAGGAGACGACAGTTCTTGGTTATCGGGCTTTCAGCTCGGACCAGACCAACGGGAAAGGAACGTGCAGTACGACCGTCGGCACGTCGAGCGAAGATGCCGTGGTCGTGCACGCGACTACTTTGAACGAAAGCTCCCCGGAATACAGCGACACGTGCGCAGCTAGCGAAAAGTTTGCGACCTTGGTGGTCACGACCCTGAAGGGGTAGTCATGACCGCATCGGGCGGCAACAACATCGACATGGACCTAACACTTTTCCTCTACGGCCCACTGGGTACTGCGATGTGCGCGAAACGGGTCTATGGATGGTTTCACGACGGTAAGGGGCCCGCACAAACCACCGATACCGGCCAAGGAGTGTGGAGCAACGTCGCTGCCAGGCAGGCGACGGCAAGCGAGCTGATCAACAAGGCGGTGCGGGACTCGGGGGCATCGTGGGGTGGCGCCGCCGGTGATCGGATGCGTGGGTCGACATCTCCGCTCGCCTCGTGGGCGGATGCGGCGGGTGCGAGCGCGACGGCCGGGTCCACCACGATGGCGGACCTGAGTGACGCCTTCCGCACTACGCAGAATTCGGTTCAGCAGCCGGTGGATGTGCCGGATAAGCCTTGGTACAACGGCTGGGTTCCGTGGGACACGGACTACGACGAGGCGGTAAAGCGCAGCAGCGCCGTGGACGAGGCGAACATGCAGGCGCTCAACGCCTACGCGGAGCGCGCCACCAGCAGCATGTCGTCGATGCCGAAGTTCGAGTCGCCCAACTCCTCGACGGCCACCGTCGCGGAAACCCCGCCGCCGCAGGTCGAGCAGGTGGACCGGTACGAGGGGCACACGGACCGGACCGGCACCAGCGGTGTGGGCACCACGTCGTATCCCCTGGGCTCGACGCCGGGGACCACGTCGCCGTCGTGGAATGCGCCCAGTCCTGCTGGGCAGAACCCGACGCTGCCCGGTGGCAGTCCGCCGACCGGCGGCAACCCGCCCGGTACGCCGCTTCCCGGTGTGCCGTTGCCGGGTGGGCCGTGGTCCGGTGGTGGCCCGAACACCAGGCCCGGTGTCCCTGGGCGCGGTGACAGGCCCGGTGTGCCCGTTCCCCGGCCCGGTGGTGCGCCGGGTGTCCGTCCTCCTGGTGCTCCCGGTGGTCCGGCGGCGGCCGGGTTGGGTCGTGGTGGCGCGGGTGGTCTGGGCGGGCCGCACGGGGCCGCTGGTCTGGGTGGTGCGCCGCGGTCGCCGGGCGGATTCGGGCCGATGGGTCCGGGTGCCGGCAGCGGTGTGTTGGGCGATCAGGGGCGCGGTTTCGGCCCGACCAGTGGTGCCGCTGCCGGTGGGGCGGGTGGTCGTGGTCCTGGTGCCGGTGCGATGGGCGGTATGGCCGGCGGCGCGGGCGCGGGTCGCGGTGAGGGCGCCGACGACCTGGAGCACAAGACGAAGTACGTCGAGCCCAACGACGAGGCGTTCGGGGACGGCCGGATGGTCGCGCCGCCGGTGATCGGTGAGTAGCGGCGAAGGGTCGGGGTTGTGCTGAGCGGCAGGGTTGTGTTGCCTGTGGCGTCGGTGTACGTGGCCTGGCAGGCGGAGGGTCTGCCGGGTCTGCACCGCGCGCTGATGGTGGAGTTGGATGTCGATGGCGAGGCGATCGCCGAGGGGGACCTCGACGGTGGGTTGGCGATGTTCCGCGGCGGTTGGGCGGCGCTAGAGCAGCACGGCCTGGCCCGTGGGCGCCGCGTCCGTGACGACTTCGCCCGCGCGCTGCGGCTGATCGCGGAGGCGAGCACCGAGTTCTACGCGTTCTTCAACCACGGTGACGAACCGACCCGCTCGGCGTTGGTCGTCGTGTCGGGTGAGGATGCCCTGCGGGTGGTGGTCACGCCCGACCGGCGATTCGTCCTTGAGCCCGTCCGGGCGGACGACGCCGCGCAGGCGCTGATCGCTGCACTGCCCGAGGCGCCGCCCGGTCGAGGGCGGATGATCTCGCTGCCGGCCGACGCGCTGAGCGAGAAGCCGACGAGTTCGGATGAGGGCGGCGGGTCGTTTCTCCAGGCCAACCGGCCGGTCACCACGCCACACCAGCAGCAGGTGCAGGAGCTGCGCCGTTTGCTGGCCGCGCCGCGGCTGGGCGGCGGGCAGTTGTACGCCTGCCGTCGCGACCGGCACGGCAACCGGGTGCGGTCCGCCGCGCCGGTGACGTACTTCGACACGCCCGCCGGCCGGTACCTGCACTACAGCGTCGAGGGCAACGGCGGGACGTGGATGACGGTGCAGCCGGCGGACTTCACCACGATGGCGGGCAGGCTCGGTGCACTGGCGACGGCGTGAGGACGGGGTGGTGACCGGGCGGCTGGTCGATCACCGGCTGGCGTTCCTGCGCGGCGAGATGGGCTCGCTGCAACGCCTGGCACGCCGCCGGCTGCACGCCATGCCGATGCTGATGCCGTTCGGCACGGGCGTGACCTTCGCCGTCTCCGGGGCGCTGCCCGACGACGAGCGTTGTCGGGTGCTGCTGGCCGGGTTCATGCCCGACGAACCGGACTGGGTGCGCCAGTGGTGGGAGCTGGACCTGTGGAGTCGCCTCGAAGCCTGCGCCCGCCGTGTGCTGTCACACGTTCTCGTCCATGACGACGGCCGGGTGGAGATCGCCGATCCCGACTCGGCCGACTCGTTCGTCATGGCCGTGCGGGCGGTCGCGCTGATCGCCGACCACAGGTTCGGCGCCGATGGCGACCACGGCTGGGTCACGGGCTGGCTGCGCCGCATCGCCGACATGGTGATTTCCTCGTAAGGAGGGCTTGATGACCGACCCCCACCGGATGATCGAAGATTACGAGAGCCGCACGTCGGCCCTCCTGGAGCGGGCTGAGGAAGCCAGGGCCAGGATCGCCGAGCTGACCGGCTCCGCCACCAGCTCCGACGGCGCGGTGAGCGTGAGCGTCAGCGCGGGCGGCGCCTTGGTGAGCCTGTCGTTCGGTTCCAAGGCCGACGACATGCCGAAGGAACGCCTGGCCGCGCTGGTCATGTCCACGGCGAAACGTGCCCAGGCGCAAGCCGTCGGCCAGATCGCCATGATCATGGCGCCGGTGGTCGGCGACAACAGCGACGCCATGCGTTTCGTCCAGGAGCAGATCCCGCCGATCGACGTCTCCGACCAGCACACCGACGAGCCACAGCCGCAGCCACAGTTCGTGGTGAATGAGGAACAGCAGGACGCGGCGGCGACCAGGCAGACGCCACCTGCCCGGCCGGTACGTCGTCCGGTCGAGGACGACGACACCGATTACGACCAGCGCGGCCTGTTCAAGAAGGATGGTGGTTGGTGATGTCCGGCGGATACCAAGTCGACCTCGCGGTGCTCGAAGCGCACGAGCGCGAGCTCAAGGCGCTCATCGCGGGACTCCCGGACGCGGCGGACGCGGCGTCCGACTACGTCGGCAACGAGCAGGCATGGGGCGTCGTCGGCCAGTTCCTCGCCCTGGCCATGATGATTTGGACGAACGACGCGAGCGAGTACGTCGACAAGGTAAAGCAAGCGGGCGACGCGGTGGTGGAGCGTTTCGGCAGCATGCGCCAGACCTACGCGGACCAGGAAGAAGCCATCGCGCAGGCGTTCGGAAAGCTGCGCGAGGGCTTGGACGGAGCGAAGCCGTGAGCGACGGGGAACCGAAGAACATCACGGAGCTCAACCCGCTCAAGGCGACCGAGGAGTTCAAACTCGAAGACGCTACAGGGTTCTCCAACTTCGACAGCCCCACCCAGGCCTGGGATGCCTCCGGCATCTTCGGCAGCGCCGCCAACACGATCTACGACGGGCTCAAGGGCGACTGGGGCGCCGTCGCCGGTGACCTCGTCGGGGTTGGCATGGACCTGCTCGGATTCGTGACCAACCCCCTGGGCAGCCTGTTGTCCGCGGGCATCGGCTGGCTCATCGAGCACATCGGGTTTCTCAAGGAAGGTCTCGACGTGCTCGCGGGCGACCCTGATGCGGTGACCGCGATGGCGACGACGTGGAGCAACATCGCCAAGCGCATGCGGGAGACCTCCGAAAAGTACTCCGGCACCCTCGACGCGCTGAGCGGTTCCCAGGGCGCGGCAATCGACGGCTACCGCAAGGCCGTGCAGGACTTCTCCACCGTGGTCGCGGGTGGCGCGGACCACGCCACCTCCGCCGCCCAGGCCATGACCGTGGCCGCGTCGGCCGTCGGGGTCGTGCGCGGCGCGGTGCGGGACGCCATCGCGTCGTTCGTGTCCAACGCGATCATCAAGTTCGCGGCGGCGACCGCACTGGCACCGGTCACGTTCGGCGCGTCCCAGGCGGCGTTCATCGCGGACACCGTCGTGCAGGGCGCGATCACGGCCAGCAAGAACGCCAAGAAAATCAGCAAGGTGGTCAAGCAGCTGGAGAAGGTCGCCGACGACGCCAAGAACTCGCGGAACATGATCAAGGGCACGACCAAGAACCTCGATAAGGTCGTCACCAACTACAACCGTGATGCCGCGAAACACGCCAACCAGGCCCTGCACATGGTGAAGAAGGCCCAGGCCGGCAAGCTCGACGCTGACGACGCCAAGCGGTTGGAGGCGCTCGGCGAACAGGGCGACAAGCTGAAAGGCGACAAGAAGAAAGCGATCGACTCGCTGGCCGACACACGCAACGAAAACCTTCGCGAGCGCACGGGCACCGGCGACCGCAGGCTGGACGACGCCAACAACCGGCTCGAACGAGAGATCTCCCTCGGACCCGGCCGGCCGGAGGTAGTCCTCCCGAGGTACCCCAAGGTCCTCGGCAACGCGGTGGTCCAGGGGGCGAGCGACCAGACCCACCGCGAGGCCGATGCCCAGGTCAAACAGGACGTGAAGGACGAAGCCTGGAGGAAGTACTGGGAGGAACAGCGCGAGAACGCGGGTAAGACGGACCGGTTCCAGCGCATGGAAGGCGACCTGTGATCGAGGCGCTCGCGCGCAGGACGGCCGGACTGATCCTGGTCACCCTCGGCGCGGCCCTACCGGTCGTCGCCTACACGCGCCTACACGCGTGGGACGCCGAACTCGCAGGCCGAACCGATCGGTACCCGACCGGGCTGGTCGAGATGCTATTGGGCGGCATCGGCATCTGGTTGATCATCGGCACCGGACTGTGGTGGCATCGGCGCCGTACGACGATGTGGCCGATCTGGGCCCGGTGGGCGGCATTCCCGGGTCTGTTCCTCGCGGTCGCCATCTGTCTTGCCGTCGCGGGGAAAAGGAACGAGCCGATCGCGCTCGCGGTCGGCGCGGGGCTGATCGCGGTCTGCTGGGCGTTGAGCGAGGCGGTAGGGCTCGTGCTGACCCGCCCCGTCACGGACGGGTTGATCGCGTCGAGGCTGGAAATCCCGTTTCGCGTCAGGGGTCTCAAGGCGCGGTTGTGCGTTCGGCACGACAGGCTCGTGCTGGACAGCCTGGTCTCACGGCGGAAGCGGTCACGTGACGTGATAGCGGTGCCGTGGCAGGCGCTTCGGTCCATCGAGCTGGTCGACGTCGAACAGGAGACGGTCTGCCGGGTACTGGTGTTCTCCGGTCTGCCGCAGGCGAGTGCACGTGAGTTCGACGTGACTCGCGGTCCCGCGCTGCACATCGTCGGCACCGCACGCGAACTGCTCGTGCCGGTCACGAACGAGGTCGGGCGTGCCGTTCTGCGCGCGGTCGAGGTGCGATCAGCCGACGTGGAAGTCGACGAGGACGAACTCGCCGAGGACGAGTGGCGACGCAAAAGCGGTGTCCGCAGGACCAACGCGCTCACTCATGCCCAGCGCAGCGCAGGCGTCCACTACCGCACCGACTACCGGCCGTACCGCCTCATCCCCGTGGCGGGCTTCCTCCTGATGCCGCTCTACGCCTTGTCGAACATGACGCTGGCGCTGGTCACTGGATCGAAGAAGCGGCAGGAGCAATTCTACGTCGTGGACGGAGTGGTGAACCCCTGGACCGTCGCGGTTCTCGCTGCCGCCTCCATCGGGTTCCTGTACGGCCTGTATCGCTGGGTGGTGAAAAGCTTCCTGAGCTTCATGGAGGGGCAGAACTACATCGAGGCCTACCCCGAACCGCCTGCCCGAGCGAAAACTGGAACGGTACCGGGATCCGGCAAGCGCAAGAAGAAGCGATGACCCGGATCGAGCCCCAAGAGTCTGTCACCCCCCAGCTCCCAGCATTGTGCTTGCCAGGGATGCCGTTCGTGCAGGCCGGGCCGCCTAGATGATTGATTCCAAGAGGTGGCCGGGCTGACGGCATGAGGCGAGGGTGTCCATGATCATTGTGTGACGAACGACCTGGACACCCTCGCGACCGCACTCTATGTCAGAACCGACGACCTGTTGAAGCAGGCCCCACACCTGGCCCCATGGCGGCCGAGGGTGGGCTTCACGCCGGTGCTCACCGATGCTGAGCTGGTGACCCTGGCGGTGATGCAGGCGCTGCTCGGGTTCACCTCCGAGGCCAGGTGGCTGCGCCACGCCCGTGCACACCTGGGCCACCTGTTCCGCCACCTGCCCGGACAGCCCGGCTACAACAAGCGGCTGCGCCGCGCCACCGGCCTGATCACCCAGGTGATCCGATTATTGGCCGTGGACACCACGCTGTGGACCGACGACGTGTGGGTGGCCGACTCCACCCCGGTGGAATGCGGCCGCTCCCGCGAGACCACGAAACGCTCGGACCTGGCCGGATGGGCACAGTACGGCTACTGCGCCTCGCACTCCCGCTGGTTCTGGGGCCTGCGGCTCCACCTGGTCTGCACCCTTGGCGGGCTCCCCGTCGCCTTCGCGTTGACCGGCGCCAAGGCCGACGAACGCACCACCCTGCTCGACATCCTCGACGCCGACCCCACCCTCACGGCGCAGCGGCCCGGTCAGACCCTGATCGCCGACCGCCACTACTACGGCCGCGACTTCGAACGGACACTGGCCGACGCCGGGATGGAACTGCTGCGCCCGGCCCGCAAGGGCGAGGCCGAACGACCCGGCGCGGCACTGTTCAAGCCGCTGCGCCAGACCATCGAGTCGATCAACCAGACCTTCAAGGCCCAACTCGACCTCGAACGCCACGGCGGACGCACCCCGACAGGCGTGATCGTCCGCGTCCTGCAGCGCATCCTCGCCCTGACCACCGCCATCTGGCACAACGACAAGACCGGACAACCGGTCAAGCGCTCGCTGGTCGCCTATGACCACTGACCCCTTGGAATCAATCATCTAGTGGTGGACACCGAGGAGGCCGCCCAGTCGCTGGTGCCGACGCATGTCGGAGGCGGTAGTCCGGACTCGTGTGCTCCGCATGCCCCAACCTGCGCGGATGGGCTCATCGGCAAGCGCAGGGCAGAAGTGCTAATACCTGGCACCCACCGTGCGGCGGGCACGCACAACCCAGCCGGGCCGCGGTTCGCGCGGGTTCGCACCGCACGGCTACTCTCTGTGGTCAAGCGACGCAGCCGGTCCGAACGAGAGAGCAGTGCTCACCGCCTCTTCACTCGGTAGGCGCGGACGGCGGAGCGCTGGTTCCGCTGTCACGAGAACCTGTCACTCGTCGCATCGCGTGCTTCATCTGGTAATCGGCTGCGGACTGCAGGTTTTCCATGAGCATCGCCAGCTCGGTGGGGGTCATGCCGAGGACCTCGCCGGTTGCGGTGGTCACCAGGAGTTGGCTGCCCTCGACAGTGATGTCGAGGGTGACGCGGTTCCCGGTTGCGTCGGTGTAGTAGGACCACCAGGTGCTGGGAGGAAGGGGCAAGTCTGCACTCATGGGCGTTCCTCAGGTCGGTGTCGTTGGTCGGGTTGGATATCGGGTGGTCGGAGGTGGTGTCGTCGCCCCACAAGCCACACGTGGAGATCGGAGTCGTCGCCGTCCTGGTCCGGCTGTTCCGGAACTGCCTCCGGCTCCGGCTGGGCTGACTCCAGCTGTGCCACCAGGTCCCGCACCCGCTGCGCCGCCACGTCGTCGGTCCCGATGAGCAGCGCGAGCGCGCGGTTGAACCGCCGGTGGGCGATGGCCCGATCGCCGGACAGCCACAGCGCCCGGCCCAGCAGGGTCGGGCACTCCGCGTGTGCACCGGTGTCATGTAGCTGCCCGTATGCCTGGTCGGCGCGGTTGAGGTACTTGACAGCCGCGCCGGGTCGATGAGCTTCGATCATCAGGGCGCCGAGGTGGGTCAGTGTGCTTGCGATGCCCGCCTCGTGGTGGGCCAGGAGGTAGGTCTCCAGCATCTCGTCGGCGCAGCCGACGACCTTGTGCAGCACGCCTTGGGCTCGATAGGTCTCGGCCAGGTCGTGCAGCGCGGCGGCGGTGGCGTCGGGGTCGTCATCACGGCGTCGGTGGATCGCGAGTTCTCGCATGCCGTGGATGGCGGCGAGGCGCAGCTGGTTGTTCGTGCGCAGGGATTGGGCGGCCCGACAGAATGCCTTCGCCAGCAGCAGGGACGCTGGCAGCACGGCTGCCAGATGGGTTCCGATGTCGCTCAACCGGCGGACGAAGTCCTGGTCCGCATCAGATGGGACAGCAGGCCAGACCTCGGTCAGCAGGGCGACCGCTGTCTCCGGCTCGTCCAGTACTGCGAGCAGCGTCGTGAGGATGCGGTGGGTGTCGAGCGAGCCTTCGTGCTGTGGGTCGACCAGTTCACGGCGCAACTGTGTTGCCGCGTGACGTGAGACGCTCATTTGAAGGGCTCGTCGGGCTTGGGGACTACTTCGAACAGGTCGGCGAAGGTCATCGGTTCGAGCACGACCAGCGCGCCGGCGATGAACGCCGCTCCGGGCTGGAGTTCGCCCGACAACACCCGGCTCACGGTGGAGCGGTTCAGACCCATGGCCTTCGCCGTGCTGTAGTCGGAGCGGTAGCCGGCCAGCCTGACGGCCTTGGTGAACATGTCGCCGCGCACTTTCACGGTGTAGGCGGTACTCATCCGTTCTCCAGCGCTTGCCTTCTGCGGGTCGTGTTCGTCAGCGGGTTTCGCGGTCGTAGCGGTCGGCCCAACGGGCGAACACGTCGTGGGACTGGGTGGCGGTCAGCGCGAGTGCGGCCAGGCGGCGCATCTTGGCCTGGTACCGGGTGACGGCGTCGGGGTCCTCGTGGAACACGGCCGCAGTATCGGTCTCGGTGTAGGCCAAGGGCGTGTACGGGTGCCTGAAGGTCAGCAGCGTGGCCGGATTCCTGACGGCGGGGTGGAACGGCGCGGCCATCGGGATGACGCGCGGGGTGGACCGTGCCCAGCCGCACATCAGGGTGAGGCGCAAGAGCTGATCCCGCATGACCCCTGGGCCGCCGACCACGATGCGCAACGCGGCTTCGTGGACGTACAGAGTCGTCTCCTTCCCAGCGCCCAGCGCGTTCTGCCGGGCAGTCCTGGCCTGGGCGAGTGCTCGGTCGCCAGTCAGGACGCGGGCGTAGTCCTCGGTCTGGGCGAGACCGGGAACGGTGAGCGGTTCGTAGGCGGTGATGGTCAGCGCGAGCTGTTCGTGCAGGGACAGGGCAGCCAGAGTGTCGGGGACCTGGTCGTAGGGGCGCAGGAAGCGGCCGTTGTCGGGCTCGTCGGCGATGGCCAGGATCCGGTCACGGGTGAGCTTGTCGGCGCCCAAGCGACCGATCAAGGTAGCTATGTCCCATGGGCTGGTGTTGCGGCTGCCGGTTTCCAGTTTGCTCAACTTGCCCAGCGACCAGTCCAAAGCAGCGGCGGTGTCCGCGGATGACCTACGGGCCCGGTGCCGGATCCGCCGCAGCTCCTCGCCGAGTTCCCGGCTGCGAGCCGTGCTCAACCGCGGAGCGGCCTTCTTGTCATCGGCCTCCGTCAACTGCACTTGCGAGTCGGGTGCGGCGCGCGTGCTCACGTGTCCTCCCGTTCTGCAAAGCGACCAAAGAAGCAGCCCGACTCGTCCGGAGCCGTGCCGAAGGCCGGCACGAAGGGCTTTCGGTAGGACGGCTCCCGGTGGCGATCATCGGGCTCCCACCGCCGTACGACTTCGTCGGTCAAGCCAGGCGTAGCCGGACCGGCCGTCTGCATGCTGCGCGCGATCTGTTCGACGAGTTCTCTACGGCTTCGGCCCCGCTGAAGTCGCCGCCAGGACAGGAAGTGTTCGGCGGGCGCGCGGGCGGCGAACTGCGACTTCGGCTCACGGCGTTGCTCCTGCCCCCGCTAGGCGGAACCACTGGTGTCGGTGAACTCGGCGAGTTCGTCGAAGAGCGTGTAGGCCGCCAGCAGGTGTTGTTCCTCCTCGGTGAACTGTGCCGAGTGCAGGTAGGCGTAGAGGACGACGGCCGGGCCGTTGGGCAGGGTGAAGCGGGTGAGCGGGTGGTGGTCGATGCCTGGGTGCAGACGTCCTCCGTGCCGGATCACCCGCACGGTCACGTCGCGCCGGTCGACGGCGAAGTCCTCCAGTACGTAGGCGGTGCACCGGTCGACATCGAGCGGCCCGAGGGCGGGGTGGATGCCCATGGGGGCGAAGATGTCGACTCGCTCGGCGTCGCGGCACAGCGCGTTGATCATGCTCATGGTGAGGGTGCCCCATGGACACCACACCGTCGATTCGGACGTTGGGACGTCCGGGCCGATGCCGCTTTCGAGTTGCCGGATCGTGTCGGGTTCGAGGTCGGTGAGTGCGGCCAGTTCGCCCACGGTCAGGCTTGCCGCCTCGCGGACGCGGCGCAGTTCGGTGCCGAGCAAGCGAGCGCGCAGCGTGGGCCTCCCGTCCAACGGGTCGATGCGGCTCATGTGTGGCGGTTGGTTACCGGTTCCGGTCACGGGGTGTCTCCAGCTGCGAGATCGTCGAGTCGGGGGGCGTTGGCGGAGTCGAATGGGGTGGCAGGGGTACGGGTTTCCCGCCGCCCCGGTGACCGGGTTCTGTTCGGCGCTCTGCGCATCTTGCGCCGGTACGCGTCCACCACCCTCGGATCCACATGGAACACCGTCGCGGCATCGGTCTCGAGGTACACCACGGGCTGGAAGGGATGAGCCGCGACGCCGTGGGCGTCTTCGGCTGTGGGCGAGGTGCGGACCTCCAGCTGTCCGCAACGGGCCTGATCGGCGCGGGCTTGGACAGCTGCGGGTTCTACAGCAGCCCGGATCGTCGTTGCCTGACGTCGGCGGATCACCTCGCGGTAGACGCGATGGCAGCCGCTCTGGACGAGGGCGAGGACGACGATGCTGAACGTCATGAGCATGACGACCTGTGCCACGAGCCGAGCCCCCTCCGCCTGAGTTCCGGCATCCATCGGTGATGGTTCTCAGAGGTTGTGAACCGGAAAACGCCGCTCGCCTCTCCGCATCCGCATCACCTCCGAGTCCGCTTCGAACGGGGTGGCTGGGATTCCACATCCGTCGTGGTGACCAAGAGTGGCGTCAACCAGCAGTTTTGCGGTTGCGAGTAGCGACAAGTTGATCTGCGGAAAACGCAACTACGGCTACGCTGTGTGCCGGTATCGTGACCGGGTTGACAGGAATGCGACTGATGACGGTAGAAGGCGGTGGTGGCGGCGATGAAGTCGGAGGCGGTGCGCTACTGCGCGTGTGGCACCCGGCTGGCTCGGGACAACCGCACCTCCCGATGCGGACCGTGCGCCCGTGCCGGACGTCGCCACCAGACGGAACCGCCCGAGGTACCCGCCGAGTTCTGGAACCACCCCGGCCTTCGCGCCGCCCTCACAGCCCGCGACATCGGCGCCGTCATCCGCGCCTACCGCAAACACCCCCACCACGGACAACCCGTCCGACAAGCCACCGCCGCAACCTGGATCAACCTCTCCCCCACACGACTGAGCAGGATCGAAAACGGCGAACCCGTCAACGACCTCACCAAGCTCACCCACTGGGCCCAACTCCTCCGCATCCCCCACCACCTCCTCTGGTTCCAGATGCCCACCGAGCTACGTGATGACGTGGCGTGTGGGACACCAGCGGTTGGCCGTCAAGAATCACCAGACGATGCACTCTTGATGGACGACGCTGTTCAACGGGGCCCTCGGTCGATGGGGACACATCCAGCCAGCCCGGAGCAGGTCGACGTGCGGAGGCTGATGTCCACAGCAGCGCGACGCGCCGTCGACTTCGGCTCGGTGCTGGCGACCACAACGGCGGACAACCCAGATCTCGACTGGTTGGGAATTGCGCTAACGGAGTTGGCCACTGCCTACGTCCACACCCCTGCGGTGGACCTACTGGTCCGCATCGTCGATGTCCGCGACACCGCGTTCACCCTGATCCGGCGGGGCGTACGGCCCCGTCAACTCCGCGACGCCTACGTGGTCGCCGGCATCGGATGCCTGCTGCTGGCCTCCGCCTCGCAGAACCTCGGCGACCACGCCTCCGCCCGAACCCAGTTGCACACCGCCGAACGCTGCGCCGAAGCAGCCGACAGCGACGCCCTGCGCGTGTGGGCTCGTGGCAGCGCTGCCTTGGCCCTGGAATGGAGCTCCACGCCCGCTGCGGCGTTGCGATTCCTCGACTCCGCCCCACGGGAAGCGGTAGGGCCCCAGACCATGCGGCGCACCGTCGCCCTGGAAGCGCGGGCGAGCGCCCGAACAGGAAATGCCACGCGCGCCCGCGACGCGCTACGGCGCTTGGACGTGCTGGAGGCGCTACCCGAGCAAGACGACGAGGTCAACGCCTTCGGGGGCATCTTCACCTTCCCCCGAGCCAAGGAAACCTACTACCGGGCCGGGACCCACGACCTGCTCGGCGACGCCGCGTTGGCACGCCGCAACGCCGACACTGCGCTTGCGGCCTACGCTGCCGCACCTGAGCAGGAACGTTCCTACGGGGACGTCGCACTCGCCCGCATCGTGCTCACCCACAGCCACCTGCTCGATCGTGACCTCGACGCCGCCGCGTCGGCCCTGCAACCGCTGCGGCGACTCCGGCCCGCCGAACGCATCGCGCAACTGCCCTCGGCGGTCCACCGCACCCGCGGGTTGCTCACCGCAGTCGCAGGTGCTCGACGTGCTCACGAACTGCTCGACGACCTGCTCGCCGCACCCCCACCATTGAGGTCGCTAGATTCGAGGAGTGAGAGCACCGCACCCTGACGAGGAACCAACCGAACTCCTGGTGGAACGCGCCGCCCATGAACTCGGTCTGGACACCGACGGGCTACGGCTGCTGCATCAACACGCGACTGCGGTGTACCTGCTCCCTGCCACCGACGCCGTCGCCCGCGTTCACACCGGCGACCCGGCCGCCGCCGTGCGCTCGGTAACGATCGCCAACTGGCTGACCGATCAGGGCTTCCCCGCCACCACTCCACTACCGGGCAGCCGACCGATCACCTACGACAGACTCACAGTCAGCTTCTGGACCCACTACCAGCAAACCGACCCGCCTCCGCAGCCTGATCCGGCCGAACTCGGACGTCTTTTGCGGGAGTTGCACCGGCTGCCGCCACCACCGGTCATCCTGCCCGTCTACCGCCCATTGGCCTCCCTGCACGCCGTGATCAACACCTCAGTGTGCCTAACCCCCGATGACCGTGCCTGGCTCACCGATACGGCCGCAACCCTGTTGGCTGGTTACGCCGAACTCGACTTCCCTCTGGGCCACGGTCACCTACACGGCGACGCTTACCCCGGCAACCTGCTCCTCGACGCACGCACTGGCCAATGGCGGCTCGGGGACTGGGACGAAACCGCCGCCGGCCCGCGCGAACTCGACCTCGCCAACACCTACCAGGGCATTCGCATGGGCCGCACCACCGCCGAACTGGACCGCTTCGCCCAGGCGTACGGCTACGACCTGCGTGACTGGACTGGCCTGCCGACCCTGCGCAGCCTCCGAGACCTGCACACACTCGGCTCCTTCATCCGCCGCGCAGACCGCGGCGACAGCGAAGCCGCCGCCGTGCTCCGGCATCGCCTCCACGTACTACGACAGGGCGAGGCCACACTGACCTGGCACGGCGCTTGACGAGCGCCTCCCATTCAGCCGGAGTTGCCCACAGATTGCCCCACCGATCACATCCGTCTCCACCGGCCGGTCGGAGAGAAGCCGGCTTGGGCCCGGCCACGACCGGCGTTGATACGGGACGTTCGCCAAAGTACGGAAATTAGGCGGCTGAGCGCAGTAGCCGAACTTCGTGGTGAAGTTGCCGCACGTCGCTGGTACCACCGTGCCGTCCGGTCACCTCCTCCAGCGGTTTGAGGTGGTCGAGCAGCCTGGTTGACTGGATGACCCGCACGGCGTCGAGGGCTTGGGTGCCGAGCTCGACGCCGGTGGCAAGATCGCCTTCGGCGAGGGTGCAGGTGGCCAGCCAGGCGAGGTTGAACGCGCGTTGGCGCACGCGGTTGGCGGGTGCTTCGTCGAGTGCTCGCTGAAGACGTTCAATGGCGAGTGCACGGTGCGCCGCGTCGGTGAGCCCGAGGCGGCTGTGGATGCGAGCGGCGCTGGTCTGCAAGGCGGCGGGATCGAAGAACCTCAGGAACTCCTGGTGCTGGTCGTCGGTGGCGTGGGCGTACTCGTCCTCGGCGCGGCGCAGGGCGGTCATGGCCTGCCGAGTGTCTCCAAGGTGGGCGTAGGCCAGCGCTTCATGGGTGAGCAGCAGGGAGACCGCGATCGAGGAATGCGAGTCCTGTGCGGCGATCTGGCCCAGCTGGAACAGCTTGAGCGCTTCGGCCGGGTCGTCGTTGTCCAGAGGAACACGTCCCAGGTGGTAGAGCACGATCGCGGTGTGGGCCGCGTTGCCAGCGTCCTGGGTGTCGCGAACGGCCTGGCCAAGCCACCGACGGGCATCGCCTTCCAGGCCGAGATCATGCGCGGTCCACCCGGCCAGCGTCTTGGCCTCCGCAATCGCCGACAGCAGGCCAGCCCGGACACCGTCGGCGGCCGAGGCATTCAGCAACGACTCCGTCCAACGGGCGTGGGCGAGGATGGCGTCGCGGCAGGAACCCCCGCCGTGCGCGGCGTCGTAGGAACGCAGTGCCGCGGTCAAGGCCCGCACCTGAAGTACGTCGGTCGCGCCCACGTGCTCAGGGACCGGCGTGGCGGTCCTTCCCACGGCGAGCAGGTCCAACTCGGGTTGCGTGAGCGCCGCCCCCATGACGATCTTGCTGACCAGGCCGAGGAAGCCGCGACGTTCGAGCATGAAGTCGTCCTTCGTGCGGTGGAGACCGGATGAGGCCGCCGCGCCTTGGACCGCCTCGTCGGTATACGCCAGACCCATGAAACCCCGAGGAACACCCAGGCCGTCGGCGATGCGCTCCAGCACGTCGTATGCCTGGACCTGGCGGCCGTTGGTGATGGCCGAGACCTCGGACTGTCCCTGCCCCGTGCAGGCGGCGATCTGCCGCTGGGACACCCCAAACCGGCGTAAGAGCTGGTAAACCCGGCCGATGTCACGACGGGCGAGCGCCTCGCGCATCTCGCGGCCGTGCCAGACGACCGGGTCGATCGGCCGGTCACCGCCGGTGACGTTCATGGGCCCTCCGCAACTGTCCATCGCCACGGTAGCGGGCAGCCGCAGCCGATGTACCGCTGTGATCAGTCAAGCCGATCAGTCCCGCTGATCAGCGGGCGATCAGCGATGCACGACACCTGTTCGTCTTCCACCGACCCACAGACGTACGGCACCGTCAAGCACGTACCGCTTGGCCTGCTCTGATCCTTCACGCGGAGGTGGACGCCGTGGTCACCGCGACCCTGCACCCGAACGACGCACTGCTGCTGCCCACCGGGCGCGACATAACCCTGCGCAGCGGCCACCGACGACTGCCCACCACGGCGCCGGTCATCGTGGACCTGTAGCCGTCATGGCCGACCCGTGGCGCGCGATCGTCGCACTGCCCGTGGCTGTGAACAGCCCGCTGGGCCGGGCAGGTAGCGCCGTTGACGCCGTCACTGCTCACCTGCCACCGCCCGCGGACCACGCACCCTGCGCGATGTGTCGTGATCAGCCGTGGCCCTGCGGCCCGTTCGACACCGCGTCCCGCGAACTGGCGGCACTGGGCATCCCCGTCGGGTACCTCGTGCCGTTGGACCTGCACCCGGTTCTGTGGCCGCCCGCTCCAGGGACCTTCGACCAGCCGACCGTGGACATGCCAGGAGCCACCGATGGATGAAGTCCTCGCCGCCAGCCTGCACGGCGGCATCACCGATCACCTGGACCACCTCGAACGCCTGCTTGCCCTCGGCGACGAGGACACCCAGGCGTCGATCCTGGCCGGCGAGCTGCCGAAGCTGATGGCGACCGTGCGTGATCTGATCAAGCAACACCGGCCCGATTTCCAGGGTCGCTGCTCCTGCCGTCCCTGGTGGCGACGCGGTCGCACCCCGAGCTGTCGGATCTTGGGCCACCGCCCACCGGCACCTGATCGCCGTCGAGCCGGCCGCGCTCCCGACCGACGCGGCTCGACACGCCACCCCCGCCGACCAGGCCACGGGCGCACTGTCGGCGGGCAGCTAGAGGTGGGGGAACGTTCCTCGGCGTTCCCCCACCTCCCGGACCACCGCAACGCCGGTTGCGGAAGACGCAAGTTCCAGCGGCGAGGACCCGGTAAGACAGCCACGGGCACCACCACACCACTTGATGACAGAGAGTTACCGCACCAGTACGGTTCGACAGCCACAGGCAACTAAGGCACGAACTCGCCGACCACGACCGTTCAACCGCAAGGAGTGCCAGCCCATGAGGGCCCACAGGATCGACCACCCGACGACACCGCAGGCCAGCCCGCAGGTGACGATGCGGTCCCACCACGTGCAGGCGGCGCGCCGATGACCATGCCCGACGACACCGCCGCGAACCCGGACAACCTGCGCCGAGGAATGCTCGACGAACTGTGGGCGCTCAAGGCGTTGCACACCCACGCGGTGGCCGAGGCGTTCGCCGCGGTCCCACGACACCTGTTCGCCCCGGAGGCCGCACCGGAGCAGGCGTATGCGGCCAACAAGTCCGTGGTGACCAAACGCGGCCCCGACGGTGCGGCATTGAGCAGCGTCTCCGCGCCCGCGATCCAGGCGGCGATGCTGGAGCAAGCCGACCTGCGTCCCGGGATGCGGGTGCTGGAGATCGGCTCCGGCGGCTACAACGCCGCGCTGATCGCCGAGATTGTCGGCCCGACCGGGTACGTGGTGTCGGTCGACATCGACGGCGATGTCGTCGAGCGCGCCCGGCGCCTGCTGGCCGAGGCCGGTTACCCGGCGGTGCGGGTAGTGCATGGCGACGCCGAGCACCCCATCGTCGACGAGGAACGGTTCGACCGCATCATCGTCACCGTCGGTGCCTGGGACCTGCCGCCCGCGTGGCGGGAGCAGCTGGTCGAGGGCGGCCGGATCGTGGTGCCGCTGCTGATGCGCGGGACCACCCGCACCGTGGCGCTGGACGAGGTCGAAGGCATCCTGGTGGATCGTGACCACCAGCGGGCCGGGTTCGTGGCGATGCAGGGCCTGGGTGCGCACGAGGAGACGTTCCTGTCCCTCGCCGAGGGCGAGCAGGTCGGCCTACGCATCGACGGCCCGGCCGACACCGATCCGGTGGCACTCGCCGACGCGCTGCGCGGCGCCCGGACTGAGGCGTGGTCGGGGGTCGAGGTCGGCGGTACGGAGCCGTTCGACGACCTGGACCTGTTCCTGGCCACCCGGCCCGGACGGTTCGGACTGCTCCAGGCGCTGAAGCCCGCCGTCGACGCCAAGTTGGTGAGCGGCTGGGCGCGATGGGGTGCGCCCACGCGTTACAGCGACACCGGCTTCGCCTACCGGGTCACCCGCCGCGTTCCCGACACCGACCGCGCCGAGTTCGGCGTCTTCGCGCATGGCCCCGACGCCGCGCAGCTGGCGGACCAGATCGTGGCCGACATCCGCACCTGGGACCGGGAACACCGCCACAGCGGGCACCGCGCCAACATCACCGTTTACCCCGCCGCGACCCCGGACGAGGCGCTGCCCTCGGGGTTCGTCATGGACCGCCGCCACACCCGCGTGGTCGTCACCTGGCCCACCAGCGCTGACCACGCAGACCACACCGCCGCCACACGCGGCTGAAGAAAGGGAAACCGGCATGACAACCATGCTCGAACCAGGTACCGCCCCGGTCACCGGAGATCCGTTCGACCTCGACATCGAGGTCGTGCCCACCCGAACCACGGCACAGCCCGGCCAGGTGTGGAACTCCGGCACCAACTGCCACACCGACGACGGGTGCGGGCAGACCTGCGAGAGCGCCTGTTCGAACAGCTGCACCGACGGCGGATGACCATGTCCGCACCCACCGCTGCCACGCCGAGGTTCCGGGTCGTCGACGCCGCCATGGTGCGGATCGCCTCCCGCCCGGCGGACGGGCATCTCCACACCAGCCCACCGCCGGAGGACGCCGACCCGGCGGCATGGCAGCGGTGGGCGCGGCATGTTGCCGACGACGTCGACTTCATCGCCGCGGTCCAGCTGGCCAGCCCGTCGCTGGCCGAGCAGATCGCCAAGGTCGTCGCCGGAGCACGGCTTCGCCCCGCCCGCTACCTACGGCTGGGCGAGGCCGTGCTGCGCTACCGATCCCGCATGACCCGAGCCACTCCGTTGGGTCTGTTCGCCGGCATCGCTCCCGCCCGCTTCGGCACCGACCACCGATTGCCGGATCTGGACATGACACGGCACACCATCCGCGTCGGCGCCGAGTGGCTGCACGCGGCCGTGACTGTGCTGGAGGGAACCTCGGAGCTGCTGCTGCGGGCCAGCGTGGCGCTGGACAACACGGCATTCGTCCGCGACGACCGCTTGGTCCTGCCACATGCCCGCCGCGCCACCGGCCAATGGGTGCCCGGCGCATCGACCTCGCCGCGCCAGCCCCACCGAGATCGGGACGACCTGGAGGACGAACCCGCCGCTGAGGTCACCATCCGCTACACCGCAGCGGTGCGCCTGGTGCACCAGCTCACGGCGACACCCGTCTCCACGGCACAGCTGCTTAACGCCTTGCATGACAGGTTTCCCGACACCGCTCCGACCCGGATTACGGCTCTGGTCTCCAGCCTGGTCGAGGCGGGCTTTCTGCGCAGTGACCTGCGTGCACCGATGACCGTCACCGACCCGCTCGGCCACCTCGTCGACAGGCTGGCCGCCTACGACGCCCACAACATCGAGCCCATCACCGACCTGGTCGACGAACTGCGTGCCGTCCACCACCTCATCCGAGCCGACTTCAACCACGCCGCTGCCCGGTCCCGCACCACGACGGCGGCGATCACCGACAGGATGCGGAACCTGACACCGGTGACCCGGCCGCTCGGGATCGACCTGAGCTTCGGCGGCACGCTGGTGCTGCCCGAGATCGTGGCACGCGAGGCCGAGACCGCAGCAGGCACGCTCACTCGCCTGGCACCACCCGGATCGCCGAGGCTGCGCGCCTACCACCAAGCCTTCATCGAACGCTACGGCCCCGGCGCGGTGGTGCCGCTGACAGAGGTGATCGACACCGAGCGTGGATTGGGTTGGCCCGACGGCCACCACGACACCGCCGACCACAAGCCCCGTCCTGTGCCCTTTCGGGAGGATCGTGAGGCAGCACTGCTGACGCTGGCCTGGACCGCCGCGCGCGACCACGCCACCGAAGTCGTCCTCGACGAGGACACCCTTGCCCGCCTGGCCACCGACCCGACCGGATCGGCGATGCCGCCGCCGGCCCACCTGGAGTTGGGCTTCCGCCTGCACGCGGCCGACCACCACGCGCTGTCCCAGGGTCGGTTCCGGCTGGTCGTGTTCACCGCCTCGCGCGCCGCCGCGACGATGACCGGCCGCTTCCTGGACTTGCTCGACCCAGTCGACCATGACCGCATGACCGACGCCTACCGCGGTCTACCCACCACCGTCGCTGACGCCCTACCGGTCCAACTGTCCTGCCCGCCGCTGTACGCGACCACCCACGACATCGCCCGCAGCCCAGCCGTACTGCCCGACGTCCTGCACCTCGGTGAACACCCACCGGCCGCGACCGCGCCGCGCAGCGTGCCCTTGGCCGATCTCGCCCTGCATGGCGGCAGCCGCCGCCTGCACCTGATCTCGTTGTCACAGCGCCGCGCCGTGCACCCTCACCTGCTCAACGCGGTCGAGCTCACCCGCCGCGCCCACCCGCTCGTGCGGCTGCTGTGTGACCTGGAAGCAGGACAGACCGCGCTGCCCGGCCCGTTCCCGTGGGGCGCGGCGCGTCACCTGCCGTTCCTGCCCCGCGTCCGCGACGGCCGCACCATCCTGTCCCCGGCCCGATGGAAACTCACCACCGCAGACCTCCCCGGACCCGAGGAGCCGTTCATCCGATGGGCCGCCGCAGTCGAGGTCTGGCGCGACCGCAATCACGTGCCAGACCTCGTGCTGATCGGCACCGGGGACCGGCAACTACGCCTGACGCTGACCGACGAGAACCATCTGCGGCTGCTGCGCGCCGACCTGCACCGCCGCACCACCCTGACCCTGGCCGAAGCGCCCACCACCACGGAGTTGGCCTGGATGGCGGGACGCATGCACGAGATCATCGTGCCCCTGGCTCGCGACACCCCACCTGTGCCCGCACCACGACTGCGTGGCGTGGCGGTCACCCGACGCGACCACGCCCACGTACCCGGTCACGGCGACTGGCTCTACCTCAAGCTCTACACCCGCCCCGACCGGCACCACGGCATCCTGCGCGACCACCTGCCCAACCTGCTCGCATCCTGGTCCGCTCCACCGCACTGGTGGTTCCTGCCCTACCGCGATCCCGACGACCACCTTCGGCTGCGCTTGGCACCCGCCATCGACACCACCTCGTCCACCACGAGCGCATCCGAAGCAGGCTGGCAGGCACAGGCGATGGCTTGGGTCGGGCGCTGGAGCGCCGATCTACGCCGCCGCGGCCTGATCAGCCGGATCCAGCTCGACACCTACCTGCCCGAGGTCGGGCGCTTCGGCGACGGCGCACTTCTGGCTGCCGCCGAAGCAGTGTTCGTCGCCGACTCCGCTTACGTCCTGCACCAGGGCAACACCGCCGGTGTGGAGCGGGACGCGGCCGTCGCCGCCGGCCTGGTGGACCTGGTCGTAGCCTTCCTTGGTGATCCGGCCGCCGCCACCCGCTGGTTGGTCGACCGCCTCGACCACACCACCACCCCACCCCCGCCACGCACCACCCTGCGTCGCGCACGCGAGCTGGCCACCTCCAGCCTCGACCACCTCACCACACCGGTCCGCCAGGACGACGATCTCGTGATCCGCCGACGCCGACACGCCTTGGCCTTCTACGCTGACCTGCGCCGCAGCGCCGATGTCGACACGGACGCCGTCCTGCCTGCCTTGTTGCACCTGCACTGCGTCCGCAGCCTCGGTCTGGACCGCGACGCCGAACGACTCGCCCACCGTCTGGCCCGCGCCGTCGCCCTGGGCCACCGCGCCCGCATCAGGAGCAGCTCGTGAGCACCGCGTCCACCCAACCACCGCACACCCCGACCCACGATCACCGCCTCGCTGTCCCCGAGGCGTTGGCGGCGCTGGCCGCCGATGTGGCCGACCAATTCGCCGACCCCGCTGGGTGGCTTGCTGACACGATGGATACGGCCAGCGCCTCGTCGCTGGCCGACGGCGCCGCCGGCATCGCGCTGCTGCACTTGGCCCGCGCCCGCAGCGGCCACGGCGACCCAGCCCTGGCTCACGCCTGGCTGGCCTGCGCCGCGGCCAGCGGGGTCGCGGCTGATGAGCACAGCGGCCTGTTCCACGGCGCACCCGCACTGGCCTTCGCCCTCCACACCGCCGCAGACACCCCGGGCGCGTACGCCCGCGCCCTGAACACCCTCGACACCGCCGTACTAGATCTCACCCGGCGACGCCTCGACGCCGCCCACCATCGCATCAACCAACGTCAACGCCCAGGCTTCGCCGAGTACGACGTGCTGCGCGGCCTCACCGGACTGGGCGCCCACCACCTACGCCGCCACCCGGACCACCCCGTCACTGCCGACGTACTGGCCTACCTCGTGCGCCTGACCCTCCCGCTGGTACGCGACGACGACCTGCCAGGCTGGTGGACCCACCACGGCCCCGACCGCCGACACCCCGAACAACACCCCGACGGCCACGCCAATCTCGGCATGGCCCACGGCATCACCGGCCCCCTCGCTCTGCTCGCGATGGCCACCCGCCAGGACATCGTCGTCGACGGCCAACTCGATGCCATCAACCGAATCTGCACCTGGCTCGACGCCTGGCGCCAAGGCGGCGCCACCGGCTCCTACTGGCCTGAAATCCTCACCCTGGACGAGCACCGCACCGGCCGCTCCCGCCATTCGACCCCACGCCGCCCGTCCTGGTGCTATGGCACACCCGGCATCGCCCGCGCCCAACAACTCGCCGCGGTCGCCACCCACGACACTCGACGCCGCCAAGTCGCTGAAACTGCACTCCTCGCCTGTCTGCGTGACTCTGCCCAGACATCACGCATCACAGAACCCGGCCTGTGCCACGGCCTCGGAGGGTTCCTCGCGGTCCTTATCCGCGCAGCCGATGACGCCACGGATCCTCGCCTGACCAATGCACTCGCCGACTACGTGGCAAAAATCGGCCCTGAGGACTGGGCAGCCGAGACCCCACGAGGACTTCTCGACGGCATTAGCGGCCTCGCGCTGGCCTTGCACGCTCTCGTCGATCCCCGAAGCGACACCATCTGGGACCGCTGTCTGTTGATCGCGTAACCAGTTCCGCAATAGTCATCGAGATCGCGACGATCACACACTCGCACCCTACGACGAAACCTTTGAAGCAGATCGAACAAACGAGTCGTCACCGGCTCGCATCGGTCTGGCGCTCCTTGTTGACGTCGTCGACTACCGGACCCGACGGAACCGCACTCCGTTCGGTCTCGGGCAAATATGGTTTTGCCGAGGTGTGATGTGAAGCGCCAGGTCGCTTCACGGATGTGGCGACACAAGGGAATGCGGGAATGCCTTCATGTTCACGCCATGACGCGTCGCAGGTTGCGCATGTCGGCCAGCACCAGTTCGGGTAAGCGGGCTGTGGAGTGCGTGGGATGACGACCGATTCACCACAAAGGGTGGAGCCGGTGTCACCTGGCACGAGCGTGTCGTCGAGGGCGTGACGGTATCCATCGTGTGGAAACCATCGGAATGCGCGCGTACCCACAGTGGACCTCCAAGTACCGACGACGAAGCATCGAGAAATCATCGCGTCGTTGGAATTCGATGTCTGCTGCAATGCCGTGGGTCCATGAACGCTCTGTTCGGTGCGGCAGTCAACGGTCCTTGGCCGATAATGACGTAAGCGGACCGGGACGTGTGACCTCGATAGCGCTGTGTGTCTGCAGGTGCGGGCCGCCGGACAGTTCAGCCTGCGGTGACTGTCGTTGGATTCCCCGCGATGAACCGCGGCGCGCCACAAGCGGAAGCTGCCTGCACGACCGGCTCACGATCGCAGACGGATCGACGCCGTCGACCCATCCGGTTGTCCGTGATCGAGCGCGGGCTGTCTCGTGGCGATAGGCTCCCTGGCGGGGTGCCTGGCTTGGCCCGACCTTCGATCGGGGGTGACGGAGCGTTGGCAACAGACTGGCTGTTGATCGAGACCTTCGGTGGCCACCGCCGCGAACCGACGGTGATAGCTGTCGGAAGCAGCCCGAGGAACATGGTTCCGCTACGCGCGATCCTCGGTCGCGGCCCCTTCCTCGCGGATGTTCTCCCCCTGATTGCGCGAGTGGTTGAAACCGGATCACCGGCAGAGGCCGCCACCACAACGGGAAAGCGCCGGGTAGTCGGCCATCCCGTGAAAACGTACGGTGGCCGTGTCCACGGCGTGCACGCGTGGGTGGGCAAAGTTAACGAGGAGCCACCGGCCCGGAATCCCACAGGCGCATGGCACATTAATATCACGAGGCACATCAGCAGCAGGTCGGATGACCTACTCCGCCTCTACGGAACAAAAGCCGAGAACTGGAGAAACGAACACGACCTGGCGGAGCTTTTCGCCTACGGACGACTGCAAACAAATTCAGACGAGTCGAAGGCACTCGCCCTGCTCGTCAACGCGACGGTCGGATCGGAGCACCATGCGACGTGGACGGTGAAACGAGACGACGGAGTGCGCCGTGCCGCGCATTTTGCCTGCCGGTGTGTCGAGGCACCTACTGCCAGAGGCGAGATCGAGCTGATAGTCCGGGGAATTACACACGACATCGGCCCGGCGGAGAGTGTACCGACGGCGCCGCCCTCGACGCCGGTACTGCTGGCTCAGCAGGTTGTGGCAGCGGAGGCGACGCCTGGTCGGTGGCGTGCGATTGTGGATCTGCGCACGATGCGGCTGCTGCGATGGCTCGATGACCCGTTGCCAGGGATCGCCTGGAAGCTCGACACGCCCCACAGGCCAGGCATCCACCGACAGGATCTCGTTACTGCGGTCGGAATGTCCAACGCACTTGCCGCCAGCGGTCGCGCACGCGGTTCACTGCGCCTCCGTGCGGAGGATGGCGAGTGGATTCGGGTGACCGCCACTGCGGCACTCATGCTGCTTGACCAACACACCACCGCAGCTATGGTGACTCTCACCATGCCCGACGGCGACAAGGTCGAATAAGACCGCCGCGAACCTAGGGACGACTTTCTCCGGGCAGTGTTTCGACGGAAGGTTAGGGTGACGATGAGCTTCGACGGCAAGGTCGCCGTGATCACTGGCGCGGGCTCGGGGATCGGGAGGGCACTGGCTGTCGAACTGTCGCGACGAGGCGCGCATGTGGCGTTGTCCGACCAGGACGGTGCAGCCGTGGCGGATACCGCACGTCATTGCGAACGGGCCGGGGTGCGCGTGCGGGCCGAGACGGTCGACGTGACCGACTGGGCTGCCATGCAGCACTTCGCGACGGCGGTCGACGGCGAGTTCGGCGGGGTCGACGCCGTGTTCGCGGTCGCCGGGATCATCCACCGCGGCAGCCTCCTTGACTCCGACATTTCGGACTTCGAGCGGGTCATGGCCGTGAACTGGCGAGGTACGGTGCATACCGTCAAGGCGTTCCTCCCCTACGTTGTCACCTCGACGAGCGGCCACATCGTGACCTTCTCCAGCGCCTTCGGCTTGATAGCCACCCCGAAATACAGTGCCTACAATTCGTCAAAGTTCGCCGTTCGCGGGTTCACCGAATCACTGCGGCAGGAGATGGCCCTTGCCCGGCACCCTGTTTCGGTGACATGCGTGTACCCAGGTGGTGTTCGAACCTCGATCGTCCGCAACGGCCTCTTCGCAGCCAGCGAGAACCGGGACGCCGCAACGACGAACTTCGAAACGCGAGTCGCGCGCACCGAGCCGGAGCAGGCGGCAGTGATCATTCTGCGCGGGGTCGAGCGCCGACGGGCGCGCGTCCTGGTCGGGTCCGACGCACGTCTGGTAGCGGCGCTCGCGCATGTTGCGGGCGCCTTCTACCAGAACTTGATGCCGGCGGCGGACCGCTTGCTGAGGCTGCGCAAGGGCGCACGCCGCAGGTGACGAGAACTGCCGGTAACGGGCCGCAGCGGTTGACGTGACCGGCGTCACTGCCTAGCCTGGGCTAATCGGCGTGTGCCGGTTGGGTTGGCTCTGTCGCCATCGAGCTGATCCCTGAACTGCAGTGGTGAGGCCAGCTGTGCGGGCGGCCTCCGGCATGATCGGGGATCAGCGTGTCTTGGCGAACGTCACTTTCCAGTAGTCATCGTGATAGGCCCTGTGGCGCGTTGCTGCGCTGGTCGCGGCACGTGTTCGCTTCAGTGGTGAAGGAGGACGGCAAGCACTCCTCGGCGCGGTGCTGGATGTGCGGCACCTCGGTCGACGGCAGGTGGGCGCTCGACGACCGCACCGGGCTGTTGACCTGGCGCAGTTGGCAGGATGCCGCCACCCAAGCACTCGCACGAATGAGCGGTCCGAGGCAGGGTGCCTTGCTGTTCATCGATCTCAACCGGTTCAAAGTGATCAACGACCGGTACGGGCACCTCGCCGGTGACATGGTGCTCGCGGCCGTGGCCGACGTGCTGCGCTCGGCGACGCGCCATGGTGACTTGATCGGCAGGTACGGGGGCGATGAGTTCGTCGTGCTGCTCACCCGCTGCGGTGTCACGGACGCACGAGAGGTTGCGCAGCGCATCGCGAGAGGGATCCGGGAGCTGGTCGTGGCAGTGACCACCGTGAACGGAGTGGCGGCGGCACACGTGGCTGGGCTGTCGGCATCAATCGGTGTTGCCCTCACCGACGCCGCACCGGTACTTGGAGAGCTGGTGCTGGCTGCCGATGCCGCGCTGCTGGCATCCAAAGAGGACGGAGGTCAGGCAGAGGCATGTGCGGTGGGATCACGGCGGGGTGACGATCGATGACTGATACCGGTGGGCGTGGAACTCTGATGAGGGACGAAGCGAGCTCGTTCGCGGCCTTGCACGAGGTGTTCAGGCTGCTTGGGGGGAAGTGGGACGCTGCGATTTTTTCAGCGTTGGCAGAAGGCCCGCTTCACTGGAGCGAAATACGGACGAAGATTCAAAGCTACCGCAAGATGAGCCAGAATGATGCCGGCTCGACGTTGCACGACAGTATTCTCTCACGCGCACTGCAGCGCATGCAGCGCGATGGACTTGTCATCCGTGTCGAGCAAGCGGCTGTCTTTCCGCGCTCGGTTACCTACGCTCTCACGCCGACTGCAAAGTGCTTGATCGAAAAGCTCACCCCTGTTGCCGACTGGGCAATGAGCCAGATCCAACCGGGCGGTTACAAATGCGGACTACCGCATCCGCCCCGAGCCCGGGCCACGCAAGGCCCGCCTTCTGGCGGCCAGCTATTCCGGAAAGCTGACAACTAGGAGTGCGCCCAGTAGCAGGAAAGGGCCTAACGGCAGGACCGAGTCACGTGTCAGGCGACCCATCGCTCGCAGCACGAACCAACCGAGAGCCGCAGCGAGCCATCCCAGCATGGTGCCCGCGGCGAGCTCCGCCCAGCCGAGCCAGCCGAGCGCGAGTCCGAGCAGGCCACCGAGCTTGACGTCTCCCGCTCCGAGCCCTCCGCTGGTGAGCAGCGCGATGCCGAGGTAAAGCACGGCGACGATTGTCATGCCTGCCAGCGCTTGAAGCAGGCTGGACATCTGCGTGTTCACGATGGCTGATGCCGGCAATAGCGATCCGACGGCGGCGATGGTCGGCAACAGCAGTCGGCTCGGCAGACGTCGTTCCAGAGTGTCTACTGCCCCGAGCGGGACCCCGCCGGCAGCGAGCGCGCTGAAGGGGAGCAGATCGAATCGCTCACCGAGCCGCCATGCGAGGATGGCGAATGCGGCTGCCGTGAGTGCGGCAAGAGTCCATGCCAGGAAAAGCGTTGCAGTGGGTCGTAGACCGAGTAGCTGTCGAGTCGGAATAGCGAGGAGCGCGCCTACCAACAGTCCGACACCGGCCCACAGCGGCAGGAGGACACCGTTCACTGCGAACTCCTCGTTCAGCTGCGTCGTGTAGCACGCACAACACTGTTCCTCCTTGGGGCTTCGATACTTCCACTCGCACCGCCCGACAGGATCTCAATCGGACCGACGTTAACGCGAAAGAGTGAACGCCGCGCCTGACGCCTCATACTGACTTCAAAGTCAGTTCCTTACTCACGTTGACGTGAGTACCGGGTCGCGGGGTAGACCTAGCAGTGGTGCTTCACGTGGTTCATACGGTCCAGATGCGAAGCGGGGTGTGCTGTGGCACTCATTCAGATCATCGCCACACCAAGTGGCCGGGTCCGACTGGCTTTCGTTGCCGGTGCGGCGGTGCTCGGGCTCGTCTCCTGTAGCCAGCAGGACACGAACCGCCCCATGACCAGCGCCGGGCCGACTTTGCCGTCAGCCGGCTTCACCGCACCGCAAAGCCCTGCGGACACCGCAAAGCTCCACGCACTCGCGGCCTACCGAGGCATGTGGGAGGGCTTCGTCGCGGCCGCGGCGACCTCGGACTGGCAGTCACCCGAGTTGGGCCGGTACGCGACAGGACTCGCGCTGTCGACTTTGTCCCGCGGCCTGTACGCGGATCACTACAACGGGCTCGTCAGCAAGGGCTCGCCGACCCACGACGCACAGGTGTCCTCGGTGGAGCCGCCTGCAGACCCTGTCAAGGTGATCGTCAGTGATTGCAGTGACTCCACCAACGCACTGAAGTATCGCGCCGACAACGGGCAGCCAGCCGACGACGGTGTCGGCGGTCGCCGACTCATCAAAGCGACCGTGGAGAAGCAGTCTGACGGATCGTGGAAGGTATCGGACTTCGGTGTGCAAGGAGTCGGGACATGTTGACTTTCGAACGCGCATGCGTTGCCGCCAGCCTCGCCCTGGCGATGGTGTTGGCGAGTTCGGTACCTGCCTTCGCCGATATCTACGGCAACGTGGACTGCTTCCAGAGTCCGACACCGGACTGCCAGCTCGACGCGGGCACGTCCGGCCAGGACGGCAACCAGGCAGGCGATGCCCACAAGCCCGGTCACACTGGCTCGGGAGACGACTCGACCGCCGGCGAACCCGAGTGTCGGCATGTGCAGGTCGACTATCAACCATCAGACGGTCAGCCTCAGGAACCTGGTGGCTGGTTCATGGTGTTGTGCTCGCCGGATGGCAAGGATCCGCTGTCCCACGGTCCTGTGTGGGTGCCTGGTGATGGTGCGCAACCGGCGCTGTCGCCGGAGCAGGTGGCCTCCATCGCGCGCAACCGTTTGCGGTTGCCTTCGGTCGTGATCGCGGCCAACCCCGTCGAAATGCAGTTGGTCAACCTGCCGACGTGGTTGTGGTTGAGCGGTGGTTGGCAGGAGGTGTCGGCGATCGCGTCGGTTCCGGGTGTGTCGGTGACGGTAGTCGCGGCTCCGACGTCGGTGACGTGGTCGATGGGTGACGGCTCGACCGTGACCTGCACGGGTGCGGGAACGTCGTACAAGGCAGGCGCAGATCCCAAGGCGCCGTCGCCGGACTGCGGACACGTCTACCGCCGTTCGTCGGCGAGTCAGCCGGGGCAGGCGTACCCGGTGACGGCGACCGTGCACTGGACGGTGACCTGGTCGGGTGCGGGTCAGGGCGGGACGTTCCCGGACATGACCACGACGGGCAACGTGACCTTCCGCGTGGCGGAGTCGCAGGCGCTCAACAACGGCGGCGGCTGACCAACACCACTGTCTCGTGGCGCGGCATCCCCACATAGCCCACAAAGCGATGGCCACCTGTTCCGCTCGCTGACGATCCTCTGGCGACGCGGCGCACTACCCCCATGCCTTTTGGAGGTACCGGCGTGAGTACCGACACCACGATCCAGCCCGATGCCAACCGAGCCGCGAGTGCGGCCACCGGGCCCTGGGCCAACGACGGCAAGAAGTCTTTCGCCTCGCGGTTGCGCACCACAGGACGTCGCCGCAGCATGCCGTACCTGCTGCTCGGCATGCTGCTCGTCCTGGCCTGTGTGGGCGGCTTCGTGCTGATCTCGCTGAACTCCGGAGATCGGCAAGCCGTGCTCGCGCTGGCCCGCGGCGTGCAGGTCGGGCACGTGCTGACCACGCAGGACCTGCGGCAGGTCAACGTCGCGGTCGATCCCGGCGTCGCGGTCGTCGGCGCGGACCAGGCGGTCACCGTGGTCGGCAGGCTGATGGCCACCAGCTTGTCGGCCGGGGCGCTGCTCACCCCGGACGCCCTCGGCGGCGCCGCGCTGCCCACGAACGGGCAGGCCATCGCCGCCCTCGCCCTGAAGCCGGGCCAGGTCCCTGCGGAAGTCGGTCCGGGAGCGCGGGTGTCGGTGGTGTTCGTGCCCGGCCAGGCCGGAACCGCGACCAGTCCGCCCGCCGATGGAGGCATGGTCTGGCCTGCGGTGGTGACCAGTGTGACCACCCCGGCGAACGACCAGAACACCGTGGTCTCGGTGCAGCTGTCCGAGGCAGCTGCACGCCAGGTCGCCGCGGTGCCGGCCGGTCAGTTGTCGATCGTGATGCTCTCCGCTGGAGGTCGCTGATGTTGGTCTCGGTCCTGTCCCTGAAGGGCTCACCGGGCGCCACCACGCTGGCCGTGGCCTTGGCCGCCCGCTGGCCCGCTCCGGCACGCGCTCTGGTGGTCGAGGCCGATCCTTCCGGTGGCGATCTCGGCTTGCGGTTCTCGCTGTCCTCGACACCGGGCCTGGTGAGCCTGGCCGCCGCCGCGCGCCGAGGCGGCGACGCCGACCTGGTGTGGCGGCACACCCAGCAGCTTCCCGGCGGCCTGCCGGTGATCTCCGCCCCACCCGATGCCGACCAGGCCCGCGCGGCGCTGTCGGCCTTGGCTCCCGACCCAACCAGCGGCCTGGGTGTGCTGCGGGCGGCGGCCAACCAGCCGGGCACGGTGGTCATCGTCGACTGCGGGCGCGTGGACCCCGGCTCGCCCGCTCTGCCGATCGTGCGTGCTTCCGACGCGGTTGTGCTGCTGTCGCGGGCTCACGCCGACGACCTCGCGCATCTGCCGCGCCGGCTGCCCACGGTCGGCCGGTGGAGCCCGAACCCGGTGCTGCTGCTGGTGGGCGAGGGCTATTCCACCGCCGAGGTCACCCGCGAACTCGGCGTGCCGCCGCTGGGGCGCGTGCCCGACGACCCGAACGGCGCGGCCGTGCTGTGCGGACGGCCCAACATGCTGCGCCGGGGGCGCAGCGGCCCCGCGCATTCGGCGCTCGGCCGCTTCGCTCACCGCGTCGCCACCGAACTGGCCACCCGCGAGCGCACACCGGCCGCCCGAACTCAGCCCCGGCCCCCTGAGCCGCTGACGCAGATCCCGGTCCTGCGCTCGGTTCCGGGTGTGCCACCCGGCGCGGTCTCGTCCAACGGTGTCCGCGTCGCACCCAGCCCCGCCACCGACCACCGCGAGCAGCAGGGAGGGCAGGCGTCGTGACGTACCCGACCAACCAGTACCCGGCACCGGTGCCGCTGCGCCCCCACCAGCCGTCCGGCGCGGCCCCGTTCGGCAGCGCCGCACCTGGCCCCGACGCTGGTGTGCCGCCGCTGGGTTGGAGCACCGACGAGGACACGGCTGACCTGTCGGCCGCTACGACGCGGCTGCGGCAGCACCTGCGGGAGCGGTTGAACGCCGAGCTTCCGCAGCGGGTGGCCGATCAGCAGGACCGCACCGGGACGACCGCCACCCGCGAGGCCCGGCGCGAGCTGGCGCGCGGCATCCTCGACGAGGCGCTGCGCGTGCACACCGAGAACGAGCTGGCCGCGGGCCGGCAGCTGCTGCCCCGCGAGGTCGAGCAGCGTGTCGTCGGGGAGGTCGTCAACGAGCTGTTCGGCATGGCCGGACTGCAGCCGCTGCTGGACGACCCGACCGTGGAGACGATCAACGCCAACCGCTTCGACCGGGTGTTCGTCCAGTACAACGACGGCCGCCGCGCCCAGGTCGCCCCGATCGCGGGCTCGAACGAGGAACTCACCGACCTGGTCCGGCTGCTCGCCGCCCGCGCCAGCAGCCAGGAGCGGCGGTTCGACCAGGGCTCCCCGGCGGTCAACCTCCAGCTCCCCGGCGGAGAGCGGTTGTTCGCCGTGATGGGCCTGACCGCAGGCGGGGTCACGGCGCTGTCGATCCGCCGCCACGGCTACCTCACCGTCACCCTGCCCGAACTCCGACGCCGAGGCACCCTGGACCCCGGCCTGGAGGCGTTCCTGCGAGCCCTGGTCAAGGCCCGCAAGAACGTCCTGATCACCGGCGGCACCGGCGCGGGCAAGACCACCCTGCTGCGCGCACTCGCCAGCGAAATGGACCCGCTGGAGCGCATCGTCACCATCGAGGACGCCTTCGAACTCGGCCTGGACCACGACCCGGACATCCACGCCGACGTGACCGCCTTCCAAGCCCGCGAACCCAACGTCGAAGGCGAAGGTGCCATCAGCCAGGCCGAGCTGGTGCGGTGGGGCCTGCGGATGAGCCCGGACCGGGTGATCGTCGGCGAGATCCGCGGCCCCGAGGTCATCCCGATGTGCAACGCGATGTCTCAGGGCAACGACGGCTCGATGGCCACCCTGCACGCCTCGTCCTCGCGGATCGCGTTCACCCGGCTGGCCTCCTATGCCGCCCAGGGCGTCGAGCGGCTACCGCTGGAGGCCACCAACCTGCTGGTCGCCTCCGCGGTGCACTTCGTGGTGCACCTGGCCCGCGCCACCGACCGCCGCACCCGCGTGGTGTCCTCGATCCGCGAGGTCGTCGGCGCCGACGGCCCGCAGGTCATCTCCAACGAGGTCTACCGCCCCGGCCCCGACCGCCGCGCCCGCCCCGCCGCCGGAGCACTGCGCAGCGACACCCTCGACGACCTGGCCGACGTCGGCTTCGACCCCGGTGTAATGGAGAACCCCGAGGGCTGGTGGGGACCGTGAACATCACCTTGAGCCCCACCACGGCCACCGCGGCGCTGCTCGGCGTCGGCACCGGGCTCGGCCTGCTGCTGATGGTCCTCGGCTGGCGCGGACCCGACCGACGGCGCCACCGCCGCACCCGGACCCGCGCGGCCGGAACCGTCGACCAGCACCGCAGCCTGCGGATCGCGCTCGCCGTGACCGCCGGGGTGGTAACCGGGCTGCTCACCGGCTGGGTCGTCGGCGCCGTCCTAGCCGGGCTCGCCGCCTGGGCACTGCCCAGGGTGCTCGGCCGCGACCCCGAGCACGCCCGCCGAGTCGCACGGATCGAGGCCGTGGCCACTTGGACCGAGATGCTGCGCGACACCCTGTCAGCCGCCGCCGGGCTCGAGCAGGCCATCCTCGCCACAGCGCCGCTGGCGCCCACGGCCATCCGCGGCGAGGTCGGCGAGCTCGCCGCCGGGATCGAGAACGGCGACCGGCTCGCGCCCGCCCTACGTCGCCTGGGTGAACGCCTGGACGACCCGGTCGGCGACCTGGTCATCGCCGCCCTGCTGCTGGCCGCCGAACAACAGACCCGCCAGCTCGCCGAACTGCTCGGCTCGCTGGCCGACGCCGCCCGCGGTCAAGCCTCGATGCGGATGCGCGTTGAGGCCGGACGCGCCCGCACCCGCACCTCGGTGCGCGTCATCGTCGGCACCACCCTGGCCTTCGCCGTCGCCGTGGTCCTGCTCAACCGCGACTACATGGGCGCCTACGACAGCGCCGCCGGGCAGATCGTGCTCCTGGGCATCGGAGCGCTCTTCGCCGCCGGGTTCGCGTGGCTCAACCGCATCGCCCGCGTCGCCCAGCCCGACCGCTTCCTCTCCACCGCCGACCAGGACCCGGCAACCAGCCCGGCACAGGGTCTCGTCACCGCGAGGCAGGAGTGAACGCCATGATCACCTACATCGCCCTGGGAATCGGATCCGGGATCGGCCTGTGGGCCTTGGCGGTCTACCTGTTCCCGCCACGACCGGCCCTCGGCGCGGTCCTGGCCCACGCCACCGCCCCACCCGCTCCGCCACCCATCCTCGCCACCGACGACACCGGCTGGGCCGCCCGACTCGGCCGACCCGCCGTCGCACCGTTGCGCGCGCTCGGGCTCCCCGGCCCACGCCTGGCCAAGGACCTGGCGGTCATCGGCCGCTCGACCTCGACCCACCTGGCGGAGAAAGCCACCCTCACCGTCGCTGGACTGTTGTTGCCCGTCCTGTTGACCGTGGTCCTCACCGTGGCCGGTCTCGGTCCCGGTTTCGAATTCCCGATCATCGCCGGACTCGTCCTGGCGGCCGTCGGGTTCGTCCTGCCGGACCTGCAAGCCCGCTCCGAAGCCGCCAAGCTGCGCACCGGGTTCCGCCACGCGCTCTCGGCCTACCTGGACCTGGTGTGGATCACCCTGGCCGGGGGAGCCGGGGTCGACAGCGCGCTGGGCGACTCGGTCAACATCGGACGGGGATGGGCGTTCGAGCAGATCCGCCGCGCCCTGGACACCGCCCGCCTCACCCGCACGACCCCGTGGGCGACCCTGCGCCAGCTCGGCGAGGAACTCGACGTCACCGAACTCGCCGAACTCGCCGCCTCGGTCAGCCTGGCCGGCACCGAGGGCGCCAAGGTCCGCACCTCCCTGGCCGCCAAGGCCGCAGCGCTGCGCACCCACCAGATCACCGAGGCCGAAGGCGACGCCCAAGCCGCCACCGAACGCATGAGCCTGCCGGTGATGGCGCTGTTCCTCGGGTTCCTGGCCTTCATCGCCTACCCCGCGCTCACGCAGGTCCTCAATGGACTGTGACATCTCACGCGGACAACAACCGAACCTGAACGACAAGGGAGGACAACACGATGCGCACACAAGTGGAGGCATTGTGGACAGTGGTACAAGCACGGTGGGAGGAACTGCGCCGCCAGCCGGAAGCCGGGTACTCGACCGAAACCGTCCTCGTGACCGCGCTGCTCGTGGTGGCCGCGCTCGCGGTCATCGCGATCGTCATCGCGAAGGTCACCGAGAAGGCCAACGGCATCACCATGTGATTCCCATGAACCACAGGCACAGCAAGCGGCCACCAGCGACCCGCGCCCGATGGGGCCGAGTCCGCCGAGCGCTGCGCGGTGATCGTGGCTCGGTCAGCGCGGAGCTGGTCATCGCGACCCCGCTGTTGTTGCTGTTGCTGCTGGCGATCGTGCAGTTCGCGCTGTGGTCGCACGCCACTCACATCGCCCAAGCCGCCGCCTCACAGGGGCTCGCGGTGGCACGGTCCCAGAACGGGACAGCCGCGGCCGGCACGTCCAGCGCGCAGCAACTGCTCGACCAGCTCGCGAGCGGCCCGCTCACCGGCTCCACCGTCACCTCCGACCGGACAGCGGACTCGGCGTCGGTGCGGGTCAGCGGGACCGCGACCTCGGTCGTGCCGTTCCTGAGCCTGCCCGTGCACGCCGAGGCCGCCGGGCCCGTCGAACGCTTCGTCCCCGACCTGGCAGGCGGGTGACCGCGATGACACCGCAGACGGAGCCATTGCGGGCGACGACGCCGCTCCGTGCGCCCGTCACGGCCCCACGACGGCGTCACGGCGGCGTGCGTCCCGGTCGGCGGGGTTGGGCGGCCTGGTGGCGTGCCGATGACGGCTCCGTGGCCGCCGAAGTCACCATCGCCGCGCCCTTCTTGGTGATGCTGCTGGTGTTCGTCGGGGTGGTGATCCACCGAGGGGTGGACGCCCGCATCCGCATCGACGACGCCGCCCACCAAGCGGCCCGCGCCGCCAGCATCGAACGCATCCCGACGGCCGCGACCGCCGCGGCCCAGTCGACCGCCGCGAGCGCACTGTCCTCAGCGGGCGTGGTGTGCGCGTCCCTGTCGGTGAGCACGTCGACCGGCGGCCTGCGTCCCGGCGGCACGGTCAGCGTGACCGTGTCCTGCGCCGTCGACTTCGGCGACGCGCTCATCCTCGGCGTACCTGGGGGCAAGACCTTGTCGGCCACGTCGGTCGAGCCTGTGGACCTGTGGCGTTCGACCCTGAACACCGGGAGCCAGACATGACCCGCCGAGGCCGCCACTCGCGGCGCAGCTGGTGGGCGACCTGGTGGCGCACGCGGTTGCGGTGGTGGCGCGCGGACGAGGGCCGGGTGACCGCGTTCGTCCTGGCGCTGACGGTCGGCATCCTGGCGTTGGCCGGCCTGACCTTGGACGGTGGCCTCGCACTGGCCGCCAAGGTGCGGGCCAACGGCCAGGCCGAGGCCGCCGCCCGCGCCGGGGCCCAGGCCATCGACCTGTCCGCCTACCGCGGCAACGGCACCCTGCAACTCGTGCCCGCTCAGGCCGTCGCCAACGCCCAGGCGCATCTGGCCGCCGAGGGCGCGACCGGCACGGTGACCGTGTCCGGCGACACCGTCACGGTCACGGTGACCGCCTCGCAGACCACCCAGCTGCTCGGGCTGGTCGGCATCGGATCGCTCCAAGTGCACGGGCAGGGCAGCGCACACCTGCAGCGCGGGGTGACCGCGATCGACCCATGACCACACCGTCGCCCGCCGTGAACACGACATCGCAGAGAAAGGGAAGCAGCATGGCAACGCCCGAGGAGATCCGCCAACGCGTCGAGCAGGCCGACACCGCCCGCAGCGCACGGCGGGCTGCCGCCGCGCAGCAGGTCGGCGAACTCGCCCAACGCCGGACCGCCATCGCCGAGCAACTGGAGGACATCGAGCGCCAACTCGGCGACGTCCTCGCCGCCGCCCAGGACGTCATCGACGTGGACGAACTGGCCGAGTTCACCGACTTGAAGGTCGCTGACATCACCCATTGGCTCGCCGGTCGCAAGACCGCTCGCACCAAGCGCAGGAAGCCCACACCGATCCTGCCCGGTACGCAGGGCGACGTGAGCCGAGGAACCTCCGCGTCAAGAACATCCACGGCTGGCCAGGAACTCTCGCCGCACGAGCATGCCGTGGTTCCGATGTCACCTCGGGGAGGTTCGAGCGTGTCGTCGCTCAGGTGACCTGACCGCATCCGCCCCCAACCGCATCCGTCACGGCAGTTGAGCAGCACGTCCCATCCCGGTAAGGAATCGAGCACGCCATGTCCGCAGCACGACCCGTCCGCACGACCGATGTGTGCAAGCGCGCCTGGCGCGGCGCCATGGGGCTTGTCGGGGTCGTCGCGAGGATGCTGCGCGGGTTGCTCGCCGCCATGGTCCTGTTCGCGCTTCTGGGGGGTATGCCGTGGGCGCTCACGCAGTTCATCGGCTGGCCCCTGCCCGACCATCTGCCGTCATGGGCAGAGATCGAGGGCGTGCTCCTTGGTCCGATGACCACCACGTTCCTGTTGAACTTCCTCGCCTGCGCAGGTTGGCTGGTGTGGGCGCTGTTCGCCCTCGACGTGGCCGGCTGCGCGATCGAGATCGTCCGCGACGCGCGACTGCCGAACCCTGCGACGGCCAGACCGGTGCGCCGGGTCGCGGCCGTCCTCGTCGGCGCCACGCTGATCTCGATCCTGGGACACCGCGCCACTCTGACACCTCCGAGCCCGTTGCCCGCCGGACTTGGCACCGCCTCCGAAATAGTCGCGACCGCCCCGGCCTGGCACTACCCGCCTGACCAGGACACCAGCCACGTCCGCCCCGCCACCTACGTCACACCGCACCACACCGCCCCCGCCACCAACGACCAGCCCGCTTCCGCGAAGTCGGCCGTGGCGCTGGCACCCGACCCGCACACCGGCGTGCACGACTCCCTGTGGCGCATCGCCCAACGCACGCTCGGCGACGGCAACCGCTGGCCCGAAATCTGGGAGCTCAATCAAGGCAAACCCCAGCCGGACGGCGGCACATTCACCCGACCCAGCTTGATCTTCCCCGGCGAGGAGTTTGCACTGCCAGTAGGCGCCACCGTGCCGTCGGCACCGCCCGAGCCACACGTCCCACAACCTTCTCCGACGCCCGAAAAACCCGCACCGACGACCTCGATGCCGCCACCCGGCAGCCCGGCGACACCGCCGTCCACACAGCAGACGCCGCCGAACACGGACACGGCACGCGAGCCGGTGTTCCGGTGGGGTGCGGAATTGTTCGTCGGGTTCGGACTCGCCTCGGCGGTCAGCACGGTCCTGATGATCGCCCGCCGCCGCCACAACAGCCGCTACCGACCGGGCAGCGGCGACCGCACCGACCTGCCGGTGGCGCCGGTGGTGTATCGGTTGCGGCTGGCGCACCTGCGCGCTGAACAAGACGACACCGATTTCGACGGTGACGACCAGGTCGGGCGCTCGGAGCGTGTGTCACCACCCCCGGTGCTGGTGGGCGCATCCGCGACCGGTGCCGGCGAACGCCCCGTGTTCGTTCCGGAGTTGGGTGTCCGGGACGGTCGTGAGGTCGCTCTGGACCTCGCGGCCGCTCGCGGTCTCGGGCTGGTCGGTGCCGGCGCGCCCGCGGCGGTCCGCGCGTTGTTGCTCGCCGCGCTCACCGCCTCGGCACAACATTCGGCGTATACGTCGCCAAGGGCTGGGGCCTGTGTGTTCGTCCCGGCGGATGATCTGGCCTGGGTACTCGGACGCGGGGCCGGCCGTGTTCAACTGCCCGCTGCCCTGCGCGTCGTCCCGGACCTCGACGCCGCGCTCGACGCGTTGGAGGCCGAAACTCTGGTCAGGGCCAGGGCCAGGGCCGGCCGCGAGCAGGACACGGCGTCGCGCTCATGGCCGCCGATGGTGCTGGTCGCGCGCCCGCCGGAGCACCGGCGGCAACGGCTGCAGGCGGTCCTGGACAACGGTGCGCCCTTCGGCATCACCGGGTTTCTGCTGGGCCAGTGGCAGCCCGGAGTGACCGCCTACGTCCGCGAGGACGGCACCGTGTCGGCCACCGGCCCCGGCCTGGGACAGGCACTGCGGGGAATGCGGATGTTCCGCCTCGGTGACGACGACACCGCTGAACTGCTGGCGCTGCTGCATCAGGCCGAACCGGACCCGCCCGGTGGTGGCGAGGTGCGTGTACCGCCGATGTCGAATCCCCGGATCGTACGGATGGAACCGGCTTGGAGGCACCGCACGGTGTCGAGCGAGGCCGCCTCGTCGGCGGCGGGCGGCGCTGGTGATGTCGACCTCGATCCCGACGGTGATACGGGACTGGAGATCACAGCCGCTGCGGTCGAGGCGTCGGCCACTGCTGACAACGAGCTGGAGATTCTCGGCTCGCGCCGTGCCGCGGCGCCCGGCGGTCGTCTGCGTTCAGTGGCTGTTCCGCGGCGGCAGGCCGCACTGCCGCACCAGCCCGTGGACACCGAGGTCCTCGACGAAGACGGCGGCGATCCGGTGCCGACCGATGGGCACATTACGACCGCGACCGGTCCGCCGCCGCCGGACACCATCGCGGACACCGACGCGAAGACGACCCGGGCACCGATCACGGTCACGATGCTCGGCGCGCTCCGCGTGCACTGGACCCCCGAACCCGACGCCGCGGACACCGATCGACGGAGGCGGGAAATCACCGGGGAGTTGCAGCCCAGGACGCGCGAACTGCTGGTGCTGCTGGCGCTGTACCCCGACGGCGCCAGTCGTGACGCGCTCGTGTCCGCGTTGTGGGGTGACGACCCGCCCGCCAGGCCGACCAACGCGCTGCACACCGCGCTGTCCCGTATGCGTCACGCGGTTGCCGCCGCCACCGACGGCTCGGTGACCGACATCGCTGTAGTCGGCAACGGCCGCTACCAACTCGACCCGACGAAGGTCACGGTCGACTACTGGCGGTTTGCGGACGCGGTGGCCGCCCGCCGCGCGGCGGCCACCGAGCAGGCGCGTGTGCACGCCTACCGGCAGGTGGTCGAAAGCTACGGCGGGCCGCTGGCCGACGGCATGTCGGCCGAGTGGATCGAACCCGCCCGCGAGGCGATCCGCCGCGACGCGATCGACGCGGTGGCCGCGCTGGCCCGCGCCCTGGTCGAGTCCGATCCGCAGCAGACGCTGGACCTGCTGGAGGTCGCGCGGACGTTCGACCCGCACAACGAACTGCTCTACCGCGACATCATGCGCCTGCAGGAACGACTCGGACAGCTCGACGCGATCCCGCGCACACTGAGCCTGCTGACCGCCCGGTTGGCCGAGGTCGACGAGGCACCCACCCCGCAAGCTCGTGAACTGGCTACAGGACTCGGCCGACGGCGTGACAGCACCACCGCCGACCCGCCCGGCGCCACGACCGGGTCGGCCGACAAGCATGGACACGGCCGCAGCGCGACCGGTTGACGCGGTGGAGAAGCCTGTGACGCCGACTCGCACCTCGTGTCTCGGGCTCGACTGTCAGGCACGCGGTCTTCCCGTTGTCTCGGACGCCGAAGTCGTCCGGCCATACCGACAACGTGTCGTTCCCGTTGTCGTCCCGCAGATGTCCACTAGGGTCTGCATGACGGATTTCGGCAACCCGTCCGCCTACGCGGCCGACGACTCATGGAACGAACAAGGACTCCGCGAATTTTGGAGCTTCCGGTCCGACGAGTCGACGACAACGATGAGACAACTCGGCGTAGCGGATATACGCGGAACGTATGCCTCCGACCATTTCCTCGACATACGCGTCACGATGCTATCATGCCCGGGATATGGCACCCTATTCACTTTCAACGACTACGTGCGAGCCGCCCACGAGAGGCTACTACCCCGCGCGAGACGACCGGACGGTCCGGCCCGACCGAGGAAGCCGAATTACCCCAGTCGTCCTGAACGGTGACTTTTGTCCCGTTCCCGCACGCAGCGAGAGTCACAGTGAGTGACGGCTACAGTGATCGATTGCGCGCATAGTCACGTCCGTCGCCGGTTCACACGGGGGTGCAGAACGGGGTTCATACGGGGGGTCATGTTAGACGACCACCCCTTATGTTCCTCGAATCCCCTGGTCACGGGCGCGAGATGGGATCCGCTGGTATCCCAGACTCGCTTGCCCGCAAGCCGGTAGACACATCGGGCGGGGCCGCATGGTCGGAACACCTCTGAATCTCTCCAGTCACTACCATCAGCGTCTGTACTGTATTTCCATTCCGTCCTGCCGTCAGTCGTCTACCTGTTCTCCCGTCTTCATAGTTGCCATCTCACTGACAGGGTGCTGCAGTGCATGAATCGCCGGCCCGCAATGGGTCGCCGGCCTGCGAAGATCGGAGGCCGTCGGCAGAGTCGTCACCGTGCGGAACGGCCCTGCGGTCACTGATGACAGTGCACGGTCGGAATGAATTGCCGGAAAGAGTCTTGAAAATCGGCGCATTTCGCATGGCGCGCACCGCGCAACAGAGCTACCTTTGAATTATCACAAGGGGAACCGAAAACACCGCGAATACCACACCTGGCGTGAGCCATGTCCGACGAACGGAGCCCGTCATGCAGTCCATCGAATTGCGGAACCTGGCGACCGAGGTCGGCTACGACCACGGCTGGACGCACGCAGCCTTCGTCGACGCCTACGGCGGGGACCCGCGCACCGAGCCCGACGTGCCGACGTGCTTCGCCACCGTCGCGACGTACTACACCGCCGCGTACTCCGACGGCGTGACGGCCTTCACCGACGCCGTCGAGTGATGACACCCGCATAGATGACCTCGCCGCACACAACCGGAAGGACCACCACCATGAGTGCCACGACCACCGCACCCGCCACCCCGACGTCCACCGCCGGGCCTGCTGCCGGATCGACCGCCAGGCTGCGTAACGGGGAGCTACGCGCGATGGTCGCGCGGATCCTCGCGGACCGGGCGGGCATCAGCCTGACCCCGCGCGCGATCGCCGCAGAGCTGAACGGACGGTCCTCGGGCGCGGTGGGCAACGCGCTCAAAACACTGGCCGCGCGCGGAGAGGCCGAGGTCGCGTCGACCACACCGCTGACCTACCGGGCGACCACGACCACCGCTGCCGCCGCCGCGCCCTCCATCGCGCCCGCCGTGCCCCGACCATCCGGCACGTCCCACCGGAAGAAGACATCCGCGTCCGCCTCGACCGGGGCACATCGGCCTCGCACACCCGGACGGAGGAAACCTCCCGCTACGACGAAGCCCGATCCCGCCCCGCCGTCGGGGGCGGGTGGGGCGGCGACCGGATCGGCGGCGGTGACCGGTCCGGTGATGCGCCCCAACGGCACGGCCTACCACCCGCGCCTGCTGTCCGGGATGCCGGACGTGACCGCGCTGCGGCGGTTGCGGGAGGCCGGGGTCGCCGCCCTGTTGTACGGGCCTCCCGGCACCGGCAAGACCAGCGTGGTGGAGGCGGCGTTCCCCGACTGCGTCACCGTCCAGGGCGACGGGGACACCGTGGTCGCCGACCTCGTCGGGGACTACACCAAGACCCCGGACGGGGAGTTCGTGTTCGTGCACGGTCCGCTGGTGCGCGCGATGCGCGAGGGTGTGCCGCTGTTCATCGACGACGCCACCTTGATTCCGCCGACCGTGCTCGCCGTGGTCTACCCCGCGATGGACGGCCGCCGCCAGATCGTCGTCAAGGCAAACGGCGGCGAGGTCGTCGACGCCGCACCCGGCTTCTACGTGGTCGCCGGCCACAACCCCGGTGTGCACGGCGCGGTGCTCACCGACGCCCTCTCCAGCCGGTTCTCCGTACAGGTCCAGGTCTCCAGCGACTACGACCTCGCCGACCAGTTGGGCGTGGACGGCAAGGCGGTACGGGTGGCGCGCAACCTCGCCAGCCGGCAGGCCAAGGGCGAGGTCGGCTGGACACCGCAACTGCGCGAACTGCTGGCGTTCAAGAAGATCGCCAACGTGTTGGGCACGGATGCCGCCGCCGCGAACCTCGTCGGCATCGCACCGGAAGAGGACCGGGACACCGTCGCCGCCGTCGTGCGCACCGTCTTCGGCCGCGCCGTCACCCCACTCGCCCTCGGTGCCCGCATCACCCCGACCACACCCTGACACGCCTCAACCATCCCGAGCCGCGACCGTCGACAAGGACACCCGCCATGAGCACCCACCTCACCGCCGACCCCGACGCTGTCGGTGCCGCTGTGTTCCCCGCCCTTCCCGAATGGCTGACCCTGTCCGCCGCACTCGCCGACGAGGTCCCCGTGATCGCCGACCGGGACGACCTCGTGGTCACCATCGCCCCCGGCGCGGGCGGAGGCGCTCCGGCCTGCTTCTACCCCGCCCGCGCGCTGATCGAGGTCGACGGCACCCACCTCGGCGTCGACCCCGCCACCGTCGATCCCGCCAACCTGTCCGACCGGTCCCGCTACGCCTCGACGTGGGGCGCGCTGACCCACGAGTGCGGACACGCCCGCCACACCGCCTGGGAACCACCTCCCGACGCCCCGTCCGGTGTGGTCGCCGCCGCCATGCTGCTGGAAGAGCCCCGCATGGAAGGCCGCCACATCCTGCGCCGCCCCGACGACCGGCACTGGCTGCGCGCGTGCGTGCACAGCATCGTCGCCGCCGACCTGCACCTGTTCGCCGACCCTGCCACCGCCCCACAGATGACCAAGGCCGACGCCGCCCGCAGCGCCGCCCTGCTGCTGGGACGGGCCGACGCCGGCGTGCTCACCAAGATCGAGGTCGGCCCGGTCACCCGAGTCGTGCAGGACGTACTCGGCGTCGACACCCTGCTCGAACTCCGGGCGGTGTGGACCAAGGCCCTCTGCACCGCCGACGAGGACGGCGACACCATGCTCGACCTCGGGCGGCGGTGGTGCGAGGTTCTCGGCACCGACCCCGACGCCCCGGACCCCGGCACGGCACCCGACCCGTCCGCCACCCCCGATCCGTCCGGAAGCCACACCGGCACCCCCGGTATCCCCAGTGCCCCGTCACCGCTGGCGGGCGCGATCGCTGCCGTCTTGAACGGCGTAGCGGCGAACGTGACGCGCGAGAAGGCACCCGAAGACCCGGCCGCCGTCGCCGCCGCAGAGAAAGCGCGAGAGGCCACCGCCGACCAAACCGCCCAGAAGGCGGCCCGGTCGGTGTTCGTCCTCGGTGGTCCCCGCACCGGATCGACCCTCACGGCCGGCACCCGCCTTCCCACACCCGAGGAACGCACCGCCGCGCGGGTGCTGGCGCGCGCGTTGGACACCGCCGGCATCCGGGAACGGGTCACCGTGCGCTCCACCTCCGACGTGCCACCGGGACGGTTGCGGATGCGCGGCGTGCGCGCCGCCGAAGCCCAACGCGCAGCAGGGGCGACCGTGACCGCCGAACCGTTCACCCGCATCACCCGCACCCCGGTCACCACCCCGCCGCTGCGGGTCGGCGTCGCCTGCGACGTATCCGGCTCGATGGGCTGGGCACGCGACCACGTGGCCTCGGCGGCATGGATCCTCGCCGACGCCGCCCGCCACACCAGGGTCCCCTCCCAGACCGCCAGCGTGATCTTCGGCCACCACGTCCGCCCACTCACCCACCCCGGGAAAGCCCCCGCCCAAGTCACCGAGTTCCGCTCCGACGACAACTGGGAGGACATCCCCGTCGCGATCGACGCCCTCGACGGTGCACTCGGCCTGTCCCGGCCCGGCGCGGCACGACTGCTGGTGATCGTGTCCGACGGGCACTTCCGCGACCAACCCCGCCGCGACGGGCAGAAACGCCTGCACCGGCTACGCGCCACGGGGTGCGCGGTGCTGTGGCTCACCACCGACGAAACCGACACCCCACTCGGCGGGGCGACCCTGCACCGGCTGACCGACCCCAAGGCAACCGCCCAGGCCATCGGGTGCGCCGCCACCGCCGCCCTGCGAGCCGCCACCCGTTAGACCCGCCGGTCCGGGGCGGACACCCGTCCCGGACCAGAATCCAACCACGACCCTCCACACCTGAGGTGATCACGATGACCGATAACCGCATCGCGACCGTAGGCGACCTGCTCACCGCACTCGATCGCTACGACCCCGCCACGCCCATCCGGGTTGCCACCCAGCCCCGCTACCCCATGGAGCACGTCCTCGGGCGGGTCGTGTGCACCCCGGACGACGCCGAGGGCGACGGCACCGCGCCCACCGATCCTCCGGTGGTTTGGCTCGGTGTGGGCGCGCAGGTCGGCTACCTCCCCGAAACCGCCACCGACTCCCTGGGGTGGTCTCGGTGACCACGCCCGGACTCGCCGAGCGCGCGGTCAGCGCCGCGCGTGCCCACCTCGCCGCCGACCCCGACGGGTTCCGCCGTCGCCACGAGACCCCTGACCAGTGGAGCAGGTGGGCGCGCCGCGCCCGCGTCGCCCGCACCCTCGCGTCCGCCCTGGACGTGCCCGTGGACGCCGTGCTCGTCACCGACGACCCGCACCGCGACTACTCCACCCGCACCGGACCGGTACCCGGTGACCTGATCACCGTCACCGACCCGGTAACCGGACGCGAGTGGCGGTTCGTCCCCGACCACGACACACCCGGCGCGGCATGGCTGCTGCTGGACCGCTGCCCCGACTGTGCCACCGAAATGCCCACCACCCGCGTCGCCACTCTCGCCGATCTCGGCGACCACCTCGACCCCGACTACGACACCCGGCCCGCCGCCGAGGCCCTCGACGAGGCGAACCACCAGCCTGGCTGCGTCTACACCAAGTCCGACAACCGTTGAAAGCGCGACTCCGTCACGGGTCCCACCACCGAGCGGTTCCTCCCGCCAACACTCACTGACGACTCCGCGGGCTCACCCGGGCCTCGTCTTTGGCCCCACGGCGTCGGATACGGATCCGTCTGTCCGAGGGGGTTCACGGTCGGCGTTCGTCGGCGCACTCCTTCGGTCCCATTCCTGACGGCGGCTGCGGCTTGTCGATACACGCCGACGCTTCGTGGGCGCGCCGCTGTCATCCATGCGTGTGCGGTTCCGGTGCAATTGACCCTTGGTGGGCAACAGCTCGCACCGAATCGCTGACCGTCCACACAAGACGGTCATCTTGTATGCCGTACCCGCTTGACTTCACGGCGCACAGGAAGCGTTCATATTGGTGCGGCCCGAAACACACCGGCAGCGCACCGGGGGCCGCGCCCGCTCCGGCCGGGGCATGACCACCACACCAATTACAGACACGAACCGAGGTAGTCATGTCCACCAAGACCCACACCCGCAAAGCCCACACCACCGGCTCCACCCCCACCCTGCGGTCAGTTCCCGACCCAGTGAGCGTCGCGAGGGTTCGCACGGACGCGGAGGACAAGCTGTGGGCGGCGTTGCACGCCTATCCGAACCGCACCGCCGCCGACCTGGCCGACACCGCGAAAATCGGGAAGTCGACCGCGCAGAAGTTCCTCGTCAAGTGGGCGGACGACGGCAGTGTCACGCGCACCACCGGCATCGCCAAGGGTGGTCGGCGCGCCGCCGACTTGTGGGCGATCACCGAAGCCGACACCGCCCGGGCGGACACCGACGACGCACCGGCCGGCAACCCCGACGTGGCGGACACCGCGCAGGCCGGCCCTATCGCACCGGTCGGCCCGAACGCGACCGACACCGAGGACGCCCAACCCGCCGACGGCGACCCGACCGAGCCGACGAGCACCGAACCGACCGACGCCACAGCCCACACGTCGGACACGACCGGCACCGGGACGACCGGCCTGCCTGAGGCGGGGCCCGTCATCGCAGAGCCGACTCAGCCCGTAGGCGACGGCGTGGTGGTGTCCGACGCCGACACGGAACCCAATGGCGGCGGCGAGAAGGCACGGTTGGCACCCGGTGCGTTGCGCGGGATGGTCGAGGACTACCTGCGCGACCACCCTGGCGAGGAGTTCGGTCCCACCTCGATCGCCAAGGCCCTGGAAGGGAAGTCGTCGGGAGCGGTGAGCAACGCGCTCGACAAGCTCGTCGAAGAAGGAACCGTCGTGAAGACCAAGGAGTCACCGAGGCGCTTCGCGCTCGCTCCGGCAGAGCGGGCAACTGCCCAAGTGTCCTCAAACTAGCCGTAATCTTAAGGCCGATGTGGTTGTGTCCCATGGCGAACCCGTTGGGACACAACCACTTCCCCACTGCTCGAATGGGCACCGGAACGCTCGTCGGCATGGGATCGAGCGCTGGTCAGCATTGGCTGACGCTGGGCTCCACTGCGGCCGTCCGAAGCGCGGCCTCTACGGTCATAATCGTCGTAGTTGACCACTCAGCGCTGTCGGCGACTGAACCGCCTACCATGCCCCATGAGTTCGCTGGCAGCAGGCGGAGCGGTCTTCGTCATCGAGGGGTGGCCGTGGGCGTCGAGCAGATGAGCCCGTATGAGCGTGCGGCGTGGCAGGACATCGAGCGCTGGCGCGACGAGCGGCTGGCAGCCGACGAGCGTCACCTGTTGCCGCAGCGCGTTCGTGATCGCCTGGTCAAGGGCCGCGAGATCGCCAAAGGGCGGTTAGGTCAAGTGCCTGGCTCGGAACAGATGGCCGCGATCGTCCACAACTCGGTCGACGGTTTGCTGGACTTGGTGAACAAGGCCAGCGAAGCGACGCTGCGACGCAAGGCGGTCGTCGCAGCCTATGCCAGGCGCGGGCACGCTGTCAGCGAGCTGAGTGACATTCACAAACTCGACCTGAGCGACATCGACAAGGCCAAGCCTCGTCTGGAGCTGGGCTACACGACCTTCGGCACGATCGAGGGCGCGGGTGCCGGTCTGGCGGTCTCCGGCGGCACGTTGCTCGCGACAGCCGGTGGCATTTTCGGCGCCGGTGCCGGTGCGGCACCCGGTGCGGGCACGGTCGCCGCGACGATGGCGGCCGACGCCGTGTTCGTACTGGGTGCGATGACGAGGGCGATCGCCCACACCGCCGCCTACTACGGCTACGACACCGAATTGCCGCAGGAGAGGGTCTTCGCTCTCGGCGTCCTCAACTTCGGGATGGCCCAGCAGACCGGCAAGGGCATCGCCTACGTCCAGTTGAACAAGATCGTGAACGATCTCGCCCGCAGGGCGACGTGGGCGCAGCTGAACAAGAACGGCGTCACGAGGATCGTCAGAACGTTCTACGAGCGATTCGCAACGCGGCTGACGAAGCAGAAGCTCGGACAGGCCGTGCCGGTCGTCGGCATCGTGATCGGCGCCGAACTCAACGCGCGGCTGCTGTCCAACTTGACCAGAGACGCCGAGCATCTTTACCGCGAGCGGTTCTTGCGCGAGAAGCACAGTCTGGAGACGGTGGATGTCACGGTGACCACGAAAGGTGGTGGCCCTGACCTGGTCAACGACACGGCTCACATCACAGAGATCGTCGAGAAAGAGATCGCTGACGAGCGGCCACACGAGGGGCCAACTGGCGGCTGACCTGGATGCAGGCCCCCTGGAGGAGGCGTTCTGGTCGAGCACGCGGCGCGCGTATCGCTCGTGTAGGTGTTGTGGCAGTCAGCGGCAAGGCCGAACCTTCGCACATCGGCATGAGCGCGCGTTCGCGAGGACTCGATCAGCGGCATGTCAGGACGTTCACGCCTGCGCTGTGGGTGGTGCGGTGCTGGCGGTGGTGGCGCAGGCGAGCGGGCTGACGAGATGCCACGTCTGCACCACGGCCCTGGCACGGTTCATGTCCGGGACCCGTGCCGTCAACTCCGCGTCCAGCGAGCTCTGGAAAACCAGCAGCTCGCCGTCGCTCCACCACTCCACGAGGGAGCCGCTCTCCCGTTCCAGCCTGCGCAACGACGGATGGCGACGGCGAAGCTCCGCCATGTGGCTCGTCACACGCTCAGGTCGCTCGGTGGACAACAGCTCCTGACGGTTGGCGAAGTTCAGCAGGGCGTCGCACTCAATGAAGTGGTCCAGGGACGGGAACGCGGGCAGGTCCACGTCGAACAGGCCGAACAGCAGTGTGCCGTCCGGCAGCAGGCTGCCACTGGACACCCCGTCAGGGCGCTCGTCCATGATCGCGTACCAGAACTCGATGCGACCGGTGCCGGTGTCGACCTCGAGCACGGGCTCGAACACGATCTTCCCGCGCAAGGGACTGCGATAGGTCAGCCCCGAGTACCGCTGCTGCACCCACCGCAAGGCCGACAACGCTTGTTCGTCGCAGTAGCCCAGCACGGCACGCATCTCGGCCCGGCATCGATCGTCGTCCGGACCGGTGTCCACAGCGACCCGATCAGCGTGTTCGGCGAGGAAGGCCTGGGCGCGAGCACTCAACGGCGCCGGCGAGTCGAGAACATGCCCCACCGAGCCTCACACCTTCCGGCCCACGGCCGCATCCACCCTGCCGAACTCTCACCGCACCCGCCGTCACGCCTCCATAACCAGCGCCATCGTAAGTCGCCCTCGAGCTACTTGCGGACGGAGGCAGGACCGCCATCTGTGTGTGAGGCACGCACTCGCTCGGTGGCACGAGCGGACAGCGCACCGCTCAGAGGCCGAGCGGGTGGGCGGAGAGCCAGTCGGTGTGACGGCGTTTCAGGGCGTCGCGTTCACCGGTCGTGGGCAGCAGTACGTCGGCGCCTCCGTCGTACGGATGGTGCACGCGGTCGAAGGATAGGCTGGTGATCATGGCGTTGCCGGTGGCGTCGTCGGCCACTGCGCGGAGCAGGTCGTCCACGAGACCGGGACTCCAGGGCCTGCGGCTGACGTGCAGGTGGGTGTAGGTGATGAAGTCCGGGTCTGTTTCATCCTCGTCGGTGCGCACGGACGTCCAGTGACGGGCGTCGGGGTTCCAGAGCGCGTGTTGCGTGGACAGGGCCGGGGCATCGGGTGCGTTCGACCAGTCGGCGGTGACGATCCGGACCTCCTGTCCGTGGAATAGCTCGTCCAGGACCGTGTTGTAGCGGTGGAGCGCGGTGTCGTACTCGGCGTCGGTGTCGGGATAGCGCTTGGACCCGGGCAGGCTGTGGAAACGCACCCACCGGTCGCTGAAGGCGTGTTTCAGGTCATGGGCCAACGGAGGGCACTCGGGCCACTGCCGCCGCCACAGCGCTGACAGGTCGTCATCCGACACGCGATCATCTTCTCCCTCCGGCAGTCGACCGAGTCTCTCCGCCTCCCACCGGGTCGACCAAGCCCGCTGACCCTACGCGCGGAGCCATCCGCACGCAGCTTGTTTTGTCCGCTCATCGGCATGAGAGTGCGTTGGTTCCCTGCCGTCCGGGTGGCAAGGATTCCGGTGCGAGTGTCGGCACTGGGCGTTCCTGTGCCAGCGCCAACTGCTCAGTCGGCCGCGTGGGGTCGACGTCCGCCAAACTTGAGCAAATGCCCGTCCGATGCTCAGGTTTACGCGGAAATGCTCATCTTGTTGCGGAATCTACAACAGCGGCAGAGGTCGCCGGGCGGGTCGCACCGGCGTAGTCGTCGCCGTTGTACCGGTAGTTGTCGATCTGTACGGGTTGGCCGAAGGTCGGGGCGTTGATCATCAGTCCGCCGCCGATGTAGAGGCCGACGTGGTGGATTTTGCCGGGTGTGCCGTAGAAGACGAGGTCGCCCGGCAACAGCGGCTGCCCGGTTGGGACGAGTGGGCCCGCGTCGAACTGGGTCTGAGCGGTACGGGGCAGGATGACTCCGGCGGCGGCGTAGGCGGCTTTGGTCAGCCCGGAGCAGTCGAAACCCGCGTGTCCGCCGTCGGGTCCGTTGCCGCCCCACACGTAGGGCAGTCCGCGCATGCCGCAGGCGTAGTTGATCGCGGCGAGGGTGGTGGCGTTGAGGGCTTGGATGGCGTTGCAGTCGCCGTTCCCTACGCCGGCTGCGGCGGCCTCGGCGTACTTGGCGGCCTGTTCGAGGACCATGTCGACGTACCAGTCGGCGTGGTTGTAAGCGAAGACCGCCGCCCTCAGGTCGCCTCGTCGAACGCCTTCGTCGCACAGCAGGAAGGTCGTGGCGTGGATGGCGTCGTGCGGGTTGTAGCGGGAGGGCGGGTTGGCGCCACCGGGCGGGATTTGGTGTGCGGCGACGACGCCGTCGAAGGTCGGCGCGAGGAACTGCATTGGCCCGCCGGCCCCGGCATGGTTCTCGCCCTCGTGGACGCCTGGTGCGTTGAGCCGGCCGTGGTCGGTCTCGACCTTGCCGATTGCGGCGAGCACGGTCCAGTCCAGGCCAGGGCAGTGCGGGGCGGCGGTGGTGTAGAGCAGGCAGTACTCGGGTGGGATGTCGGCGATCGGTTTCATGCAACCGATCGGGGTGTTCGACGCGCCGCCGAACACGGTCGAGACCAGGCCGGATGCTCCGGCGGTGATCAGCAGGAGGGTCGCTCCGATCGCGGCGACGGCGGCTTTCGTGGTCATCGTGTATCACCGCTGCCAGTGCTGGGCGTACGTGAGGGTGGCCGGGGGCATCGGGGGCGGCGCCGGGGCCATCAACGTCGGGGTGTCCGATCCTGTGGTCGTTTCGCGGTCGGGGTCGTTGTCGGTGGGTGGTGGGAGGTGCGGCCAGGCGTCGGGCAGTCGGTGCAGCGCCCTGCGAGGCCCCGCCGTGCCACCGGTGGCGTCGAGTGGCAGCCAGACCTCATCGGCAGGGCTGGGATGAGAGGTGTTGGGGTTGAGCAGTTCGGCCGCGGCGGTGGCGGCCGGAACTGAGTGCGGGTCGTCGAGCTCGCGCCAGGCGCGGTGCAGGAGGCGGCGGGCGGTGGCTTCGCGTCGTGAGGTGGGCAGCCACACCAGCAGTGGGGTGGTGATGCCGGTGGCGTGGGCGAGGGCTGCGTAGCCGGCCAGCTTGCCGGTGAGCTTGGCGAGGACCTCGGTGCCGAAGTCGTATTCGAGGAAGAACTCGGTCTCGGTTCCGTGGGTGGTCCAGCGTCCGTAGGCGTCGGGTTTGATCAGGTCGCCGAAGTGGCGTGCGCAGCGGGTCTCCGACCACCAGGCGGTCAGCGTGGTGTGGTGATCGGGGTCGCTGTGGCGGGCGTGGTCCACCAGGGCGGTGAACCACTCGGCGACGCCGACGGTGTGCGCGAGTCGCAGGGAATGGGCGACCCCGAACGCGCGGTCGTGCCGGTAGCCGAGTTCCTTGACGTCCAGGCCGTCCTCGCCGGCGAGCACGGCGGCGCCGGCGGGGGCGAGGACGTAGTGCATCGGCGCGGTGCCGATGGTGACGTAGGGCTGGAACCGGTCGACCACGCCCCACAGGTACAGCTCGCGCAGACGCATTCGACCTGATCGGAACGAGGGGAACGCGAGGGCGGTGATCTGGTGGGCGGTGAGCACGCGGTGTTCGTGCACCATGCGGATGATCCACCGGTCACGCGGGGTGAGCCGCCACGCGAGTGCGGCCTGGTGCTCGGCGGTGTTGGCCGCGCGCGGGGTGGGTCGGGTTGCTTTGGTGCCGCGCAGTGTGCGTTGACGGGTCGGGTTGGTGATCACTGTGGGCCTCCGGGAGGTCACCTGCCTGGAAAGAAGGGCTTTCGTCGGTTGTGCCGGTCAGTGGCGGCGTGGGTCGGCGTTGCGTGGGCGCGTGGCGGGCTGGCCCGGTCGGTCGTCGGATGCGGGCTGGACCTGCGGACCGAGGGTGGGCGGGATGGTGCTGGCGGTGGGGCTGCGCAGGGTGCGGCGAGCGATGGCACGGATCTCGCGTGCGCGGCCGGGGATCGCGGGCGGCAGTGGTTGGGTGCGCAGGGTGAACGGTTGCGCTTCCTCGCCGCCCAGGACGAGGCGGGCGGCTGCGTGGTAGACGCCGAGGTGGGCGAGGTCATGGTCGGACAGCCGCGGAGCGGTGTGGCGGGACAGTTCGCGGGCGTCTTCCGGCGAGGCGTTGAAGAAGATCTTCGAGCGGGCGTTGGTGGACATGCCCTCGCGCAGTTCGCGCGGGAGTTGGCCGAGGTGTTGGTGTGCCAGGGTCATCGCGACCCGGAATCCGCGGGCTTCGGCGAGCATGTCCTCGATCGGGTACGGGAGGTGGAGGAAGTTATGGCACTCGTCGATCACCAACGAGGCGTCTCGCCGTTGGCGTTGCGGGGTGCGGGCCCGTGCGGTGGTGGCCTGCCAGGTGCGGGCGACGACCAGCGACCCGACCAGCCGGGTGGTCTCCCCGCCCAGTGAGCCTTTGGGGATGCGGACCAGGCAGATCCCGCCGTCGAGGACTTGGCCCATGTCCACTGTGGAGCGGCCGGCCGCGATGGCGTCGCGGACGAACGGCCGGAGTAGGAACGCGCGCAGCTTGTTCATCAGCGGGCTGATGACCTGGGAGCGGGAGGAGTCGGTGAGTTCGGAGTACCAGGACCAGAATCCACGCAGGACGGGGTCGGTGATCCCGCCGGTGACCCGGTTGCGGAATGCCTCGTCGGCCAGCAGCTTCGGCAGGTCGGCGAGGGTGGCGACACCCTGCTGGGTGCGCAGGGTGAGGCAGGCGGCGCGCATGACGTCGTCGGTGCGCGGTCCCCAGAACGCCGAATACACCCGGCGGAAAACGCTGACGAGGTTGTCGACGGTGAGGTCGGTCTCGCCGCCATCGAGCGGGTTCAGGCAAGGTGGGCGGGTCTTGCTGTCGGCGTCGAAGATCACCACTCGGTCGGCGGCGGAGCGGGGCAGGCGGGACAGGACGTCGGTGACGAGGTCGCCCTTGGGGTCGATGAGCACGATCCCGCGGCCAGCTTCGGCGTCGGCCAGGATCATGTTGCCCAGCAGGGTCGACTTGCCCGAGCCGGTCGCGCCGATGACGTGCAGGTGATGCCGGGCGTCGGGCACGCGTAGCGCGACCGAGCGTTCGTGGCCGGTGTCGGTGACCCCGATCGGCTTGGCCTGCGGGCCTGGTGTGGCGATGCCGGGCGGGGGTGCGATCGCGCGGGCTCCGGCGCGCTGGACGCCGGGGATGGCCTCGTCGGTCGGCAGATGGGCTATCGCGGCCAACTCCGGGACCGACAGCAGGTCTCCGTGTCCGAGCCGTCGGGAGTCGATCACGCGGCCGGGGTGGCGCAGCCGGTGGCGGGTGTAGTGGTTGTGCTCGGTATAGGAGGCGAACGACGCGGCCAGCGCGTGGGCACGGCCGCGGGCGACGTCACGGCTCTGACGGATGTCGTCTTCGTCGGTGTCGAAGCGCAGCAGGGCTGCGACGGCGTAGCGCACGACGGTCTCGAACTGGCTGCCGCGCTGTTTGCCGACGATGGCGCGGTTCTGCGCCGCGTACTCCAGCGAGGTCTGCGGGTCGTGGTGCGACGCCCCGGTCGTCGTCCGGGCCGCAGCGGAGCGGCCCGAGCTGGTCGCGCCGGGGGTGACCGCGTCCAGCAGACGACCGGCCAGGCGCGCCGAACCGCCGGTGTGGACGCGGCGGGCGGCGCGGCGGGCGCGCTGGACCCGGCGGCCGGTGACCGGCCGGGCCAGGACCTGTACACAGGCGTACTCGTCACGGGCGAGCCCGATCGGCGCCCCGATCAACGCGCGGAGCGGGTCGGCGTCGAACGCCGACCGGATGGGCAGCGCCTCGGGGCGGGCCAGCCGCAATTCGCCGCCGACCACCAGCCGCCGCTGCCCCTCACCGGGTGCCGGCAACGGCGGCTGGGCGGGTCCGACGCGGGTGTGCGCTCCTGGCCAAGCGGCCTCGACCGCGCGCTCGACCAGGCCGGGTGGGATGACGCCGGGCACCCACAACCGGATCGCGACTCCGGCCTCGGAGAACACGTACTCGCAGGCGACGTGCGGCTGCCCGGTGAACGCACGCCGCCAACCCGGCCGCAGCAGGCCGACAAGGTTGGACCACAGCGCTGCCCCGCCTGCGGGATCGACCACCGGCGGAGCGAGGACGGTCACCTGACGGGCATCTGCGACCAGTAGCTCGTGGCAGCGCCGTGCCCACCACCGCCGGCCCATCACTGTCGCCGTCACGGCAACGACGAGCACCGGGGCCGCGCTCGGGCCCCAGGTCAACGCAAGGTCGCGGAGCCGGTCCAACAGCGCGAACAGGGTGCCGCCGGGGTCGCGCAGGTAGTCCTCCAGCCAGCCCGCCGCGAGCGCGGTGTACGTCCGCGCGGCATCGGAGCCGGTGTGGGACATCAGTTCCGGTGGCTGCGGGAAGGCAGCCGGTATCCAAGGCAGCATGGGTTCTGCTCCACAACAGGTGGAAGAGCGACGAGAAGGCGCGGACCAGGGTCAGGCGGCGTCAAGGCTGATGTGGTCCTCTTCGCCGGAGCCGAACTCGTCACCGTCGGCTTGCACGAGCTCGTCACCGAAGCCCAGGTCGACGAACGCGGCCTCGGCCTCGTCCGTCGTGTCGGCGGTGTCGGCGTAGGCAGCGAGCTCGGCCGGGTCACTGGTGACCAGGTAGTGCTCGGTCGGCGAAGCCACGCTCTGGAACGCCACACGCTGCGTCCCTGCCGACAGCAGGCCCTGCCCGCGATCGGCCGACAGCAGGAATTGCTTCTCCCCGGCGGACAAGTCGAAAGTCCGGGTGATCTCGTCGATCGCCTGCGACGCCTGCCGCAGCAACACCTGGGTCGCTGCGTTCGCCACGACCGCCTTGCCCAGATCGCTGCCGAGCACGTCGGCGGTGTCCTGAGTGGCGACCGTCAACCCGGCCCAGTGCTTCCGGGACGCCTTCGCCATGCGGAACAGGAACTCGGCTCCCGACTTTTCCTTCATCAGCAGCCACGCCTCGTCCACCACGACCAGCCGCGGGCGTCGGATCGCCGGGTTGGACACCCTCCGCCACACCGCGTCGAGGACCAGCAGCGTGCCGATCCCCTTCAACTCATCAGGCAGGTCCCGGAGGCTGAACACCACGAGGTGTCCCTCGGGGTTGACGCTGCTGGGCCCGTCGAACAGTTGCTTGAACGCGCCCTCGACGAACGGATGCAGCCTCGCCGCCAGTTCGGCGGCGGCCCGATCGCCAGCCTGGCCCGCCCGCGCAAGCTGGTCCCGCAAGGTGCGCAGCGTCGGAGACGGCCGGGTCCAGGTGCGGGCGTCGGCGGTGATCCCCACCGACTGGTAGGTCGCCGCGATCGCCCGGTCCAACGCCGCCCGCTCCGCCGCCGTCGGCTCGTCTCCGATTAGCACGGCGATGACGGTGTGCAGGAACAGCGACCGGCGAACGAGTGCGTCTTTCGGGGCGGTGCGCCGTCCGTCGGCGCGGGTGTGGATGGGCAGGTCGAACGGGTTCAGACGGACGCCCCGCGCACCGAGGTGGACGTAGGTGCCGCCGACCGCGACAGCCAGCCGGGCGTACTCGTCCTCCGGGTCCACGACGGCGATCTCGATGCCCCGGTACAGCGAGCGCAGCAGCTCCAGCTTCACCAGGTAGGACTTGCCCGCGCCGGATCGGCCGAGGATCACCGAGTTGTGGTTGTGCATCCCGTCGCCGAACCGGTCCCAGTGCACCAGGCCCTGCGAGCCGACGTTGTAGCCGTAGAGCACGCCGGACGGTGCGGCCACGCTGGTCGGGTCGGGCGCGGGCAGGTCGGGGCTGGTGAACGGGAACGCCGCCGCGAGCGCGGAGGTGTCGAAGGTGCGGCGCATGCCGATCAGGTCCAGGCCCATCGGCAGGGTCGACACCCAGCCCTGCAGCGATCGGTAGGTGGTGTGCTTGGCGTCGAGCAACAGCGATGCGCACAGCGACCGCAGTGCGGCCACCTCGTCGGCCAGCGCTTTCTCGGAGCCGGCGTGGATGGCCAGGTACAGCCCGACCCGGAACAGTTTGCCCTCGCCGCGGGCGACGCGGGAGGACAGGTCGTAGGCGTCCTCGGTGGCGACCTCGACCTGAGGGTCGAACAGGCGGCCGTGCTCGGCGGTGTGCCGGCGGCCGGCCTCCAGCTTCGCCAACTGCTTCTTCAACCGCGACGCGGCGGTGGCCGGGTCGATCGGCTCGATGTGCACGGAGACGTCCAGGCGGCCGGGGTAGGTCAGCAGTGCGGACAGCCAGCCGGGGTGCACCTCGCGCGGGAACCCGACCACGGCGAAACTCGACACCCATTCGCCGCTGACCTCCAGGTGCCGCGCGGCCACGGCCAGGGCGTCGGGAGTGAACGCCGCAGCCGCCACCGAGGCCGCCGAACGGTGGTTGCGTCGTGCGCGGAAGGCCATCAGGACCGACCTCTCTCATCCTCGTAATCGGCGTAGTCGTCGTCCTCGTGGTCCCAGTCGTCGACGTCCTCGCCCCACCCGGACGACGCACCGCCAGGCGTCGGGGTGGTGAGAAACGTGCTGTCGGCCGGACTGTCTTGGTCGTCCTCGACCAGGTCGGTACCGGAGGTGGTGATGACCTCGTCTGCGCCGGCCAGCCCTGCCGACGGCGGTAGCAGGCTGTCGGGATTGCACGCTGAGGCCAGCACCGCCGTGGCCTGCCCCGCGTCCAGCGGGGTGACCACGATCTCGGCCGGGGACAGCAGCTCGATCGCCTCACCGAGGCGACGCACCAGACGTGACTCCGCCGCCCGCCGAGTTCCGGCGTCGACCTGTCCCGTCTGCTTGCGGCGCTTGCCCGCCAGCGGGCCGAGTACCGCCAGCGGGCCGGGGCCGCCCAAGCCATCGGTCGGGGCGGCGATGCCGAGCGGTTCCCGCAGCACCAGCAGCACCTGACGGCGCAGCAGGTCGGACTGCCGGCCGAGGTGGACCAGGTAGTCGGCGTGCTCGACCGCGGCGGCCTCCAGCGCCGGGTGCGGCAGGCCGCCCGCATGCTCGCGCAGTTCGGCGATCTGGGTGGACAGGTCGAGCCGTTCGGTGCGCACGAGCACCTGCACCGGGGCGGTCAGCGAGTGCAGGTAGCGGCCGAAGCTCGCGACGAGTGCTTCCTGCTCGTTCGGTGTACGCAGTGCGAAGTTCACCGTCGAGGCGACCGCGACCACCGCCAGGCCGTCGCTGCCGAGGTCGACCACGCCAGTCTCGGTGACGGCCTCGGCCGGTAGCCGCAGGGCCGAGGGTGAGACCTGCTCGGGCTGCGGTGCTCGACCCTTGCCGCCTTTACGGCGACTCACGGGGTGGTCCGCGTTCGGGGTGAGCCAGGCAGGTGCCGGGCGCACGCCCTCGGGTGCGGCGACGCGGTGCCGTGGGGCGAGGCGCTGGCGGATCGCGGCGAGGAGCAGCTTGTCCATCGGCACGCCGTCGCGCCGGCCCAGGGCGAGCATCGCCGAGGCCGCGCCGACGGGGACGGCGAACGCTGCGAACACCGGGATCGGCACCAGCGTTCGGGTGGTCGTCCAGATCAAGTAGAGCACCGCGCCGGCGGCGGCGAGGATGGCGAGTTGGCGGGCGGTCAACGGGCCGAGGACGCGATCGTGCATGTCGACATCGGCGGGAATCCGGACGATCTGGCTCACGACCGCTCACCTCCTGGTCGAGGACGTACCGGTGGGACGCCTCGGTCGACCGGAGCCGCCGGTGGTGGAGTCGGTGACGCACCGGCAGCGGGACGTGGTGGCCGGAACAGCACGGGTGCCGGGGTGTGGGTCCTGGCTCGGCGGCCGTGCGCACCGGTCTCGGGTGTGGCCGGTCGGAACACCGGCGGCTCGGCCCGGCCGGTGGCCCGGATCGGGTGCGCGGGAGCGTCGGTGGTGGCCGGCCGGAACCGCAGCTCCGGCGGTGCGGTGCGGGTCCGTGATGGAGGCACGGGACGGTGGCGGGCGTCCTGTCCCGCAGCGCGGAACGCGGGGGCCGCGGTGGTGCCGACCGGGCGCGGCAGGGGATTCGCCGTGTCGGAGGCCGAAGTGGAGGCTGGGGCGGTCCGGAACTCGGGCGTGGTGGCGCTGCCCGCTGGTACCCAACTGGCCAGGTCGTGAGTGGTCGTCTGCGGGGTGGCCTGGAGGAATGGCAGGTGCTGCTGTCCGGACACCGTGCGCCGCCGCGTGAACTCCTGGTCGCGTTGCGCGTTGAGGCGACGCCCGATCGCCTCGGGGGTGAACAGGCCGCCGACGCCGCCCCACTCCCGGATCGGCGCGGGCCACATCGGGTCACGCTCGCGCGGCGTGCGGGCACCCCGGCCGGCACCGCCGGCCGTGGACGCGGCACGGGCACTCGCGCTTCGGCCGCCGAGCGCACTCATCGCCTTGCCGAACACGAACGCGTGCGCAAGCCCACCGACGAACGAGCGGCGTCCTCCGCCGCCGATCTGGACCTGCCGCATCACCCAGCCGGGGATCTTCACCAGGATCCACACCAGCGCGATCAGAACTATGAGATTCACCAGCCCGTCGGGTGTCGGTGCACCGAAGAAGTGGAACCCGCCGGGCTGCAGGAACACCTTCAACGCGCAGATCAGCGCCAGGCTCTGGCCGACCTGGATGCCCAGCACCCCGGCCCCGGCACGCCAGAACCACTGCGCCAAGCCCTCGGTCTGGGGCAGGCCGTGGCACATCAGCGGCAGTGGCGCCCCGGCCAGCAGGATGACGGTGAGCGCGACGCGGACGACGTAGCCGACCAGCAGTCCGACCAGCAGCACGGTGAGCACCACCGCCAACGCGCCGGCGAACAGCCCACCCGTCACCAGCGAGTTGGCCACCAGGCTGACGAACAGTTCGGTGACCGCCTGCCCGGAGGTCTGCGGGTCCAGCCCGTCGCCGAGCACCGCCAGGGTCGCGGCGTTGGCTAGCCGGATGGCGTGGTCCCCGACGACCAGGCTGAGGTTGGCGGCCAGGAACCCGACCACGACGCGCGGTGCGATCTCACGGACCGAGTAGCGGACCTGCACGGTCTCATGCCCCATCAGCAGGACCCCGGCCAGCATCACCAGCAGCGAGTAGACCGCCACCACGAACAGCCTCGACTGCTCCCAGATCTCCCCGACCCTGGGCAGGTCCGCCAAGGTCGGCGTGGACAGCAGGGTGCCGCCGACCCAACCCAACAGCGTGTTGAGCGACTCGCCGACCAGCAGGTGCAAAAACCCGGCGATGCCCTCGCCGACGCACGCACTCGGGTTGAGAATCCCGCATTGCGGCCCCTCCGGACGTACCGGTGGGGTGCCCGTCGGGGTGGTGGACGGCAGGGACGAGGTGGTCGTCGGTCGCGGCAGACATCCGGGCGGAAGCGGCTGTCCGGGTTGCGGGGTGAGACAGGGATTCGACGGCGCCGCAGTCGACGGCACCACGGTCAGCGGGCTCGTCGGTGACGGCGGGCACGGCACCGGATACGGTCCCGGACCGGCACACGGATCGACCGGTTGAGCGGGACGCGGCAGAGCTGGTGCGGTCGGCTGCGCGGACGCGGACAGCACCACGGTGCATCCCAGCAGCGCGACCACACCGGCCACCAACGTCCACACCATGCGGCGTCGCCGCCTGATCGACGGCTGCGCGGTGTCGACTCGGTCGACCGGCGACATCCCGGCCCGGACGGAGGTGGGAGGCTCGCCCAGCGGTGGCCACGAGCGCGGGCACACGGTGGGTGCGGTGGCGGCCATGGCTAGGCCCCCACAATGCCCTTGAGCACGGACACAACCAGCGGGGCGAGCGCGGCCAGCCCGTAGCCGATGCCGGCGGATTTGAACGCGGTCTTCGCCTTCTCCTGCTCGCCGGGATCGCCGCCGCCGAACACCCGACGCACGCCACCGACGGTCAGGAACACCGTCGCCAGCCCGGCCAGGATGCCCATCAACCAGTTCCGGATGTTGGTCAGGACTTCGTCGACGCTGCCCGCGACCGCCAACACGGCGGCGTCGGCGTGAGCCGACGACGCGTGCAGGACGAGGACGAGTGCGAGCAGCCCGATGATCGCCAAGAGCCGGTGCGGGACAGTGATGCGCCGCCGCACCGGAGCCAAACACATCGGAGGTGTGGCTGGCGTGCTGCCAGCCGGTCGCAAGGTGCGGGAATGGCCGTGGCAGGCGCGTGAAGCCGTCGCGCGGGGCGGAGCGACGGGTCCGCTTCGCGGTCGACGGTCGCTGTTTCGGCGGTCGGATCGGCGGCGACGGGGTGAACGGGTCAGGCGCATCGCGGGGCCTCCGGAGTCGTGCTCGACGGCCGCCGGGTGGTCTCGGTCGGGCGGTCGGGCGGGGTGGTGTGCGCGGGAGCGACTGCTCGTCTCCCGCAGCCCTCGACTCCGGATTTCGCCGCGTTTTTCAACACGCGTGCCCGGACTTTCTTTGACGTCTTCCCACCAGGAGTGGCCACCCTGCGTGACTTGTCGGGCTGCCTTGTCGCGGGATGTAGGGCGTCGCGGGCGGCGGCGGTGATCGTCGCCGCGTTGACCGCGCGGATCTCCACATCGCGTTCGCGGCGGTCGCCGGGGTCGTCGTGCGGGGCCTGCTCGGCGAGCCAGGCGACCAGCCTGTGCTCGGCGCGGCGGCGGACCTGTTCGACGGCCTTGTAGCTCACGCCCCGGTCCGCGGCGGCCTGGCGCAGCGTGTACTCCGGCTCCAGCCGGGTGGAGCCGATCAGCTCGGCCTGCTCGCCGGTGATCACACCCTCGGCCACCGCGCGGGCGAGCACGAAGTCCTCGTGCCCCCACGGCAGGGTCGGCTCGCCGGAGTGGAAGTCCTCATCCGAGGGCACCGGCCGCTCCAGCGCGTCGCGGACGAACAGGTGTCCCGCGCGCAACGCCGCGCACCGCAGCCGCCACATCACCCACGGCCTGCCCAGGTCCACGCGGGCCAATTCGGACAGGAACCCGGTCAACACCGCGGCGTGGACGTCGTGGTGGTCGTCGGCGAACCGCGCGCACAGCTCGCCGGCGATGGCGAACAACGCGGGCAGCGCCACCCCGACACAGCCCACCGTCCACGGGTCGCCTTCGTCACGGGAGCGCGTGACGAGGTGCACCCAGACCGGGTCCACGGTCGACATCGGCAGGGCGGGATCCAGCAGCAGGTCCCGGAGCTCGTCCAAGGGCACCCGACGCCGAGGCAGACCGGGGAAACACCGGCCCTCGACCGAGACCGGATCCGGCCCGGTGACCAGCCACTCGAACGCCGTCCGCGCGGCGTCCAACGGCAGACAATCGCGTCCGAAAGGAACGCAGTCCAACATATGGTGCGAAGCCATGGCGAGGCTCCTTGCGTGGTCGAGGAACAGCGACCAGACAAGGAAGCCGGATCACGTCCACCGAAACGCCACGAAACCGCCCCCGAATGACCTCCGATCCGCCACGGGCGATCTTCACTGATCGTTGCGAGCCGCCATCGAGATCACTTGACACCCCTCCCGGTGATCGTCTGGACCACAACTCAAGATCGTTCAGTGATCAGCGGTAATAGCGGTTGAACTGCCGAAACAGTGGTTTGGTGGCGATGTGGTGGCGATCCGGTGGCGGATCGACAGTCCGGGTCGCGGACCTGACATACGTCTTCATGCCCAGGTGTGAGAAGCCTGTCTAGGTTGCGTCGTCGACTTTCACTCGCGGCGACGTTCCCCGGTTTCCGCGCGGGCGCACGCGGGAGCCTCCTTCCGAGCTCCCCCATGGAACCCGGTGAAGATTCCCGAAGAAATTCGGGTACGGGCTGTTGAAAAAGGGTGCGCATTTCGGAGTCGAGGGGTGCACGAGAGCGCCGCATATCGCGGCGCATCCCACGGCTCTGCGAGGAATCCATGACCCAACCCGACCACCCCGCGCGCCGCGGCCCGAAGCGACGCAACGACTCCACCCACCCCGCGAGCACCCGCTCCGGCCACCGCCTGAGCGGGGACCGCCGCCCCTACCCGAACGCCCCGACCACCACCAGGATCAGCCCCGCCAAGCCCCACTCCGTACGCGCCGGATCATGGTCGCGAGGCCCGGCCGCGACGCCGACACCGGCGACGGTCTGGACCGCGGGCCCGGCTCCGATCGACCTCGACACGGCCTGGCCGGCACCGATCATCCGCAAGATCGTCAGCTCGTTCAGCGAGCCCGGCGGACAGGTCGTGCTACTAACACCCGGCGACCGTCTGCGGCCCATGCCGGCCGGCGCGGACGGAGTGAGCGGCCGCACCCCACAGGCTGAGCCGGACAACGAGTTGGCCGACGCACTTGCCGCCGTCGAGAGCCTCGGCCGGAGCGCCCGCACGGTGCGCGTCCCGGTGGACCCGACCGCCACCGGTCCGGGTGCGCGACCGTTCTGGGCCGATCTCGTCGGGGCCCCCAAGGGATCGCCCCCGCCCGTCACCTCGTCGTCGGGTTCCGACCTCAGCGGCGCACTGTTCGACGGCGCCGATTCCCCACCGACGGACACCGACCTGGTCATCACAAGCCTGCGTCCAGAGCACGGCGGCGACCACGCCGCCGATCTCGTGGCACTGGTCGCGGCCCGGCTGCTGCGGGTCGGCGGCATCCTCGTCGTACTCACGCACTGCGACTGGTCGGGCGGTGAACTGATCGACCCGACCGGCGCGGCGGTGGCCTCCGCGCAGAACGCCGACCTGCTCTACCTCCAGCACATCGTCGCCCTGCACACGCCGGTGCGCGGTGGCCGGTTCGTCTCCGAACCGCTCACCGATTCCGTGGGCGCGGCGGCCGGGGACGACGTGCTCGCCCGCCACCGCACAGCCGTGCGCGGGCTGCCCGCGCCGCATCGACGCATCCACTCCGACGTCCTCGTCTTCGCCCAGCCGCACGACTACGAGCCGCCCCGCCACGCACCGGCCGACGCGGCGTTCGACACCGGAGTCATCCGATGACCAAAGCCGAACGCCCGAACCTTACCCAGTCCGGAACCCACCGCCAGGAAGGCACGCCCGTGGCCGACGACCGCTTCCCGCGCGCCCTGTCCGACACCGCGTTCGACCCGGTCGCGGACCACGGGAACAACCTGGGGGACGGAGCGACCCAGCGGATTCTCCGCGCCGTCATCGACGACCTCGACCCCACCACGGACGTCCCACCCGAACGCGCCATCGGCACCTCGGCGGACGAGACGGCGGTGTCGGTGTGGACGACCGCACAGACCTCCCCGGCGGCACAACGCAAGGGTCGCTACGTCGCCGAGTCGACCGCGCACCCGGCCAAGATGCTGCCCGCCGTCGCCGCCCACGCGATCGACCACTACACCGAACCGGGCGACCTGGTCCTCGACCCGATGTGCGGTATCGGCACCACCCTCGTCGAAGCCCTGCACGCCGAGCGCCGCGCGGTCGGGATCGAGTACGAACCGCACTGGGTCGACGTCGCCCGCGCCAACCTCGCGCTCGCCCGCGACGCCGGGGCACGGCACGAGGGCCGGGTGTTCCACGGCGACGCCCGCCAGATCGCATCGCTGCTACCGCCCGAGTACGTCGGCCAGGCGGCGCTGGTCGTCACCTCTCCGCCATACGGTCCGTCGACCCACGGGCAGGTGTCCGCGGTACCGGGCGTCGGGGTGCAGAAGTACCACCACCTCTACGGCAACACCCTCGACCGCGGCAACCTCGCCAACATCGGCCACCACCGACTGCTCGCCGGGTTCACCCGCATCCTCGCCGGACTCACCACCTACCTGCGACCCGGCGGGCACATCGCCATCACCATCCGCCCCTGGCGCGAACACTCCGAACTCATCGACCTGCCCTCCCAGATCCTGGCCTGCGGCCTGCACGCCGGCCTGGTCCCCGTCGAGCGCTGCGTCGCACTGCTGGCGCGCGCGGCCGAGACCGACCTCGTCGCGCGCGGCAGCTTCTTCCAACGCGACTTCATCCGCAAACAGCGCGAAGCCGGACTGCCGCTGCACCTCATCGCACATGAGGACGTACTGGTCTTCCGCACGACGTTGCGCCGGTCGGCGGGTTCAGGAATCTCGACGGACCGCCACGAGTCGCGACGCTTCCTCACCGACCGAGCGCGACACACCGGGAACCCGAAGGACCACTCGGGCGTGCCGAAGAGCTGGGCGGCATGACCACACTGCCACGCCGCATCCGAGCTCGGTCGGGGCGCGAGTCCGTCCCCGCCCTCGTCGCCGTCATCAAGACGGCGGCGGGAGCGGTGCGGACGGCCAGCCCACAGGCGTCCAGTGGCATGAGGAGTCCGGGACCGGTCGTCGGCTCTCTCTGCACCGGCCACGGCGGACTGGACCTCGGCGGGCTGGCCGCGCTCGGCGGAAGACGCGTCGCCTGGGTCGCCGACCTCGACCCGCACATCACCCAGATCCTCGCCGCCCGGATGCCGGGCAGCCCCAACCTCGGCGACACCCGCACCATCGACTGGACCACGATCGACCCGGTCGAGCCGGTCGAGGTGCTCCCCGCCGGTTTCCCTGTCTCAATGTCAAGCTTGGTTCGCGAGGTTGGCTACCAGAATGCGCGGCCGGGTTCGTCGATCACGTCCAGCAGTGCGGCGGGCGAGGTCTGGGCGGGGTACGTCCTGCAGCAAGTGCCATCGGGTGTTGCGGTCGGGCCAGTACAGCCACCAGCGGGTGCCGTCGTGGCGCAGCTGCGCGATCGGTCGTCGGGTCCACTCGGGTCCGAAGTCTTCTCGCCACGGTGCGCGGACTTCCAGGATCGTCACGTTTGATCCGCGCACGGTGTGTTCGACGCGGACCTGGTGGCGGGCGTGCTCGGGAATGCGTTGCTCGCACCAGCGGGCGATCTGACGCAGGTGGGTGTCCGGGACAGCCATGGCGCCGATGGTCGCAGAGCACGGCGGGCGGCCCGCAGCCGACCGTGGTCGGGCTGCGGGCGCCCGGCGCGTGGAATCCGCCTGCGCGGTGGCTGCTCACGCGGCCTCGGTGGCGGCCTCATGGCGGCCTCGTGCAGTTCTTGCCGGGCCGGCTGCGGACCGGTTTTCAGCAATGCGTAGACGCGGCGGGGAATGTGCCGCTTGAGCGCGCGCGAAAGGAGTCCGTCATGCAAGTACCCGAGACGGATCAGCGGAGCCGTGTCGAGACACGACCCGACGGCCCCCCGCAGCTGTACACCCCTGCGGAGGCTGCCGACATCCTGACGGTCAAGGAGTCCTGGCTCCGCCGACAAGCCGGCCTCCGACGAGTTCCCTGCACCTTCCTCGGCAAGCATCTCCGCTTCTCCGATGCTGATCTCCGAGCGATCGTCGAGGCAGGCACGCGACCCGCACGACCACAAAGCAGGCGCACCTACAGGCGATGAGAAAGGTCCTCTTTCACAACAGCCACAGCGACAGACCGAGTCCTATAAGCACTAAATAAAGTTCCTACCTGAGAACCCTTGCCCTTTCCGCGCTATGGAGCGTCCATGCTGCTGTCGCATTCGTGACCCCCACACCATCGGAGGGTGATCATGGCTTGGGTAGAGAGAAGCGGAAAACGGTCCTGGCGGGTCCGCTACTTCAAAGATGACGGCAGCATCGGCTCCGTCACCGGCTTCACCACGAAGTCCTCGGCGGATAACCACGCCGAGGACATGGAATCCGCACAGCGCAAGGGAATCATCACCGAACCCGAGGCCGACACGCCCATCTCGCTGGCAGATTGGGCCGAGACGTGGCTGGAAAGCCTGGACGTCGACCTGCGCACCGAGGAGAACTACCGCAGCAAGCTACGCCGCCACATCCTGCCCCGCTGGGGCGCCTTCGCCTTGGCCGAGATCTCCAACTTCAAGGTCCACGCCTGGGCGAAGACCCTGCGGCAGAGCGGGCTCGCCGACGTCACGGTCTCCGACACGATCAAAGTCCTCTCGCTCATGCTCGCCGACGCGGCCGACGAAACCGACTCGACCGGACGGAAACTGCTCGCGGCGAACCCCATCCGGCCGCACCGGCGCGGTCGCGGACGCCGCACCCGCCGCCAACCGGAGAAGGTCTGGGCGATGCCCAAGGAAGTCATCCTGATCGCAGACCAGGTCGCCGCCAACTACGACGACGGAGGTGGCCTGCTGATCCTCACCGCCGGATGGAGCGGCGCCCGCTGGGGCGAGCTGATCGGTCTGCAACGCCGCAACCTGCATCTCGACGACGGCTGCTTCGTCGTCGACCCCGACATCGGCACACTGCACGAGTCCAGCTCGGGCAAGCTGTGGCTCGGCCCACCGAAAACCGCCGAGTCGGCACGCACCGTCACACTGCCGGAGTTCCTGCTACCGCTGCTGCGGCAACACCTGGACACCCACGACCACCCTCATGTGTTCGTCACCCCCGGCGGCGATCTGCACCGCCGCAGCAACTTCGCCCGCCGCGCCATGCGACCCGCCGCCGACGGGAACCACACTGTCCGGGAACCCCGCGTGCGCACCCGCCCCATCAAGCCCGGGCTGACCTTCCACGGCCTACGGCACAGCCACAAGACCTGGATGATCGCCGACGCCATGCCCGAAGTCGCGCAATCCCGCCGACTCGGCCACAAGCTCCCCGACAAGATCCAGGAGACCTACTCCCACGTCGCCGCAGAGGTCGAACATCGGCTGATGGCCGCGCTGCACAAGCGATGGACCGACGCAATCGCCGAACTTGGCGACCAAGAGACCGACAGCGGCTGGCGCACCGCTGCCTGAGCACCGCGTTCTGCTTCTCCGGTGCGACGCCGGGACGACTCTGCTAGCGTCGCCCTTGCGCCACGGGGTCTGCGGAAGCACCCGGACCACCGGCGCGGACCCTGACTTTCGTTGACAGGCCTGTCGTCGGCACGTGCCGACGACAGGCCTGGTCGACCTGCGCAATCCGGAGAACACCGTGCCGCTCGACGACCCGCACTACGAGGCGTTCCTGCCACACCACACGGCCAGCAAGCACCGCGTCATGGCCATCACCCGCAGCCCCGGCCACACCCAACTCCACGCTCTGGCCACCGTCTCCGACGCCATCACCGCACGACGCCTGGCCGACGCACTCAACTCACGCCTGCTCGGCCGACGCAACCACACCGAACGACTCGACGCCGCGTTGGTCGGCATGCCCGACAGCGTCGTCGCCGCCATCCGGCAACTACCGATCGACCCGGTCGAGGTCGCCCAATGGGGCCGGCCGCCCCTGGCACACCGGGTCTACGGCGATCCCATCGACGGCATCCTCCTGTTCCCCACCACCGCCTGCACACCGGGCAAATGCGCCAGTTGCCAAGACTGCGCCAACGACTGCCAGAACTGCGCGATCTGCGAAGAGGCAGGGTGTGAGAACTGCATCCCGCCCGACCTGACGCCGCGTACCGCCCACCTCCTGGCCACCGCGGGTTCGGTACTCGCCGACCAGTACTTCGACCATGCCGATCACATCAGCGACCGCAACCCGTCCGCCGACGAACTCAGACTCCTGCCCGCGATCATGCGCCGCCAGCCGGCCGAGTTCGTCCGCCGCATGGCACGAGCGTTCGACGACTTGGTCGACGACCTGCACGACGGCGTCGAACCACGACCCCACGACATGGCCGAACAGATCGCCCTGGACCTGATCATCCAAGACGCCGAAGCCATGCACACCGACAGCGACATGCTGAACGACCTCGATCAAGGCCTGCCGGACACACCGTACGACTACGACTTCGACGTCCTCTACGACCTGCTGTTCGAGGACACCGACCACATCGGCTACCTGTCCTCCAAGCACGCCCCCGCCGCACCCGGAGAGCTGGAGTACCTGTTCGAACGGTTCTACTCACTGGAAGAACGCGATCCGAATCGCGGCTTTCGACGCTGAAACGACACTACCTCCAGCGCGACGAGTCGATCTACCGTGATGTGCGGCACTCTGCGGTCGAGAACCCACGGTAGCGGAATACAGGCCATTGCTGAAGTAGCCGCATTTTTGCGGACTGAGCGCGAATAGCGATCGCTACGCTCTACGGTGAGGTGATCAGAGTTGTCCGGCCCCAGCGGCACCACGTACCCTTTTCGAGACTACGCCAATTGCAAGGAAATTTCATGAGTCGCGCCAGAGAAGCTGATCTAGTGACCCAGTGCAAGAAACGGTTGGGAAATCCCTGCTGCACGGAGCGGTGAAGTGCATCGTCCCCAACGAGGTCGAGCGCTTGAAGGCGCTCGTCGCCGACCTGTACGACCGGGACGAGGAACTCGGCGCGTTCTTCCACCGAGAGGTGGCCCGGCGACTGCCGTCGACCGGCTGACCCACGTCGTGAACGAGCACGCCGCACGCGGTGACGATGAGTCCCGCAACGAGCTGAGCGGTTCCGCAGACGACGTGGTGCTCGGCCGTGACGTGAACGGGGGCGTGCACTTCCACCGCACTGGGCTGACTCCACGCCGGTGTCGCGCCAACCGCCCGCCGACGTCCAGGGGTTTCGTCAACCACTCCGAAGGCCTCACCCCTGCTCACGCAACTGTCGGCCGAGGCCGCGAAGCACGTCCGGCGCCACTTCTCCACCTGACGCACACCCACCCGCAGCTCAGCGGCGATCACCTCGGTCTTCTCGCCTTCGGCGATGCGCGCACCGGCCTGCAACCGGTCCGCTCCCGCGTTGGCTGTTCGCGGGGCGTCAACCAATCACCTTGCGAGCACCTCATCCACCCGGCATACCGCAATGATTAAGAGCCTGCACGAGGCCAGTTCAACCAATCAATACGAATTAGACTCTGTATAGTGAGGCTGTGGTGGACGAGCAGTTTGGACTGGATGCAGTAGCAGCCGAGCAGGCCGTCGTTTCTGTATTTGAGCAGATTGTGGCTGTCCTGGCACGCAAGGCAGACGCAGCGATCGATGATGCAACCCTATTCCAACTGGCGGATACGCTGTTTGCCGCCTTTGCCCGCGCGGGTGAGGACGGTCTGACAGTTGAACAGATCAAGGCGGCATGCGCCGCCTTCCCGGACGACGTAATCGAGAACCGCCTGGGCGTCCTACGGAAGCTCGGCGCGATACAGCCTGCATTTGATAGGCCCTACCAGCGTGAGTACCGGGCCTCGTTCACTAGCTATGTGTCAATGCTGTTCGTCCAGCGGATGCTGGCCCGCGGGGGTCAGTCAGAGTTGCACCAACTCCTAACGATGGAGAAGACCAGGCTGGAGGGCGGGCAGGGTACCGCCGAGGAAGCCCTTGAGGTTGTCGTCGGGGTAACCACGGCGCTGCGGCTCCTGGTCGCCGAGCTCGTGGCGCTGACCATCGGCGGCACCGTCGAAGCGCTGCGGGAGCGCGCCCCACTGCTGTGGAACGCGAAGTCGCTGATCGACCAGGCGTCAGCGGTCCATGAGATCCTGCTGAAGTTCTGGCCCGAGCTCAGCCGCTTGTGCGGGGAACTGCGCTCGGCGATCGCCGCCTACGGAGATGCCTCGACGAACGCGTCGGCGCGCTTGATAGCCGCAGCGGGAACTTCACGGGCGCTGAACCTGCTGCCGCCCGAAATGTGGAAGCGCTTCGCGCGGCGAGCGACTGTGGGCGAGCTCGCGGCAGTTCTGGCCGATCAGGTCTTTGACGCACCTTCCCCATGGCACGACGTCGCCGACCTGGCGGAGGCCGCTGTGGGGAGGTCGCAGCCGACCAGCGGCCGCTCGACACCGCCGCGTTCCCGGGTTCCCGATGGTGATGAGCGGCCCTCGCAAGAGTGGTCCGACGCGGAAGCTGAGCGACTGACGGGAATCGCCGAAGAGGTCCTTAGCGGCGGAGACTCTGTTGCGGTCGAGCAACTGCTGTCGGACACGGACTGGGTGACGGCACGCCGCGTACTGGCCGACCTGGTCGCCGCGAGCAACAATGACCGACTCGGCTACCGGCTGACGTGGTCCGGCCCGGTCCAGGTACGGCCAAGGAGCGTGCCCTCGTGGCTTACCCCTGGTGTGTTCGAGCGAGTACGGAGGCCCGCGTGAGCAATCCAGAGGCAGCGCTGTGGTGGGCGAGATCCCGGGCCGTGGGGCCGCTGCGTGTGCCGTCAGCGACCAGAACCCCGGCAGGCATGTTGCGGCTGGTGGGACGGGGCGGTGAGCACTGTTGGCTGCTGCCCCGCCCGCCCGACGACGTGACACCGGCCATGCTGCGTGAGCTGCGGATGCAGGTGCTCCCGGTGGAATTTCCGAACGAGACCAGCCGGGTCCTGGCCGCGGCGCTCCGTTGCTGCTGGACCGATATCCAGGGAAGCCCGTGGCCGGGGCGGCCAGCGACGATGCGCGAGGTGCTAGACGTGGTGGACCAGCTCACGCCCGGACGGGGGGAAGAGGTGCTGCACCGCTTCGGGGTGGGGGCGCTCCGCCGCTTGAATGCCAGCCGATGGCTGGATATCGATGACGACGCGCAGCGGGTCTGCCTTGGTCCCAGGGTGGCCACATGGCCAGACCAGGACCTCCCGGTGCTGCGGGAACTGTGCCGGGAGTTGCCACTCCCGCGACCTGACCGGGAGCCGGACCGGTGAGCGGCTTGTTCGATGACCTGCTCCAGCCGCTCGGTGATAAGCAGCGCGACGCGCTGGTCTCGGCGTGGGCCGCGCTTGAGTACGGCAGCGAGCCCGCCAGCGAGGCCGCACTGCCCGCACTCCGGGATGCGGCGCTGCGTCATCTGCTTGACCAGATGCTGCGAAGGACCGGCCGTACGCTCGTCGACGCGGGCGCCTACCTGTGGACATCGGGATACCGGGACGACATCGCCGCGGTACTCGCGGCAAACGGCTGGGGAATTCTGCCGCCGCTGGAGCGGGCCGCACTGGTATTGGTGCTAATCCACTCCGTTGCGATCCCCCGGGCAGAGGGTCACCTGGCCGGCGACGATTGGCAGTCGACCCATCCGACCACACCGACCCATCTGCGGAAGCTGTCGCAAGTTCGCGGGCAGCGACGCCTGTCCGATGCTCTGCAGTGGCTGCGTGCGGCCGGGCTGGTCCGCTCGGTACGCGGCGCCGATTCAGAGATGGCTGGCGCCTCGTACGTCCCCGGGCCGGCGCTGCGCCGGCTCACTCCAGCCGCGCGGAGGCGCCTGCAGGAGAATCTGATCCTGGCCGTAGGCCCGGATACAGCGCTCGCTACGGCGATCACGGTACGCCGGAGTTTGGGCCGCCCAGAAGTGACGACCTCCCCAAGGAGCAGCTCATGAGCGGCACGCCGCAAGGAGAGGACATCGTCGGTGACCGCGTCCTGGTCGGCCTGCAGAGCGTGAGAATCTCCCGGCTGTCCACGCATCCCATCCCGGTTGCCGCCGGCACTCTCATAGCCGTGGCCGGGCAGGGGCCGAAGGACTCCAATGGGGCGGGGAAGTCGTCGCTGCTAGCCCAGATCAGCTTGCTGCATGCCGATGAGCAGTGGCGATTCGGCTCCGGCGCGCCCGCCGCGGTCGACCTACTGTTCAACTCCGAGGACGCTGGCGGTGAAGACCGCTGGGGCAACGCCGACCATGGGTACCTCATCGGCGTGTTCGCTCCTGCCGCCGGGACCCTCGATCAGCTTCAGGCCTGCGCCCTGACCGTGTGGATACGGATTGACCGCAGTAGCCAGAAAGGTCCCCGGCTGAAGCTGCGCTGGCAGGACGGGCTGCATCTACCCGCTGGGAACAGCGAGGCTGAGCGGGAGCAGGCCGCTGACTCTGTCTGGCAAGCCCTGCCCCAGCGGGCCGGGCGGCAGGACGTGGCGGCCCGCGACCTTCCGCGCACCCTCTACGGCGAGCACGTGCGGTGCGTGTCGTTCCTGTCGACGTCGGTGCGGGCCAGCGCCGCCCCGAACCTGCTCGCCCAACCGTTGAACGAAATCTCAGAGCGGCGGATCTTCGAGGCGATCGCTGCGCTCACCGGCATCGACATCGAGCTAGAGAAGGAACGTCAGGCACGCCGCCACGAGTATGACCGCCTGCAGGAGGCCAGCGACGCCGAGTCCGACCTTGCCAACTGGGAGGAAAACTCCCAGATCATCGAGGGTGGCATTGACGCCCGGGACCGAGCACGCGGGCTCGTCGTGGAAGCGGCGGACCTATGGCGGTCGCGCACGGCACGGCTGCTATGCGATGCCCTCCAGCGCGACGCCGATATCCAGCACGAGATCGCCGGGATCGACACCGAGATCGACCGGGACAGCAGCACGGCACAAGAACTAGGCACGCAGGCGGCGGAGCTAGCCGACGACGAGGCGTTCACGCAACGGCAGCAGGCCGCGATGAGCACGTTCATCAAGCTCGACAGCGACGACCGTGAGCTGGGCAACCAGATCGCGACGCTGGAACAGCAGATCGAGGACATTGACCGCCAGCTGCGCGCGGCCAGGGAAGCAGCCCGCGACGCTGACGGACGCGACGAGCAGGCCGCTGACCGGGAGCGCGCCGAAGCGGACGCGGCCCTGGAAGACGCGGTCAAGGCGGTCGGAGTGGCAGAGAAGGCGCTCTCCGACGCCGAATCAAGCCTGCGAGACACAGAAAGCGGCCGGGATCTGGCCCAGCAACAGATCGAGCTCCTCGCGACCGAGAAAATCGGCGCTATCGGCTTGCTGGACGCTGTCGTCCTTGACGAGCCGGACCGGGCCCGCTGGGAAGCTGCCCTCTGGCCCTACCGCGAGGCGGCGGTCGTGGACTCAGCCCAGCTCAACCGAGCCAGCCAACTTCTAGCGGGCATACCCGGCTCGATCCTGATCGCTGCCAACCTGGCCTCGCCAGCCCCCCACGGCAGGCTCCCGGGCAGCGTCGATCCCGAGTACGACGTGAGTGGTTTCCTCGCAGCCCTTCACGCCCGGACCACGGCCCACAGCGACCCCGACCGGGTCCACGACGACGCCGGGATCGTGGTAGTCGGCGGGTTCAGCCAGCCCACAACCGGCCGCGCCGCCCGCATCGCGGCTGCCCGCGAGCAGGTCCGCCAGAAGTCCACGGCGCACCGGGACGCTGTCAAGGCACAGAGTACCGCCAGGCAAAAGGTAACCAGCGCTGAGCGTCGGCAAAAGGGCGCACGGGCGGCAGCGGAGGCAGACCAGCTGGAAGTGCAGGCTGGCAGGTTGCGAAAAAAGGACGAGGCCGCCAGAGAAGTACGCGGAGAACTCGCCCCGGCGCTCAGTGCCGCGCAAGCCGAGCGGGACGAGGTGCTCCGCCTGGCAGGCATCCGCCAGCAGCAGATCGAGTCGCTACGGCGTCAGAAGACCACCCTCGACGGCACGAACGAGACCCGGCGTAAGGAGCGTGGGAAGCTTGAGGAAGAACAATCGCATCTCGGCCTTCCGGAACTGATTGCCGACTGGGACGGCACCCTCGACTCTGCCGGCGAGTATCTGCTCGCCCTGCCGGACGACCAGCAGTCCTGGACGGCCGACGACTGGTGGGAGGAAGCCAGGGGCCTGATCAACACTGCGATATCCGAGTGCTTCCCTCCCAGCGCATCGGGCAGTATGCCGACGGAAATCAACGGCCTGATGGAAGAGTCCAGCCAGCGTGGGCCCGGCAGCAGCCGACGAGCACAGGCCGCTTTTGCCCCACTACGTCATGCGCTTCACGTCTACCTGCGCCAACAGGAAGATACCGACCGATACGAACGCCAGCAGATTGCCACTCAGCGCGAGGAACGGCATAAGAGCCTCGACGCTGCGCGGATCGGCCACGAGGAGGCGGTCCAGGCTGGCCGCGCCTACCGAGGGGCGCTCACCTCCGCCATCAAGAAGAAGCTGGCTGACGTCGCGGCCGAGTTTGACCGGCTCGATAGAGCCCACGGCGGGTACGGGGCCTCGCTCCAATACGAGGAGCCTCCGCCGCCAGCCCACCCCACCGAGGCGTGGGGCTGGACAGTGACGCCGATGTGGCGGCGCGCCGAGGGGCGGCGCCACATCCCCTACGACCGGCGGGCCAACACGGCACAAATCGATGACCGGGCGATCAAGCTCGTCTGTGCCGCCGCAGCTGCGAGCGGCACCGGCCGCCCATTGGTGCTCGTCTTGGACGAGCTAGGCCGCAACCTCGGCAAGCAACACCGTCGCGAGGCGGTCGCTCTGCTCGGGCAGATTGGCAAGGACAGTGGCATCACAGTCGTCGGGGCACTGCAAGACGACATGGAGACCTACGCTATCGACGCCTGCGGCCAGTACGTCAAGCTGCGCCGCAGCTCAGACTCCAGCCCGTACAACGAGCAGCCCGTCGTCGTCGGCCATGACGAGCACACTCCGCGTGTCGAACTGCTCCGAGCCTGGCTGGCCGGCAACGAGTACCGCGAGCCAGCATGACCGCCCGCCCCCTCCCGCGAGGTTTCGCGATGCGCCACCTCAGCGTCTACCCCGGCCTCACCACGTACGCCGTCCCCTTACCCGACGGCAGCTACAACACCGACCGCAACGGCAATCCGAAGATCACGCGCGTCACTCTGGAACCGGAAGGCTTCCCGCTACCGCACCGCCCAGGCGGCCTGACCGACAGTCAGTGGGCCTTCGCCACCAACGGCCCCCGACGGTGGCAATCTGCGGTGACCACGTTCGGCGACCGCGCCGAAGACATAGCCGTGGCGCTTGCGCGCAACGGTTGCATCGCCCTCGAATGCGACTTCCGCAACGCTCGCGTAGTCCTGCCACCCCGCGGCTGGGTACCTCACCCTGACCTGCACGCGGCTCGACAAGAGCAGAACAGCCAGCGCGCCGCCCGCCGGACCGCGCAGGACGACGAGGCACGCTGTCTCGCTGCCGAGCTCGCTCACCATCCGGCCGCTGGGCCACTGGTAGCCATCCTCAGAACACAACGGGACGGGCCCTACCGTGACCACGTCATCGAGGCCGCCCGCGCCTTTCTCAGCGACGACACCATGACCGACACAGGCGGGGCCGCGCCGTGGGCTGCTGTGCGCTGGCTCGAGCGCGGAACGAAGTCGGACTACAACAGGGACCAAGAACCGCTCGCTGAAGGTGGTCAGGGCGCGGTCTACAGCGGCATGCACAAACACACCCGCATCCCCGTTGCGCTGAAGCAGCTCCGCTACGGTGATGAAGACGCTGTACACCGCATGCGCCGCGAGATCTCCATCGGGTACCTCTACGGAGAGCACCCGAACGTCATGCCGGTCCTGGACTCCGACCCAGACGGGCGGTGGTTCGTGATGCCGCTTGCGAATGGCAGTGCCGCCAGCCACGTGGAACGCCTACAGCGGGAAACAGGAGCCCTCCGGGACCTCGTCACGGCAGTCTGCAATGGACTGCGCCGCCCACACACCGACGACCGGATTCACCGCGACATCAAGCCAGCCAACGTCCTGCTCCTCAACGGCAAGTGGGTCGTAGCGGACTGGGGGCTAGGCCGACAGCCCCGAGGGGAAACCAGCGTTCCGCGCCGGACCCGGACCGGTACGGGCTTCGGCTCTGAAGGATTCGCCGCGCCGGAGCTGTCGTCCGGAAACCCCCACAACGTGACGGCCGCCGCCGACATCTACAGCATCGGGCGGCTCATCGCAGCCATCCTGACCGGGGAACGACCGGAGCAGAATCTTCCGCTGCTGCCCGCCAGCGGACCATGGCGAGCTGTAGTAACGGAGGCAACCCACCACAAGCCAACCGACCGGCCGCAGGGCGTGGACGAACTCCTCCACCTGCTCAAGGACATCCCGTGACCGTTCCTCGCGGTCCCAGCGCTGCCGGGCACAGAAATTGTGCTTCACCTCAGCTGAAAGGATCATGTTGCCGATGACACGCATTGCGCTCGAGCCGTACTACCTGCACCAAGACCAGGTTCAGTCCCTCCTCGGAGAGCAGCGGACGGAGTCCGCACGGGCGCGGGCGGCCCGCAGGAGCGATCCCGAGGCAGCGATGCCCTACGTGCTCGCCGCAGAACTTGCCGAGGCGCTCTCCTCGTTGGGAGTCGGCGAACTGGCGAGGCGCGTCCTGGAGCAGGCCCTACGTGCGGGGCAAGTCGTCGGCACTGAGTTGGAGTTCGCGTTCCAGCGAGACCGTGACCGCGACGCCCCCGGCTTCAAACCGACCAGCTTCACGGCGGTGCTCGACGCGGGCGAGCCGGTGCGCGTCACCGGAACATTCAACGCGGAAAGAATCGCCAGTTCCTCCGCACCCGGCAGCCTCACCGGGAACAGGCGGGCCTACCTGATCGGGACGGTCACCAATCTCAGCGCAGAGCGAATCGAGCTCAGGCCGGCCTTCATCGGAATCAGGTCGTTCGTCGATGACGACCTTGGCACCGGAGGCTCCGCGTCGGGAGCGCGGGTTTACCCCAGCGATATCGGCCAGTTCAGCGGAATCGACTTCGCATCTCCCCTCACCGAGGCCGAGGGTGAAGCGGTCCTGCGGGTGCCGGAGGACACGGTGAAACGCGCCTTTGCCGGGCTGATCGGCGAATCATACGTTCCGAAGGACTGGGGTGGCGAGCGCTCCGACCTCTACACGTCACGAGTGTTCGCTCGCGGGCGCCAGGTGTCGGCCGCGTGGCTGTTCAAGGGACCAGGCTACCCTCGCGCCATGGACGTCAAGGCCCTGGGCAAGAATGGCGACCAGATCGACCGGCTGTTCACCGAGCCTGCGGAGCTACTCGTTCTGCAGCACTGTCATCAGATCAAGCCGAGCGTGGTTGGCATGATGGACGCCTACGCCCACGACGCGCGGCACCGCCGCTCCTACATGATCATCGACGGGGCGGATACCGGACGCATATTGAGATCTCTGGGCCTGCTCCGGTAATCGCAACAAAAGGAACGGGAGCCCTACGGTCCTGATGCCCGCAGCGGAGGCCACCAGCAAACTGGCATCCTGCGTCAGAAGCGAATCCGCGAGTAGCCGACTTCTATCGGCAGCGGTTCCGCACTGCGCGTCACTCCACGCTGTCCAATAGATCGGTGATCTGTAACTGGCCGTCCTCACCGACGTCCGACGTGGAGGTGAGCCTGTGGAACTCTTTGCCCGCGTTCTCCGGCGTCCGCTGATCGTCCTGGTTGGATCGGGCAATGGCAACTGCGGCACCTGAAAGCCTCGGCGAGGAGCCACTGGTTCCCGCCCACCCGTTCAACGAGCCGGGCGAGGACATTCAGCTCTACGAGGGGCCCTTGCTCGAAGCAGACGGTCAAGAACTTCGAGGCCGGGTCCTGCTGAGGTGCGGGTCTCAGCTCGACGTCGTCTGGCACCTCGATGAGGCACCACCAGCGCGCTGGGCGTTGGAAATGATGGACAAGTCCGACATCGAGCTCCGCGTGCGCCAACCCTACGGCGTGTACGAGGTAGCGGGTCTGCTACGGAACTCCGCGGGCGGACTTGTCCACGGGCAGTCGATCGGCAGTGACGAGACCCCGCTGCACCAGGTCCTGCTCCACTGGATCAACCTCCCTCCGATCCACAGCCCGACCAAGCTCTACCAAAGGAAAGGCGAGAGCTGGTCATGGTGGACAGGAAGGTGGCGGTGCCAGGTAGGTCCGTGGCAACTCACGCTAGTGGTGCGTCTCGGAGGGTTGACCCGGTAATCGATCGGCTGGGTTGATCGGTCAGGCTGGTCCCGCATGTCGAGTGCGGGAGGTGGTCGTGGCTCGTCGTCCGAGCGTGTTCGTCAGGCCGTTGTCGATGGAGGAAGGCCGGAAGCTCCAGCGGGTCACCAGGACCGCGAAGGACCCGGTGCGGCTGCGGCGGGCGA
>NZ_LWLC01000029.1:0-101566 GCF_001905065.1 Saccharothrix sp. CB00851
GCGAGGTCATGGGCATCGACGTGTCCTTCGGCATGGCCTACGCCAAGTCCCAGACCGCCTCCTACGGCTCTTTGCCCACGTCAGGGCGGGTGTTCGTGTCGGTGGCCAACCGGGACAAGAGGGCCATGATCTTCCCGGTCAAGCGGCTCGCGGACCTGGGCTTCGAGGTGCTGGCCACTGCGGGCACGGCCGAGGTGCTGCGGCGCAACGGCATCCCCTGCACGGTCGTGCGCAAGCACTTCGAGGGTGCGGACAACATCGTCGACGCGATCCTCGCGGGCAGCGTCGACATGATCATCAACACCCCGTACGGCAACAACGGGCCGCGCATCGACGGCTACGAGATCCGCACCGCGGCCGTGGCCAAGGACATCCCGTGCGTGACCACGATCCAGGGCGCGGCGGCGGCCGTGCACGGCATCGAGGCCGCCATCCGCGGTGACATCGGCGTGCGGCCCCTCCAGGCCCTCCAAGCGGCCCTGCGGGGTGACGCGTGAGGTTCACCGCCCAGAGGTTCGCGACACGGATGGCGAAGGCGGTCGCCGAGCACGGACCCCTGTGCGTGGGCATCGACCCGCACCCCGGCCTGCTGGCGTCCTGGGGGCTCTCCCAGGACGCCGCCGGGCTGGAGCGGTTCGCGCTGACCTGCGTGGAGGCGTTCGGCGGTCGGGTGGCGCTGGTGAAGCCGCAGGCGGCGTTCTTCGAGGCGCACGGCTCGCGGGGCGTGGCGGTGCTCGAACGGGTCATCGCCGACCTCCGGGACAGCGGCACGCTCGTGCTGGTGGACGCCAAGCGCGGCGACATCGGCTCGACCATGGCCGCGTACGCGGCGGCCTACCTCACCGAGGGCTCCCCGCTGGCGGGCGACGCGGTCACCGCGTCGCCGTACCTCGGGTTCGGGTCGCTGGACCCGGCGCTCGAAGCCGCCGCCGGGAGCGGTCGCGGAATATTCGTCCTCGCGTTGACTTCGAATCCCGAGGGTGCCTCCGTGCAGCGCGCGGTGGGCTCCGACGGGCGTTCCGTGGCGCAGTCGATCGTGGACGCCGCGGCCCGTGCGAACGCGGGCGCGGAGCCGTTCGGCGATGTCGGCCTGGTGGTCGGTGCGACCGTGGACGAGCTGGGCGTGGACCTCTCTGACCTGCGCGGATACGTGCTCGCGCCGGGTTTCGGGGCTCAGGGCGCAACAGTCGCGGACCTCCGCGCGCTGTTCGGTCCGGAGCTGCGCGGAGTGCTGCCGACGTCGTCCCGGGACGTGCTCAAGCACGGTCCCGAGACCGCAAAGTTGCGGTCTGCGGTGGACGCCGTCCGGCGGTCCCTGGAGATGTGATCACGATCAAATCGCGACACGCTTCGCGCCGTCCGCTCACCTGCGCAAACGGTCCCTGGTACGGTCCTGGCCACCGGCGGGTCCATCACCCATCGAGCGCATACCACACAAGGCGTGCGCAGGGCGTTACCGGTGGCGGTGATGGACCTGTTGGAGGGTGTTGGTACTACTACCACCCGCCGCAACCACTCCAGCGCTGACAAAGATTCACCTGACTGGGACCCACGTTGTACCCAGGCAATTGCGCTCGGTACGGTCGCGGCACCGATCCAGAATTGAAATTCCCACACCACGGAGGAAATCGTGGCCCTTCCCCAGCTTACCGAGGAGCAGCGGGCCGCAGCGCTGGAGAAGGCTGCTGCCGCTCGTCGCGCTCGGGCTGAGCTCAAGGAGCGCCTCAAGCGTGGCGGCACGACCCTGACGGACGTGCTGAAGGCCGCCGAGAGCGACGAGGTCCTTGGCAAGATGAAGGTGTCCGCGCTGCTTGAGGCCCTTCCGGGCGTCGGCAAGGTGCGTGCGCAGCAGATCATGGAGCGCCTTGAGATCGCTCCGTCCCGTCGGCTGCGCGGCCTGGGTGAGCGGCAGCGCAAGGCGCTGCTCACCGAGTTCAGCGGCGAGTGAGTGATGGCACCGGGGTGGGGTCGGGCGTTCGCGCCCGGCCCCGCCTCACCGTTCTGTCCGGTCCGTCCGGTGTGGGCAAGTCCAGCGTGCTGGCCGAGCTGCGCCGGATGGGGCCGGAGATCCACTTCAGCGTCTCGGTGACCACGCGGAAGCCGAGACCGGGCGAGGTCGACGGGGTGCACTACCACTTCGTCGATGCCGCCGAGTTCCGCGACATGGTCGCCCGGGGCGAGTTCCTGGAGCACGCCGAGTTCGCGGGCAACTGCTACGGCACGCCCAAGGCGCCCGTCGTGCGGGCCCTGGCGTCCGGCACGCCGTCCCTGCTGGAGATCGAGCTGCAGGGCGCCCGGCAGGTCCGGGTCGCGATGCCGGAGGCCCAGCTGGTCATGCTGGCCCCGCCGTCGTGGGAGGACCTGGTCGGTCGGCTGACCGGCCGCGGCACGGAGGACCCCGCCGTCGTCGCCCGCCGGCTGGAGATCGCCCGGGAAGAACTGGCGGCCGAGCCGGAGTTCGACGAGGTCGTGGTGAACGACGACGTGAAGTCCGCCGCCGCGAGCTTGCTAAACTTGGTGGTCGGCCCGGTGCCCGACGCGTGAGCACGCGCGTCGCGCGGCGCGGGACGGCCCGCAGACCCACCCTTGAACCGCAGGAGCGTTGACGAGTGACCACGCACACCGAGCTGGGCCCGCTCTCGGGTACTCCGGAGGGCATCACCAACCCCCCGATCGACGACCTCTTGGAGCAGGTCAGCTCGAAGTACGCGCTGGTGATCTACGCCGCCAAGCGCGCGCGCCAGATCAACGACTACTACGCGCAGCTCGGCGAGGGCCTGCTGGAGTACGTCGGCCCGCTGGTCGAGCCCGGCCCGCGCGAGAAGCCGCTGTCGATCGCGCTCCGGGAGATCCACGCGGGTCTGCTCGAGCACACCGAGGGCGAGTGACCGAGGCCGTTGACGCCCCCGACCGCCCGCGGGTCGTCCTCGGCGTGGGCGGGGGCATCGCCGCGTACAAGGCGTGCGAGGTGCTGCGCCGGCTCACCGAGTCCGGTCACTCCGTGCGCGTCGTGCCCACGGACGGCGCGCTGAAGTTCGTCGGCGCGGCCACGTTCGAGGCGCTGTCCGGCCAGCCCGTGCAGACCGGCGTCTTCGAGGACGTGCCGTCCGTGCCGCACGTGAAGCTCGGCCAGAACGCCGACCTGGTCGTCGTCGCGCCCGCCACGGCGAACCTGATCGCGAAGGCCGCCCACGGCCTGGCCGACGACCTGCTCACCAACACGCTGCTGACCGCGCGCTGCCCCGTCCTGCTCGTCCCGGCGATGCACACCGAGATGTGGGAGCACCCGGCGACGCAGGCCAACGTGGCGCTGCTGCGGTCCCGCGGCGTGGTCGTCGCCGAGCCCGCCAGCGGCAGGCTGACCGGCAAGGACACCGGCAAGGGCAGGCTGCCCGAGCCCGCCGAGATCGTCGACCTGGCCCGGTTGCTGCTGGCGCGCCCCGACGCGCTGCCGCGCGATTTGGAAGGCGTGCACGTCGCCGTGTCGGCGGGCGGCACGCGCGAGGCGCTGGACCCGGTGCGCTTCCTGGGCAACCGCTCGTCCGGCCGGCAGGGCTACGCGCTGGCCAGGGTCGCCGCCCAGCGCGGCGCGCGGGTGACGCTGGTCGCCGCGCACACCGCGGACCTGGTCGCGCCCGCCGGGGTGGACGTCGTGCGGGTCGGTTCGGCGCTGGAGCTGCGTGACGCGATGCACGCGGTCGCCGCGACGGCCGACGTGGTGGTGATGGCCGCCGCCGTCGCCGACTTCCGGCCCGTCGACCAGGTCGAGCACAAGATCAAGAAGACCGAGCGCGACCCCGAACCGGTCGCGCTCACCCGCAACCCGGACATCCTGGCCGAACTGGTCGCCGCACGGCGCCCCGGCCAGGTCGTCGTGGGCTTCGCGGCCGAGACCGGGGACGCCGGGACGGGCGTGCTCGAGTACGGTCGCGCGAAGCTCAAGCGCAAGGGCTGCGACTGGCTCGTCGTCAACGCCGTCGGCGACGGTCGCGCGTTCGAGGTCGAGGACAACGCGGGCTGGCTGTTGTCCGCGGACGGCGCCGAGACCCCGATCCCGCACGGCTCGAAGGCACGGCTGGCGTCCGCATTGTGGGACGCCGTAGCTCCGGCGGTCCAAGCCCGACCGTCGGACCCGGGCCCTCGGTAAGCTTCAGACCATTCGCAGATCGGACAGTTAGGGAGTGTCGTGAGCCAGCACAGCAGCAGGCTGTTCACCAGTGAGTCGGTGACCGAAGGGCACCCGGACAAGATCTGCGACGCCATCAGCGACTCGATCCTGGACGCGTTGCTGGCCAAGGACCCGCGTTCGCGCGTGGCGGTGGAGACGATGGTCACCACTGGTCAGGTGCACGTCGCGGGTGAGGTGACGACCGAGGCGTATGCCGACATCCCGTCGATCGTGCGGGACAAGATCGTGGAGATCGGGTACGACTCGTCGGCCAAGGGTTTCGACGGTTATTCGTGCGGTGTGAACGTGGCGATCGGTTCGCAGTCGCCCGACATCGCGCAGGGCGTGGACACGGCGTTCGAGAAGCGGGTCGAGGGTGCCGAGGACGAGATCGCCAAGCAGGGTGCGGGCGACCAGGGCCTGATGTTCGGGTATGCCTGCACGGACACGCCGGAGTTGATGCCGTTGCCGATCGCGCTGGCGCACCGGTTGTCGCGGCGGTTGACCGCGGTGCGCAAGGACGGCACGGTGCCGTATCTGCGTCCGGACGGCAAGACGCAGGTCACGATCGAGTATGCGGGTGACCAGCCGGTGCGGCTGGACACGGTCGTGGTGTCCACGCAGCACGCGGACGGCATCGACCTGGAGAAGCTGCTCGGCGTCGACATCCGGCAGCACGTCGTGGCGCCCGAGGTCGACGCGCTCGGCCTGGACACCTCCGACGTGCGGCTGCTGGTCAACCCGACTGGCCGGTTCGTCATCGGCGGTCCGATGGGTGACGCGGGCCTGACCGGTCGCAAGATCATCGTCGATACCTATGGTGGTATGGCGCGGCACGGTGGTGGTGCGTTCTCGGGCAAGGACCCGTCGAAGGTGGACCGGTCGGCGGCGTACGCGATGCGGTGGGTGGCGAAGAACGCGGTGGCCGCGGGTCTGGCCACGCGGATCGAGGTGCAGGTGGCGTACGCGATCGGGAAGGCGGCGCCGGTGGGTTTGTTCGTGGAGACCTTCGGTACCGAGACGGTCGACCCGACCAAGATCCAGCAGGCGATCGGTGAGGTCTTCGACCTGCGTCCGGCCGCGATCATCCGCGACCTGGACCTGCTGCGCCCGATCTACGCCCCGACCGCCGCGTACGGCCACTTCGGCCGCACCGACATCGAGCTGCCGTGGGAGAACACCGACCGCGCCGACGCCCTCCGCGCCGCCGCGGGTGCGTGAGGCCTTAACCGGGCGCCTGGTCCGCGGCGAGGCCGTGGACCTCGACGGCGAAGCGCTGCCCGCGTCGCTGATCCGGGACCTGCTGACCGACGAACTCGACCAGCGGGGCCTGCGGATCAGCGGCGCGCGCATCACCGGGCAGTTGGACCTGTCGGACGTCGTGGTCTCGCGGCCCGTGGTGCTGCGCGACTGCACCGCCGACGAACCGGTGCTGCTGGACCGGGCGCGGCTGACGTCGCTCGACCTGAGCGGCCTGGTCGCGCCCGCCGTGTCGGCGCCGTGGCTGAAGCTCGACCACTACCTGCTGCTCCAGCACGCCCGGCTGGACGGCGGCGCCGCCGACTGGGCGCTCGACCTGGGCGAGGCGTCGATCGGCGGCCACGTCAGCCTGTCCCGGTCGCACCTGAAGTCCGAGCGCGACCACGCGGTGCACGGCGTGAAGCTGCGCACCGGCAGCCACCTCTACCTGACCGAGGTCCAGGCCGTCGGCACGATCCGGCTGGATGGCGCGCGGCTGGGCGGCAACCTCCACTGCCGCGGCGCGCACCTGCGGTCACCGGGTGACTCGGCGCTGCTCGGCGTGGACCTGCAGGTGGACGACACGGTGCACCTCGGCGGCGGTTTCCGCGCCTCCACCGGGTCCGACCGGTACGCGGCGGTGCGCCTGCGCGGCGCCCGCATCGGCGGCCAACTGGTGTTGCGCGGCGGTCGGTGCGCGGGTGCTGTGGCGCTGGACGTGAAGCAGGTCCGGGTCGGCCTGGAGGTGCTGCTCCCGCCGGACTGCCTCGACGGCGAGGTCGAGCTGGACGGCCTGACCTATGCGGGCGTGCCGCGGGACGCGACCGTGGACGAGTGGCTGGACGTGCTCGCCACGCGGACGCCGGGGTACGCCAGCCAGCCGTACGCGCAGCTCGCGGCGGCGCACCAGGCGGCGGGCAACGAGCGGGACGCGCGGCGGATCAGGGTGGCGCAGCAGCGCGACCTGGTGCGTCGCGGCCGGCTGACCAGGTGGGGCAGGCTGTGGCACCGGGTCACCGGGGCCACCGTCGGGTACGGCTACCGGCCCGCGGTGGCGCTGGTGTGGCTGCTCGGCACGCTGGCGGCGGCGGCCGCGCTGGTCGCCGGGGTCGCCGGACCGGCCGGGCTGGTGCGGTCGTGCGGCGCGGTCGAGCAGGTCGGGCACGCGCTGAACGCCGTGATGCCCTTGGCCAAGCCGGACGGCGTCCGGTGCCAGCTCGTCACCACCAGCGGCCTCGGCCAGGTCGTGATGGTGTCCACGTGGGTGCTGCAGGTGCTCGCGTGGGCTTTCGCGACGTTGTTCGTCGCGGGTTTCACGGGCTTGGTCCGCAAGACCTCCTGAGTTCACCGGCGGGCGTTAGACACGCAGCATGCCGGTCACGCGTCGCACGCTGCTCACCGCCGCCGTGGCGGGGTCCCTGCTGCCGCCGTCGGTGCACGAGGCGCTGGCCCGCGAACCCCGGCCGGGTGGGTTGGCCGCGATCGAGCACGTCGTGCTGCTCATGCAGGAGAACCGGTCGTTCGACCACTACTACGGCACGTTGCGCGGTGTGCGCGGCTTCTCCGACCGCAACGCGATCGACGGCGTGTTCTCGCAGCACGGCGTGCTGCCGTTCCCGGTGCGCGGCGCGAGCGGCGGCGACGTGCAGTACATCGGGGACCTCGACCACAGCTGGGACGGCGGGCACCGGGCGCTGCGCGGCGGCTGGCACGACGGCTGGGTGCCCGCGAAGAGCCCGGCCACCATGGCGTACTACGACCGGCGGGACCTGCCGTTCCACTACGAGCTGGTGGACACGTTCACCGTCTGCGACGCCTACCACTGCTCGGTGCCGACCTCCACCAGCCCCAACCGGAACTACTGGGTGAGCGGCTGCACGGGGTTCGAGGCGTCCGGCGAGCGGGCCGTCACCAACGCCGCGTACGCCGAGGCGACGCACCCGGGGTACGACTGGCCGACCTACCCCGAGCGCCTGCGGGAGGCGGGCCACTCGTGGCGGGTCTACCAGGAGTGGGACAACTTCCAGGACAACAACCTGGAGTTCTTCACCCGGTTCAAGCTGATCGCCCGCAAGGCGCTGCGCGGGGCGTACCCCAGCCTCGACGCGTTCTACGCGGAGCTGGGCCGGTCGTCGTCCCCGGCGGACATGCTGGCGTGGTTGGAGGAAGGCGTCGCGCTGCTCCCGGCGGAGGAGCGCGCGCTGTACGACGGGGCATTGCGGCGGGTGCGGCCGGGGGAGCTGGCGGCGTCGTTCCGGGCCGACGTGGTGGCGGGCCGGCTGCCCCGGGTGTCGTACCTGGTGGCTTCGTCGGTGGACTCCGAGCACCCCGGCGCGTCGTCGCCCGCCGCCGGTGCGGCGCTGACCTACCAGGTGCTGGACGCGTTGGCGTCGGTGCCGCGGGTGTGGGACTCGACCGCGTTGTTCATCACCTACGACGAGAACGACGGCTACTTCGACCACGTGCCGCCACCACGCCCGCCACGCGAGGTGGCCGACGAGCACGTCGGCGGCCTTCCGCTGGGGCTGGGTCCGCGCGTGCCGATGGTGGTCGTGTCGCCGTGGACGGTCGGCGGGTACGTCGACTCGCAGGTGTTCGACCACTCGTCCACGACCCGGTTCCTGGAGCGCTGGCTGGGTGTGCCGGCACCCGGCATCAGCGCGTGGCGGCGGACCGTGTGCGGCGACCTGACGTCGGCGTTCGACTTCACCCGGCGGGCACGGCGGCCGGTCGTGGCGCAGCCGGGTCCGGAGCGGTGGTCGGCGGTGAGGTGCGGCTGGCGCTGCGCAACTCGGGTGACGAGAGCGTGCACCTGGCGCTGTACCCGTGCGTGGGGGAGTTCGAGTGCCCGGAGCACTTCGACGTGCGGTCGTCGGCGGAGGTCGCGGTGCCGTTCGACGGGCGGTACCGGTTCACCGTGGTGGGGCCGAACGGGTTCCGGCGCGAGTTCGCGGGCGGGCGCGGCGAGACGGTGGCGGTGGAGTCGTCGGTGCACGGGCACAGCCGGGTGCTGTCGGTGACGTTGGCGAACTCCGGTGCGGAGGACGTGACGTTCGCCGTGGTGGGTGACGGGCGGGACTTCAAGGTGGCGGTGCGGCCGGGCAAGCGGCGGCTGGTGCCGTGGCTGACCGCGTTCCGGCACGGCTGGTACGACCTGACGATCACCGCCGACGGCGGCTTCCACCGCAGGCTGGCCGGGCACGTGGAGAACGGGCGGGAGAGCGTGTCGGGCTGATCACCCGTTCGTGATCTTGCTTGGTTCGAACTGTTGTTCGACAATGGGGTGTGGCTTCATCGATGGCGGTCCGGGGCGCGGGCGCCCACCCGGGTCTCTGGTAGACCTCCACCCGTGGCGGGCAAGGCGACTACCAGGCGAGGTGAGCGGGTTCCCGCCGCCTCGCTGCCGGTTGCCCGCGTGTGCGTGGACGTGCCGTTGGCCCACCTGGACCGGCCGTTCGACTACCAGGTGTCGACCGAGCAGGACGCGGACGCGGTGCCCGGCTGCCGGGTGCGGGTGCGGTTCGCGGGCCAGCTGGTCGACGGCTACCTGCTGGAACGGGTGGAGACCTCGGAGTACGGGCGCAAGCTGACGTTCCTCGACCGGGTGATCTCGCCGGAGCCGGTGTTGTCGCCGGAGGTGGCCGAGCTGGCGCGGGCGGTGGCCGACCGGTACGCGGGTTCGCTGATCGACGTGCTGCGGATGGCGATACCGCCCCGGCACGCGCGGGTGGAGGCCAAGCCGTCCGACGAGCCGGCCCCGCCGCCGGCGGCGCCGCCGGACGAGGGCTGGTCGCGGTACCCGTTCGGGCCGAACCTGCTGGACGCCCTGCGCTCCGGCCGGGCCGCGCGGGCGGTGTGGCAGGCGTTGCCCGCGGAGGACTGGCCCGCCCGGCTGGCCGAGGCGGCGGCGTCGATGGCGAGCACGGGCAAGGGCGCGCTCGTGGTCGTGCCGGACCACCGCGACCTGGCCCGGCTGCACCGGGCGTGCACGGCGCTGGTGGGCGAGGCGGGCGTGGTGACGCTGTCGGCCGACCTCGGGCCGTCCGAGCGGTACAAGCGGTGGCTGGCCGTGCGGCGGGGTGCGGTGCGGGTGGTGCTGGGCACGCGTGGCGCGGCCTTCGCGCCGGTGCGCGACCTCGGGCTGGTGGCGGTCTGGGACGACGGCGACGACCTGCACGCCGAGCCGCGCATGCCGTACCCGAACGTGCGGGACGTGCTGGTGCAGCGCGCGCACCTGACCGGTGCGTCGCTGCTGGTCGGCGGGTTCGCCCGGACCGCGGAGGCGCAGCTGCTGGTGGACAGCGGCTGGGCGCACGAGGTGGTCGCGGGCCGGGACGTGCTGCGCGCCGTGGCGCCCAGGGTGGCGGCGGTGGGTGAGAGCGAGTGGCAGGAGGTGAAGGACCCGGCGGCGCGGTCGGCCCGGCTGCCGTCGATCGCGTTCGACGCGGCGCGGGCGGCGCTGGCGGCCGACACGCCGGTGCTGATCCAGGTGCCCCGGCGCGGTTACGTGCCCGCGCTGGCCTGCGGTCAGTGCCGGTCACCGGCCCGCTGCCGCCGGTGCGCCGGCCCGCTGGCCCTGCCCGGCGGCACGCAGGACGGTGTGCCCAGGCCCGCGTACTGCCGGTGGTGCGGTGCCACGGAGGCGGCGTACCGCTGCCCGAACTGCGGTTCGCGCCGGCTGCGCGGCCAGGTCATCGGCGCCCGCCGCACGGCCGAGGAGCTGGGGCGCGCGTTCAGCGGGGTGCCGGTCCGCACGTCGGGCGGTGACGAGGTGCTGGCCGAGGTGCCGGGCGGTCGGTCGCTGGTGGTGGCCACGCCGGGCGCGGAACCGCTCGCCGAGGGCGGTTACGGCGCGGCCCTGCTGCTGGACGGCTGGGCGCTGCTCGGCCGGGCCGACCTGCGTGCGGCGGAGGAGGCGCTGCGCCGGTGGATGACGGCCGCGGCCCTGGTCCACGCGGCCGGGCGGGTGGTCGTGGTCGCCGACTCGTCGTTGGCGCCGGTGCAGGCCCTGGTCCGGTGGGACCCGGTGTGGCACGCCCGGCAGGAGCTGGCCGCGCGGGCGGAGCTGGGGTTCCCGCCCGCCGTGCGGATGGCGACCGTGGACGGCGCGCCGGACGCGCTGGCCGGTGTCCTGGAGGAGCTGCACCTGCCGCGGACGGGCGAGGTCCTGGGCCCGGTGCCGCTGTCCGAGGACAAGGAACGCGCCCTGGTCCGGGTGTCCCGGGCGGACGGGCGCGCGCTGGCCACGGTGCTGGCCGAGGTGCTGGCCGTGCGCAGCGCCCGCAAGGAGCCGGACGTGGTGCGGGTGAAGCTCGACCCCCTCGAAGTCCTCTGAGGCCGAACCCGACACGACGACTCGCGGGTGGTTCTGCTTTCCGCCGGGGTGGAGTAGAAGGGAACGATGCTCCGGTCGACTGTCGCCAGCGTCCTCGCATCCCTCCTAGTCGTACCCCTCCTGCCCGCCACCGCCACCGCTGCCGCCCAGGCGCCACCGCGGGAGCCGGTCGCCGTCGGCTTCGGTGGCGTGGTGTCCAGTGTCGACCCCGACGCCTCCCAGATCGGCGTCGACGTGCTGCGCCGCGGCGGCAACGCGGTGGACGCCGCGGTCGCCGTGGCCGCCGCGCTGGGCGTCACCGACCCGTTCTCGGCCGGTATCGGCGGCGGCGGGTTCTTCGTCCACTACGACGCCCGAACCCGCCAGGTGTCCACAGTGGATGGTCGGGAGACCGCGCCCGCCTCCGCCGACGCCGACCTGTTCGTCGAGGACGGCGCGCCGATCCCGTTCGCCGAGGCCGTGACCAGCGGGCTGTCGGTGGGTGTGCCGGGCACGCCGCGCACGTGGCAGGAGGCGCTGCGGCGGTGGGGCTCGTGGTCGCTCGACCGGGCCGTGCGGCCCGCGGAGGAACTGGCCCGGCGCGGCTTCACCGTCGACGCCACGTTCCACCGGCAGGTCAGCGACAACGCCGCCCGGTTCGCCGACTTCACCTCGACCAGCGCGCTGTACCTGCCCGGCGGCGCCGCGCCCGCGGTCGGCAGCACGTTCCGCAACCCCGACCTCGCCGACACCTACCGCGCGCTGCGGCGGCACGGCGTGTCGGAGTTCTACCGCGGTGAGGTGGGGCGTGACCTGGTCGCGGCGGTCCGGCAGCCACCCGTGGTGGCCGGCACCACCCGCGAGGTCCGCGCCGGCGACCTGACCGAGGCCGACCTCGCCCGGTACGAGGCGCCGCTGCGCGAGCCGACCCGCATCCGGTACCGCGACTACGACGTGTTCGGCATGGCGCCGCCGTCGTCCGGTGGCACGACCGCCGGTGAGGCGTTGAACATCCTGGAGACCACGGACCTGGCCGCCGAGACCTCCGTCCAGTACCTGCACCGGTTCCTGGAGGCGAGCCGGCTGTCGTTCGCCGACCGCAACCGGTGGGTGGGCGACCCGGCGTTCAGCGACGTGCCGACCCGGGAGCTGCTCTCCCAGCGCTTCGCCGACAGCCGGGCGTGCCTGATCTCGCCGACCGCCGCCATGACCGGCACCGTCGCTCCGGGCGACCCGCGCAACCCGACGCCGTGCGGTACCACCGGGGAACCGACCGTCACCCCGTACGAGGGCACGGACACCACGCACCTGACCGTCGCCGACCGCTGGGGCAACGTGGTCGCCTACACCCTGACCATCGAGCAGGAGGGCGGCAGCGGGATCGTGGTGCCCGGTCGCGGGTTCCTGCTCAACAACGAGCTGACCGACTTCTCGTTCACCCCCGTGACGCCGGGCGTGCCGGACCCGAACCTGCCCGGACCCGGCAAGCGGCCCCGCTCGTCCATGACGCCGACGATCGTGCTGCAGCACGGTCAGCCGGTGCTGGCGCTCGGCTCGCCCGGTGGCGCGTCGATCATCACCACGGTCGTCCAGGTGCTGACCCGGCGGCTGGACCGCGGCACGCCGCTGGTGGAGGCCATCGCCGCGCCGCGCGCGTCCCAGCGCAACGCCACCAACACGCAGGCCGAGGCCGCGTTTCTGGCGAGCGCGGAAGCCGAGCCGCTGCGCGCGCTGGGCCACCGGTTCACGTCGGCCAACGAGATCGGCGCGGTCACGGCGGTCGAACGCCTGCCCGACGGCCGGTGGCGCGCGGCAGCGGAGACGTCCCGGCGCGGCGGCGGTGCGGCCCGGGCGGTGTGGCCGGCACCTTGACCGGGCGGTGTGGTCCCACCCGCCCCCTCGTACGGGTGGGACCACCCGCGTCTCAGTCCAGCGTCACGGTCTCGATCGGCTGGTCGCCGTGGTCGAGTACGCGCAGCCGGAAGCCCTTCAAGAGGGGGTCGGGCAGCTCCTGGTCGTCCAGCCGGGCGGCGAACGTGCCGTCCCGCAGGGTGGCCGCCACCGTTCCGCCCCGCGGGGCGGTGACCTCGATGCCACCCACCCGTGCCGCGTCGACCGTGCCCGCCAGCAGCACGTACCCGTCGTCCGGCCTGGGGCCGGTCTGGCTCGACGTCACGTAGCGGACCTCGAACGACCCGCCCCGCCGCGGTGACGTGCTCTCCTCGTGCACGAGGGACGGCCGACCCTGGCGGAACTCGCAGTAGGCGGTCTTGCCCGCCTGGTCGTGGAGCACCAGCCGGGCGTCGGCCTCCGGGCCCACGAGCGCTCCCGGGCGCCACTTCAGCGGGTCTCCCACCCACCCCGCCGCGTCCCGCAGGGCCTGGTCCAGGCACCGGGCCACGTCCGGGTCGCCCGCCGGCAGCTCCTCCCGCGGCGCCCCCCACACCTGCGGGGTCGGCAGCGCCGCCACGTCGATCCCCGCGGACACGGGGCCGGACGGCGTGATGAAGTCCACCGACATGCCCGTGGTGGTGTACGGGGTCACGAACAGGTCGTGCACCAGCGAGACCGGCATGGGCCCGGTGCCGGTCGGGTCACCGGAGTTCAGCTGGACGCGGCTGGTCCCGGCCGGCACGCGGCCGACGAGCACGGCGGACCCGCTGCGCCACAGCACCGCCGCCGCACCGCCCGCCAACGGGACCGCGTCGACCTCGGGGTTGCTGGTCGAGATCGTCGTGTGCGTGAGCTCGCAGAACCGGTCGTCCCGCGTCACGAGGATCCGGCGGCCCGCCAAGCCGAGGGTGAACCGCACGTCCGCGTCGCCGAGCCCGCACCGCGTCGCATCACCGGCGGTCGTGCCGGGCGTGACGGCGGTGACCGGCGACTGGTCCGGTGACGGCCCGGTCGTGGAGGTCGTGGACGGCGGCGTGACGGCGTTCGTGTCGCCCTGCGTCGACTGGGCGACGATCGCACCGCCCGCGATGAGCACGACGGCGGCCGCGGCGGCGGCCAGCGGTGCCCGCGCACCCCCACCGCCCAGGACACGTCGACGCAGGCGTTCCCGCACGTCGGGCGGCAGGGGACGGCGCGGCGGCAGGTCCGGCAAGGTCAGGTCCGGCTGGCTCATCGCTCCTCCACAGCACGCAGTCGGGCACGGGCCCGCGAGATCCGCGAGCGCACGCTCACCTCGGCGACACCGAGCACCTCGGCGGCCTCCGCCGTGGACAGCTCGCCCAGCAGGACCAGCTCCACGGCCTCCCGTTCGGCTCTCGGCAGGGTCGCCACCACGTCCAGCACCCGGCGTAACGCGCGGTCGTCGTCCACCGAGGCGATGACGCTCTCGGCGTGGTCGGGCACCACCTCCTGGCCGGGCACCCGCAGCAACGCCCGCCGGAACCGGCCGAGGCGGCGGAACTCGGTGCGCGCGAGGTTGCCCGCCACGGTGTAGAGCCACGGCAGGGCGCTGTCGCGGACCAGCGTGATGTCCGAACGGCGCCGCCACGCGGCCAGGAACGTGGCGGAGGTCAGGTCCTCGGCGAGCGACCACGACGCGGTCAGCCGGTAGGCGTGGTTCCACACCGCCTCGGCGTGCCGGTCGAACAACGCGGCGAACGCCGCCTTGTCGCCACGCGCCCACAGCTCCCCGTCGGTGTCCGACACTCGTCCTGCCCCCTGCCGGCCCGATGTCGCAGCGGTCATGCCAGTAGGTAGCCGCAGGGGCCCCCGGCGTTGCAGCCGACCTCATCCCGGGGGATGAGGGACATTCGCTACTCCGAGCGGATGCCCGCCGACGGCCGTGCGGCGCACGCTGGGAGCACGCGAGGAGCCGAGCGCCGAGGAGCGGGCATGACCACGATCACCATGACATCCTCGACCACGCCGTCCGCGACCAGGACGGTGGTGAGGGCGTCCGCCCCCGTCACGACCGCGGCCAGGTTCGTCGGGCACCTCCTGGCCGCCCTGGTCGGGGTCGCCATCCTCGGCCGTGACCTGGAGCACTGAGCGGGCTTTCGTAGACTGGAACCTCCCCAGGCTTCGAGGAGTGCGCGTGACCGTCCAACCGATCCGGCTGTTCGGCGACCCGGTGCTGCGGACGCCCGCCGTCGAGGTCACCGACTTCGACGCGGAGCTGCGCAAGCTGGTCAAGGACCTGTGGGACACCATGAGCGAAGCGGGCGGCGCCGGGCTGGCCGCGCCGCAGCTGGGCGTGGGGCTGCGGGTGTTCACCTACCACTGCGACGGGTTCGCCGGGCACCTGGTCAACCCGACGTTCGACGTGGTCGGCGAGGAGGAGCAGGACGGCCCGGAGGGCTGCCTGTCCATCCCCGGCCTGTCGTGGGACTGCCGCAGGCACAAGCACGTGGTGGCCAAGGGCTGGAACATGCACGGCGAGCCGATCGAGGTCGAGGGCACGGACCTGCTGGCCCGCTGCGTCCAGCACGAGACCGACCACCTGGACGGCGTGCTGTTCCTGGACCGGCTGGATGACCAGACCCGCAAGGAGGCCATGCGGGCGATCCGGCAGCAGTCGTGGTTCGACGGCGGCGTGCCGACGATCAAGCAGTCGCCGCACCCCCTGTTCGGTGTTTGATTGCCGCTGCTCCGCAGACGGCGGCTCGGTCGCCTGAAGTCGGTCGTTCGCGCCTGATTTCCCGACGATCGAAAAGCGTGATCGCCGGGAAATGAGTCGCGAACGACCGACGCGACCTCGCGGGCAGGGTGGCGGGCGAGGGTTGTGGGCGAGCTCGGTGGAAGGCGCTCTTCTAGACTTGCGGTCTGCGGTTGTCGCAGGAGGAGCGAGGAGAGTGCGTGTTCGACCACGGAGCCAGGCCGTCCTGTCCGAGTCCCGACGTGCGTTGCGGAGGGGTCTGACATGCGGTTGGTCTTCGCCGGCACGCCCGAGGTCGCGCTGCCGTCCCTGAGGGCGCTGCTGGACTCCGACCGGCACGAGGTCGTGGCCGTGGTGACCCGCCCGGACGCGCCGAGCGGACGTGGTCGCCGGGTGGAGCGCTCACCGGTCGCGGCCCTGGCCGACGAGCTCGGCATCGAGGTGCTGACCCCGGCCAAGGCGGGCGACCCGGCGTTCCAGGCGCGGTTGGCGGAGCTGGAGCCGGACCTGTGCCCGGTGGTGGCCTACGGCGCGCTGCTGCCCGAGTCGGCCCTGGCGATCCCTCGCCACGGCTGGGTGAACCTGCACTTCTCGGTGCTGCCGGCCTGGCGCGGCGCGGCGCCCGTGCAGGCGTCCGTGCGGCACGGCGACGACATCACCGGCGCGACCACGTTCCGCATCGTCAAGGAGCTGGACGCGGGCCCGGTGTTCGGCGTGGTGACCGAGCGGGTTCGCGAGCGGGACACGGCCGGTGACCTGCTCGGCAGGCTCGCCGAGTCCGGCGCGAAGCTGCTGTTGTCCACTGTGGACGGCATCGCGGACGGCACGCTGCGGCCCGTGGCGCAGCCGGCGGAGGGCGTGAGCTACGCGCCGAAGGTGACCGTGGACGACGCCCGGCTCGACTTCGGCACGCCCGCCGCCGCGATCGACCGGGTGGCCCGCGCGGTGACGCCGGACCCCGGCGCGTGGGCCGAGTTCCGCGGTGAACGGCTCAAGCTCGGTCCGGTGCTCCCGGTCGAGGTCGCGGACGGTGAGGCGCTCGCGCCCGGTGAGATCCGGGTGGAGCGCAAGCGCGTGCTGGTCGGCACGGCCACCGAGCCGGTGGCGCTGGGCGACGTGCAGGCGCAGGGCAAGAAGCGGATGTCGGCGACCGACTGGGCGCGCGGCGCCCGGATCGAGGCGGGGGAACGGATTTCATGACCCAGAGGTCTTCGCGTCCATCCCGCCCGCAGCGCGCGCACCCACCGCGCGGGCGCACCGGCCCGGCCCGGCCGCCGGTGGACGACCCGGCCCGGCAGGCGGCGCTGGACACCCTGCGCGCGGTCCGGCAGCGCGACGCCTACGCGAACCTGGTGCTGCCGGGGATCCTGCGGGACCGCCGGATCACCGGGCGTGACGCGGCCCTGGCGACCGAGCTGACGTACGGGTCGCTGCGCGCCCAGGGGCTGCTGGACGCGGTGCTGGCCGCGTGCACCGACCGGCCGCTGTCCGAAGTGGACGGTGCGGTGCTCGACGCGCTGCGGCTGGGCGCCTACCAGCTGCTGCGCACCCGCATCCCGGCGCACGCGGCGGTCGCGTCGACCGTGGACCTGGTGCGGGCGGACCGGGGATCGGGCGCGGCCGGGTTCGCGAACGCGGTGCTGCGGCGCGTCACCGGGCAGGACGAGGCGGCCTGGGTGGACGAGGTCGCGCCGGACGAGGACACCGACCCGATCGGGTACGTGGCCATGGCCAACGCGCACCCCCGGTGGATCGCGCAGGCGTTCGCCGAGGCCCTGGGCAGCCGTGGGGCGCCGTTGCGCGAGGCGTTGGCCGCGGATGATTCGAGGCCTGCGGTGCACCTGGCCGCCCGGCCCGGCGAGTGCAGCGCGGACGAGTTGGCCGCGATGACCGGCGGCGAGGTGGCGCCGTACTCGCCGTACGGGGTGCACCTGGACGCGGGCGCGGGTGACCCGGGTGACCTCGAACCGGTGCGCCAGCGGTTGGCGGCGGTGCAGGACGAGGGCAGCCAGCTGTGCGCGGTGGCGTTGACCCGGGTGCCGGTCGAAGGGCGGGACGAGCGGTGGCTCGACCTGTGCGCCGGACCCGGCGGGAAGGCGGTGCTGCTCGGCTCGCTGGCGGTGTTGTCGGGCGCGTCGATGGACGCGGTCGAGAAGGCGCCGCACCGGGCGGACCTGATCCGCAAGGCGGCGGGCGACCTGCCGATCACGGTGCACGTGGCCGACGGCCGCGAGTCCGGGCTGGAGGAGGGCGGGTTCGACCGGGTGCTGGTGGACGCGCCGTGCACCGGTTTGGGTGCGTTGCGGCGGCGGCCGGAGGCGCGGTGGCGGCGGCAGCCGTCGGACGTGGCGCCGCTGGCCCGGTTGCAGCGCGAGCTGTTGACGGCGGCGTTGACGCTGGTCCGACCCGGGGGTGTGGTGGCGTACGTGGTGTGCTCGCCGCACCTGTCGGAGACGGTGGGTGTCGTGGCGGACGTCGCGCGCCGGACCGGGGCGGAGTGGTTGGACTCGCGGGAGTTCTTCCCCGGTGTGCCGGACCTGGGTGACGGGCCGCAGGTGCAGTTGTGGCCGCACATGCACGGGACGGACGCGATGTTCTGCGCGATGCTGCGGCGGCCGGTGTGAGCCAGGTCGGATGAGCCAGGTCGGATGAGCCAGGTCGGGTTGGCCGGGCCGGGTGAGCGGGGTCGGCTGAGCCGGCTGGGGTGAGGAGCGGTCGGGTGCTGGTGAGCCGGGGTCCGGTGGGGTTGGTGCGGGTGAGGCTGCGGTGACTGTGCTCGGGTTGGTCGCGTCGGCGGCCGGTGGGGTCGAGCGGTGGTTCGTGGACGAGCTCGCCCGGCCCCTGGCGGCCGAGGGGTGGCGGTTGGCGATCACGTTCACCCCGTCGGCGGCCCGGTGGTTGGAGCCGCAGGTGCCGGCGTTGGCGGAGCTGACCGGGCTGCCGGTCCGGTGGACGTCCCGGTTGCCGGCCGAACCCAAGCCCCACCCTGTGCCGGACGCGTTCGTGTTCGCGCCGGCGACCGCGAACTCGCTGGCCAAGCTGGCGTTGGGGATCGCCGACAACCAGGCGCTCACGGTGCTGTGCGAGGCGTTGGGCCGTCGCACGCCGATGGTCGTGCTGCCGCAGCTGTCCGACGACCAGGCCGCGCACCCGGCGCTCGACGGCCACCTGGCCGTGCTGCGGTCCGCCGGAGTGGTGTTCGTGGCCGATCACCTATCGGTGGTGCGTGAACTGGATCGGGTGGCACCACTCGTCGCATTAGGTGAAAATCGCGGTAACGGAGAAACCCCGCAGAATTGACAGTCAGTCGAGACGCGTAGCAGTCTGGATTGTGTCGAAATTGTACGGCCGGGATCGTGAATGGGCTTCGGTTCTCCGCTTCCTGTCCGCGCCCGGTGGCCTGCTGGCCATCGACGGCCCGCCGTGCTCCGGAAAGACCTCCCTGCTGCGTGAGGCGGTCGCCGCCGCCCGCGACCGCGGCTACTCCGTCGTGCCGGTCACCGGTCGCAGGTTGGCGGCGTCGGCCGACGTGATCGAGGCACTCGATCAGGTGAAAATCGATCGGGTGCCCGTGCTGATCGCGGTCGACCAGGCGCACGAGGACCCGGCGGCGCTGCTGGAGCTGCCGACCCGGGCCGGGCACCCGCTGGTCTCGGTGGTGGTGGCGCTGTGCGGGGAGTCGGCCGGGGCGGACGTCCGGGCGGCGTTGAGCGGTCACGGCGAGGTGCTGCGGCTCGGCCCGCTCGACGACGACGCGGTCGAGCGGATGGTCACGGACCTGGTGGACGCGACACCGCACCCGGACCTGACGACCTTCACTTCGGGCGCCGGCGGTAACCCCCGGTTGGTCGCGGAACTCATCGCGGGGCTGCGCGAGGAAGGACGGCTCGAAGTGGTCGGCGGGGTGGCCCGGCCCCGTGGCGGGTGGCTGCCGCGCCGGGTCGGCGCCGTGGTGCGGCGGCAGGTCGACGCGATGTCGGCCAAGGCGACCCAGGTGGTGCGGGTCGCGGCCGTGATCGGCCGGTCGTTCCTGCTCCAGGACGTGGCCGCGATGATGAACGAGACCACCGGCGCGTTGCTGCTCGCCGTGGACGAGGTGCTCGCCTCCGGGCTGGTGGTGTGCGTGGACGAGCGGCTGGAGTTCGGGTCCGACCTGGTGTGGCGGGCGGTGGTGGACTCGATGCCCGGGTCGGTGCGGCACGCCCTGCGGCACGACGCGGAGGTCCTGCGCACGCGGCCGGTGGCCGTCGGGGCGGCTGCCGGGGCGGCTGTCGGGGTGGATGAGGTCGGGGAGGGTGACGCGGCCAAGGGCGCGGTCGCGGTGAGCGGGGTGCGGTCGTTGGCCGCCAACGGCAGGCTCGGTGCCGCCATCGCGTTGGCCCGGGAGAGCCTGGCGGGCGGGGTGCCCGTCGGTGCGGCGGCGGAGCTGCACGTGGTGCTGGCCGGGATCCTGCTGGCGGACGGCAGGCCGGCCGACGCGGCGTCCGAACTGGAGCACGTGCTCGCGACGCCGGGTGCGCCCGCGCCGTGGCGCCGGTTGGCGCAGGCGGGGCGGTTGTTGTCGCTGTACTTCGCCACCGGGAGCCGGGCGGGCGCGCACGCGTTGTCGGTGTTGACCACCCGTGACCGGGAGCCCGGTGACGCGGACGTGGTGATGGCGGCGACCGTCCACTCGTGCCTGGAGTGGAACGCCGGGCGCCTCGCCGAAGGCATGTACTGGGGCCGTCAGTCGACCCGCTGGGAACTGGACCGGCCCACCTCGTGGTGGCAGTCGCAGTCGGCGGTGTCGTTCGCGTTGAAGCTGTCCGCGCTCGGGGAGTTCGAGCAGGCCGAGCGGTTGGTGCGGGACGGGGTCGCCTGCGACGACGAGGCCGTGACGGCGGGGTCGCCGACGGCGCGGACGATCGCGCGGGCGCGGGTGCTGGTGCAGGCGGGGAAGTTGGCGCAGGCGCTGGCGACGGCGCGGCGCGGGTTGTCGACCGCCCGCGACCGGGGGCTGCGGATCCTGGTGCCGCTGGCGTCGACCGTGCTGGCGACGGTGGCGTTGCACCGGGGTGAGATCGCGGCGGCGGCCGAGCACGTGCGCCGGTACCGGGCGGACCTGGCGGCGGGCGAGGCGGTGTTGCACTCGGGGCAGTACGACTGGGTGGAGTTGTTGTTGACGCACGCCCAGGGTGGGGCGCAGCGGGTCGTGGAGTTGGCGCGGGAGCGGGTGGCCGATCCGGGAGTGGCGCGGCGGATGCTGATCGAGGAGCCGGGGGCGGCCTCGTGGCTGGTGCGGCAGGCGTTGGTGGTGGGGGACGGCGGGTTGGCCGGCGAGGTGGTGGGAGTGGCGGAGACGCTGGCCGCGGACAATCCCGGGTTCGAGGCGGTGTCGGTGGCGGCCGGGCACGCGCGGGCGTTGTTCGAGCGGGACGTGGAGCGGTTGCAGGCGGTGGCGGGGCGGCACCGGCATCCGTGGGCGCGGGCGAACGCGAACGAGGACTTGGCGGGGTTGTTGCGGGAGGCGGGGGAGGCGGGGCGGGCGTCGGCGCACACGACGGTGGCGTCGCGGATCTTCGAGCGGATGGGGGCGGAGGGGGAGTTGGCGCGCTTACGCGGGGTCGGTGGGGGTGGTGCTGTTGGTGCCGGGGAGGTGGAGTGGGGGTTGTTGTCGGGGGCGGAGCGGGATATCGCGCGGTTGGTGGGGGCCGGGTTGACGAACCGGCAGGTGGCGAGGCAGTTGTTCCTGTCGCCGCACACGGTGAACTACCACTTGCGGGGGATTTTCAAGAAGTTGGGGATCAGTTCGAGGGTGGAGTTGGCGCGGTTCGCGCATGAGCAGGAGGCGGCGGGGGTGGCGGAGGGCTCCGCTGTGCTCGGGTCAGGCTCGATGTGACCTGGGTTCGGGTGCCTTGGGCTGGTCGAAGCCAGGTCACATCGAGCCTGGGCGGTCCCGCTGCGGGTCCGATGTGGCGGTGGAGTGGGCCCTGTTTGGCCGGTGGTGGGATGAGTGGTTGTCGGATGAATGGGTGTTAGGCGCCGACGGCGGTGTTGGTCGGTGAGGTGGTGTCGGCGAGGAGGAATCTGACTTCGTCGGCGACGCGGTGGACGTCGGTCGGCGCTACTACGGTGCAGTGGACGCCCCTGGGTGCTACTTCAACAGCTAGGCACTCCGTGTAGGCGATGGCGGCTGCGCGTGACGCTGCGTAGGCGGCGATGCCTGATCTCGGCACGGCGACGGCGTGGGCGGGGACCATGATGATCGTGCCCCTGGTCCGGGCGACCATTCTGGTGGCGACGGCTCGGGAGATGTTGAACACGCCGTCGACGTTGACGGCGAAGCTGTGTGACCAGTCGTCGTCGGTGATCGAGAGGGCTGGGCCGGGGCGCAGTGCGCCGGCCATGGCAACGAGGCCGTCGATCTGGCCGAACTCCCGTTCCACCTGGTCGACGAGGGCGTCCACGGCGGCGCTCGAGGTGACGTCGATCTGCCTGCCCGCGATGCGCAGGCCCTGTGCGTGGAGGCGTTCGACCAGGTCGGCCAGTCTCGCGCCGTCGCTGTCGACGGCGACGACGAGCGCGCCCTGGCCGGCCAGTGACTCGACCACCTCGGCGCCGAGCGGTGAACAGGCCCCGGTGATCAGGGCGATCTTGTGGCGGAATTCGGCATTCATCCCCAGTGCTCCCCAGTTGCTGCCCCCGGTGACGAACGTAATGGCCACCACACCGGCTGGGGAACTACCCGCGTGAGTAGTCGGAAAAGTGTCGGGTGAAATAGGACTCCCGTGCAGGTCCGGGCAATCGGGGAAGCCTAGACTCGGCAGCCGTGGTCCACCAGCCGATGATCGCCCCGAGCATCCTGTCCGCCGATTTCGCCCGACTCGCCGACGAGGCCGCCGCCGTGTCGTCGGCCGACTGGCTGCACGTGGACGTCATGGACGCGCACTTCGTGCCCAACCTGACCATCGGGCTGCCGGTGGTGAAGTCCCTGCGCAAGGCGACCGACCTGCCGCTGGACTGCCACCTGATGATCGAGGACCCGGATCGCTGGGCCATCGGGTACGCGGAGGCCGGCGCCTACAACGTCACGGTGCACGTGGAGGCGGCGGGTGACCCCGTGGCGTTGGCGAAGAACCTGAGGGCGGCGGGGGCGAAGGCCGGGTTGTCGCTGAAGCCGGGGACGCCGTTGGAGCCGTACGTGGACGTGCTGAAGCACTACGACACGTTGCTGGTCATGTCGGTGGAGCCGGGGTTCGGCGGGCAGTCGTTCATGGCCGAGGTGCTGGACAAGGTGCGGGAGGCACGGCGGTTGGTGGACACCGGGCACCTCAGGTTGGTCGTCGAGATCGACGGTGGGATCAACGCGGACACGATCGAGCAGGCGGCGGAGGCCGGGGTCGACTGCTTCGTGGCCGGGTCGGCGGTGTACGACGCGGCGGATCCCGGTGTCGCGCTGGAGCGGCTGCGCGAGCAGGCGGCGCGCGTCCGGTGAACGTGGACGAGGCGATGGCGCTGGCCGTCGCGGCGAGTGCGCGGGTGAGCGGTACGACCAGCCCGAACCCGCCGGTGGGCTGTGTGATCTTGGACGCCGGTGGGCGGGTGGTGGGCGAGGGGGCTACCCGGCCGCCCGGTGGGGCGCACGCCGAGGTGGTGGCGTTGGCGGAAGCCGGTCCGGCGGCCAGGGGTGGCACGGCCGTGGTGACGTTGGAGCCGTGTTCGCACCACGGGCGGACGCCGCCGTGCACCGGGGCGTTGATCGAGGCCGGGGTGGCGCGGGTGGTGTTCGCGGTGGCGGATCCGAATCCGAAGGCGGCCGGTGGGGCCGAGGTGTTGAGGGCGGCCGGGGTCCGGGTCGAGGGCGGGCTGTCGGCGGAGGTCGTGGAGCGGGGGGTGTTGCGGGCGTGGTTGCACTACGCGCGGACCGGGCGACCGCACGTGACCTGGAAGTTCGCGGCCAGCCTGGACGGGCGGGTCGCGGCTGGTGACGGCAGCAGCCGGTGGATCAGCTCGCCGGAGTCGCGGGCGGAGGTGCACGAGTTCCGGGCGCGGGTGGACGCGATCGTGGTGGGCACCGGGACGGTCCGCACCGATGACCCGAGATTGACCGCGCGGACGGCGCGTCCGGGGCAGGATGGGGTCAGGCAGCCGCTGCGGGTCGTCGTCGGGATGAGCGACCTGCCGCCGGGTGCCCGTGTGCTGGACGACGAGGCGGAGACGATGCACCTGCGGACGCACGACCCGGACGTCGTGCTCGGCGCGCTGGCCGCGCGGGGCGTGGTCGACGTGCTGCTGGAGGGCGGGCCTACCCTGGCGGGTGCGTTCACGGCGGCCGGCCGCGTCGACCGGGTGCTCGCCTACCTCGCCCCGAAGTTCCTGGGCGACGGTCCGCAGGCCTTGCGGGACGCGGGGGTGTCGACCGTCACCGACGCTGTGGGGTTGGTCGTGGAGCAGGTCAGTATGTGCGGGCCGGACGTGCGGGTTTCCGCAGTCCCCGCGCGTTGAGGAGGAACGGTGTTCACCGGGATCGTCGAGGAGTTGGGTGAGGTCGTCGCCGTCGCGGACCTGCCGGACGCGGCCCGCGTCACCATCGCGGGCCCGTTGGTGACCAGCGACGCGAAGCACGGCGATTCGATCGCGGTCAACGGCGTGTGCCTCACCGTGGTGGACGTCGTGGACGGCGCGTTCACCGCGGACGTGATGCGCGAGACGCTGACCCGCAGCAGCCTGGCCAAGGTCGCCGAGGGCGACAAGGTCAACCTGGAGCGCGCCGCCGCCGTCGGCCAGCGCCTGGGCGGTCACATCGTGCAGGGCCACGTGGACGGCACCGGTGTGGTGCTGGCGCGGGAGAAGGCCGAGCACTGGGAGATCGTCCACATCGGACTGCCGCCGGGCCTGGCCCGGTACGTGGTGGAGAAGGGCTCGATCACCGTGGACGGCGTGTCGCTGACCGTGGTGGAGGCTTCGGAGAACCAGTTCTCGGTGAGCCTCATCCCGACCACGTTGGAGCTCACCACCCTCGGTCGGCGCGTGCCGGGCGACCACGTCAACCTGGAGGTGGACGTGCTCGCGAAGTACGTCGAGCGGCTCGCCGCACCTCATCTCCAGGGCACCCACCTGCGCGCCGAGGAGGCCCGGTGAACGACTTCGCCGACATCGAGCGGGCCATCGCGGAGATCGCCGCGGGCAGGCCCGTCGTCGTCGTGGACGACGAGGACCGCGAGAACGAGGGCGACCTGATCTTCGCGGCGGAGAAGGCCACGCCGGAGCTGGTGGCGTTCACCATGGCCGAGTGCCGCGGCCTGCTGTGCACGCCGATGGAGCCCGAGGCGCTGGACCGGTTGGGCATCGACCTGATGGTCGGGAACAACACCGAGCGGATGGGTACGGCGTTCACCGTGTCGGTCGACGCCCGTGAAGGCGTCACCACCGGTATTTCCGCCGCCGACCGCGCGCGCACGATCCGGTTGCTGGCCGATCCCGCGACGACCTCCCACGACATCGTGCGCCCCGGGCACGTGTTCCCGCTGCGGGCCAAGGAGGGCGGCGTGCTGCGGCGCGCGGGCCACACCGAGGCGGCGGTCGACCTGGCCCGGATGGCGGGCCTGCGCCCGGCGGGCGCGATCTGCGAGATCGCCAACGCCGACGGCACCATGGCCCGGCGCGACGACCTGGAGCTGTTCGTCCGCAAGCACGACCTGGTGCTGATCACCATCGCCGACCTGATCGCCTACCGGCGGCGGAAGGAGACCCAGGTCGAGCGGGTCGCCGAGGCGCGCATCCCGACCGCGCACGGCACGTTCACCGCGGTCGGCTACGACAGCAAGCTCGACGGCATCGAGCACATCGCGATGGTCTACGGCGACCTGGGCGACGGCGAGGACGTGCTGGTCCGGGTGCACTCGGAGTGCCTGACCGGTGACGTGTTCGGCTCGCTGCGCTGCGACTGCGGCCCGCAGCTGGACGCGGCGCTGGAGGCGGTGGCCGCGCAGGGGCGTGGCGTCGTGCTCTACATGCGCGGGCACGAGGGCCGCGGCATCGGCCTGATGCACAAGCTGCAGGCGTACCAGTTGCAGGACCGCGGCGCCGACACGGTGGACGCGAACCTGGGGCTGGGGCTGCCCGCCGACGCGCGCGACTACGGCACCGGCGCGCAGATCCTGTGCTCGCTGGGCATCAAGTCGATGCGGTTGCTGACCAACAACCCGGCCAAGCGGGTCGGGCTGGAGGGCTACGGCCTCACCGTGCTGGACCGGGTGCCGCTGCCGATCTCGCCCAACCCGGAGAACCTGCGGTACCTGCGCACCAAGCGCGACCGGATGGGGCACGAGCTGCACCAGCTCGAGCAGTACGAGGCGCTGTCGCAGGGCGGCGCGGTGGTGTCCACCACGGAGGGAGCGGAATGAGCGGCGAAGGACGACCGGAGGACGTCGTCCCCGACGCGGCGGGCCTGACGCTGGGCGTCGTGGCCACGCGCTGGCACACCAAGATCACCGACAACCTGGTCGAGCGGGCGCTGGCCGCGGCGGCGAAGGCCGGTGTCGCGTCGCCGACGGTGGTGCGGGTCGCGGGCGCGGTGGAGCTGCCGGTGGTGGCGCAGGAACTGGCCCGCACGCACGACGCCGTGGTGGCGTTGGGCGTGGTGATCCGGGGCGGCACCCCGCACTTCGAGTACGTGTGCGACGCCGTGACCGCCGGGCTGACCAGGGTCGCGCTGGACTCCTCGACGCCGGTCGGCAACGGCGTGCTGACCACCAACGACGAGGACCAGGCGTTGGCCCGCGCCGGGTTCCCGGACTCGGTGGAGGACAAGGGTTTCGAGGCGTGCGTGGCGGCGCTGGAGACGGCGCTCGTGCTGCGCGGGCTGCGAGCGGGCTCGTGAGGACCGCCGTGGCTGCCGAGATGGTCGAGTTCCGGCCGAAGAGGATCCGCGTGGTCGCGTGGGCGAGCGCGGTGTTCCTGGTCGCGGTGTTCACCGTGGTCGGGTTGTTGTTGGGTGACACGCCGACCGGCGTGATCTTCCGGGTGTCCGACCAGGTGGCGATGGTGTGCCTGGGTGTGCTGCTGGCGTGCGGCATGTTGTTGCTGACCCGGCCGCGGGTGCGGGCCGACGCCGAGGGCGTGGAGGTGCGCAACGTGGTGACGGCGCACCGGTTCACCTGGCAGCAGGTGCTGCACGTGTCGTTCCCGGACGGCGCCTCGTGGGCCCGCCTGGAGCTGCCGGACGACGAGTACGTGTCGATCATGGCCGTCCAGGCGGTGGACCGCGACCACGCCGTGGCCGCCGTCCGCGCCCTGCGCGACCTGCACCGCTCCGCCACCCACTAGCGCGCGAGTCCTACGTTCGGAACGCGAGTGTCCTACGTTCGGAACACCCGAGTTGAACACTCGGAACGCGAGTGTCGAACGCTCAGGACCCCTGAGTTCACCGTTCGCGCGTAGCCGGTGAGGGTGTGCGGCGTCAGCGCCGATCGTCGTGGTGCCGTTGGGGGACCGGTGTCCCCCAACGGCACTCTTGTAGGGGTCGGGACCCCTGCCTAGGTTCGGGTGATCTACGAGCTTGGGGGTCCGCACATGCGCAGACGTTCCTTCCTGACCGGTGCCGCGGCCGTGGCGGGCGCCGTGACGCTCGGCTTGAACCCGGCGGCACGGGCACAGCGGCCCGGCGCGTCCGACGTGCCCGACTTGCTCCTCGGCGACTACCCGGTGGTGGGCCGGGTGCGGGCGCGCAAGGCGATGGAGCACCTGCGGGTGCTCAGCGAGCGGATCGGCCAGCGCATCGGCGGCACGGAGTCCGAGCACCGCGCCCGCGACTACCTCGCCTCCGTGCTGCGCGACCTGCGCTACCAGGTGACGCTGCAGCCGTTCACCGTGCCGGACAAGTACCTGTCCACGCTCACCGTCGGCACCGACAAGTGGAACGCGGGCGCGTCCCGCTTCGGCGCCCTCGGCGTCACGGCCACCGGCCCCGTGGTGGACCTGGACAACGGCGCGTCCCTGCCCGCCGACCTCACGGGCAAGGTCGCGCTGCTGGTCAACGTGCCTACCGGCTCCACGGCGGTGCTGGACGCGGCCCGGCTGGGCGCCGCGGCGGTGCTGGTCGGCCGCGTCTCGACGCCGCCCGCGGGCAAGACCAGCGCGTTCTCCCCGACGCTGACCGCGAACGTCGCCGTGCCGGTGCTGGGCATCGCCCAGGTGCACGTGGAGCGGCTGCGGGCGGCCGGCGCCGTCACGGTGACCGTGTCCACCACCCACCTCGCCGGCCTGACCTCGTACAACGTCATCGCCGACCGGCCCGCGACGTTCCCCGGCCGCGACGACGGCGTGGTCATGGTGACCGCGCACTACGACAGCGTGCCCGGCTCGCCCGGCGCGAACGACGACGGCAGCGGCACGGTGCTGACCCTCGAACTGGCCCGCGTGCTGCGCCACCTGCCGACGCACAAGGCGCTGCGGTTCGCGCTGTGGGGTTCGGAGGAGCAGGGCCTGCTCGGCTCCCGCTACTACGTCAACCAGCTGGCCGACGCGGACGCGGCCCGGATCGCGGGCGTGTTCCAGAACGACATGGTCGCCACCAGCCACGGCCCCGCGACCGCGTACTGGCTGCTCTCGGTGGACGGCGGTGACAACGCCACCACCGCCGAGGTCGCCGCCGCGGCCGCCCGCCTCGGCTACGGCGCCCAGGTGCACGGCCCGGTGCCGCGCGGCAGCAGCGACCACGTGCCGTTCCACGAGCGCAAGATCGCCGCGGCGAACTTCAGCTGGCGCGGCGAGGGCGGCCCGCACCAGCTGGAACCGCTCTACCACACGCCCGAGGACACGATCGCGCAGAACGTGAGCCCGGACCGGCTGCAGATCTCGCTGGAGCTGATCGGCGCCGCCGCCTACCGTCTGGCCTGCACACGCGGCTGAACGACGGGACGCCATGACGACGTACGAGGACCTCACGCCCTACGCGTACTCGCCAGAGGTGACCGGGCCGGTGGTCAACGTCGGCTGGCTCGGTCCGGAGTCGCGGTTCGAGGTGGGCGAACCCGAACCCGGCTTCGCCGAGGCCCTGTCGGCGCTGGTCCGGTTCCACCGGGTCCGCGTCACGCGCGGGTGGCACCCGTGCCGGCTGTGCGGGCCGGGTGCCGCGTACCCGGTGTCCGAGCCGGACGGGGACGAAGAGGTCACGTTGGGCAGCGCCGAGATCGACGTCCCGGGCACCGGCGTCGTCTACGCGGCGCCGAACCTGGTCCACCACTACGTCGTGCGGCACCACTACCGGCCGCCGGCGGTGTTCGTCCGGGCGGTGCTCGCACGAGCCGAGGCCAGTGCCGGCGCCTGGGAGGAGACCAAGCGGTCGCTGTCCGTCGGCACGCCCCTGCGCGGCGAGATCCACAGCTACCACGTCACGGGTCTGTGGTTCGACCTGCCCGACCACCCCGACGTGGACGCCTTCGTCCCGAACGACCTGTACGGGCCCGACGGGGTCGGCGAGAACCGCGAGCACGTCGCGTTCCACGTGCCGGTCGACGCGGTGGTCGTGGGGCACTCCGACCGGGAACGCCGGGTCCTCCTGCGGGTCTAACGCGCGTCGCCGGCGGCCCGCAGCAGCCGCTCGGCAGTGGCCCGGAGGTGGTGCTTGAGCTCCTCCGGGCCTTCCACCTCGAAGTCGACGCCGATCATCGCGACCCACAGCCCGACCTCGTCCAGCACCGGTACGCCGACGGTCAGCCTGGTCCGGTCGTCGTCGATCCGCTCCAGGTGCGCCGAGCCTGCCGAGGTGCGGGCCGCGATCACGTCGTGCGGCGCGTGCATGATCAGCCGGACCTCGTGCGGGTACGGCGCGACGGACAGCTGCCGCGACACGTACGACGCCAGGTCGTCGGCCGGTGGCTCGCGCGGGGTGAACCGGGCGCCGAGCGTCGGCTCCTCCTCGATCCGGTCCACCCGGAACGTGCGCCAGTCCGCCTTGTCCACGTCCCACGCCACCAGGTACCACCGCCGCCCGGTGTGGGCCAGGCCCAGCGGCTCGACGTGCCGCTTCGTGCCACCGTCACGTCCCGCGTACCCGAACCGCAGCCGCTGGTGGTCGCGGCACGCGCCGGCGATCGCGGTCAACGTGCCCGCGTCCACCTGCGTGCCGCGCGTCGTCGGCAGCGCCACGGTGTGGGCCTGCAGCGCGTTCACCCGCCGCCGCAGCCGGGACGGCAGCACCTGCTCCAGCTTGGCCAGGGCGCGCACGGACGTCTCCTCGATGCCCACCACGCTGCCGTTGGCCGCCGTCCGCAACCCGACGGCGACCGCCACGGCCTCGTCGTCGTCCAGCAGCAGCGGCGGCAGCTCGGCGCCCGCGCCCAGCTGGTAGCCGCCGGACACGCCCGGCGACGCGTTCACCGGGTAGCCGAGGTTGCGCAGCTTGTCGACGTCGCGCCGCACGGTCCGCACGTCCACGCCGAGCCGCCGCGCGAGGTCCGAACCGGTCCAGTCGCGACGCACCTGCAACAACGACAGCAGCTTGAGCAGACGGGCCGAGGTTTCCAGCATGCGCCGAAGTCTGCCGGCTATCGCGGACGACTCCTGTCCTCTATTCGCGGCGGGCACCGTCCGGCCACACGACCACCACCGGCACGCCCGACGCCCGCGCGGTCTCCACGACGTCCGCCGTGCCGCCGCGCCCGTCCGGCGGCTGCCCGTCCCACACCGCGATGAGCAGCTCCACCGACGCGAGCATCCGCTCGTTCGCCATCACGTAGGCGTGCCGCCCGGACAGCTCGTTCGGCAGCACGCTGACCACGTGCGCCCGCGCGAGCAGCTCGTCGTAGGCGGGCCGCTTCTCCGGTTTCAGCTTCTCCCGGTAGTCCATCGCGGGCAGCACGACCTCGACCCGGCCACCCAGGTCGAGCACCACCCGCGCGAACAGCTGGTCCGCGCCCGGCGCCAGGCAGGTCACCCCGACCAGGGATGACCCGCCCGCCGCCTCGGCCTCCAACGCCGCGCGGATGCCCTCCCGCACGACGTCGACGCATTCGGGCACCAGATTGCTGTGCCCGGTGATCCCCACCCGCATCACTAGGCCGTCCGAACCCCGCGGATCGCCTCACGGGTGTCGCGCACGACGGCCAGGTCGCGGTGCCGCTCGGCCTCCTTGGCGAAGTCCTGCAGCTTGCGCACGACCCGCCCGGACGCCAGGCCCGCCGCCGTCGGCAGCACCTGCTGGATCAGCCCGCACGCCTCCTCGGGCTCACCCGCCACCATCTTCGTGCGGGCCAACCCGATGACGTCGAACGCCCGGTTGCGCACCCTCGCCGGGTCGCGCAGGTCGAGCGCCCGCCGGATGTGCGCCTCGGCCAGCGGCGCCTGCTTCGGGTCGTGCCCGGCCAGGTCGCGCATCCGGGCGCCGATGACCCCTTCCAGCTCCGCCTCGTCGAACGAGTCCAGCCACCACGGGTCCGAACCGGGCCGCCGCTGCGCGAAGCTGTCCTGCGCCTGCCCGACCGCCCGGTGGAACTCCCGCACCCGACCCATCTGGGCGTACGCCCACGCCTCCCGGGTCAGCAGGAGCGCCTGCAACGTCGGGGTGGCGTTGCGCCTCGTGCCGTACTGGCCCAGCTGGACCAGCTCTAAACCGTCCTCGGGCCTGCCCAGGTCGAACATCTGCCTGGCCATCGCCGCCAGGCACAGGGCCGCGAACGGGTCGTTGCGGCCCGCCTTCGCCATCCGCACCCCGAGCACGTAGTACCGCTGCGCGGCGTCGTGCATGCCCGCGTCCCACGACATGCTCGCCGCGACCTTGGACAGCTCGGCCCCGATGAAGAAGGCTCGTTCCGTGGTCGGGCCCGCCGGCGCGCGGGACAGCCGCTCGGCCAGCTCCTCCAACTGCCCGAGCACCGCCTTGCGCGCCAACCCGTACCCGCCCCGGCCGCCCCACCCGCGCAGCCCGTCGGCGACGCGCTGCAACGCCGCCAGTTCCTCCTCGCTGATCGCCGCGCTGGACGACCACTTGGACAGGGGCTGCAGGGGGTGCAACCACCGCTGCAACGGTTCGACCAGTGCGGGACCCATCGCCACCGCGGCGGCTCCGGTGAGCGCCGCTCGTCTGCTGATCGCCAAGTCGTTCCTCGCCGTCTCCTCGACCGATCTGGCAATGCTCGACGCGTCCCACGCCGCGGCGAGCACATCGGGCGGGGCGCCGCGATCGGCGTCCGCCTGGCTTGGGATTCCGACGCGGTCGAACCAGAGCCGGTCGGCCGGGATGCCGAGCACCCGCGCGAAGTGGCGCAGGCGGTCGATCCGGTCGATCGGGTTGTCACCGGTCTCGTACCGCGAGAGCTGCGCCTGGGAGATCCCCAGCCAGGACGCCAGGCGGTCTTGGGTGACGCGGCTGACGTGCTGGGGGTGGTGCCGGTAGGCGGCGAGGAGGGCACCCATGTTCCGGTCGGCGAACGCGGCAGCCATCGCCTGGTGGTCCCAGAAGTCCGCGGGTACCTCGGGTGGTCCGTAGAGCTCGGTCCGCGCGTTGCGGCGACAACGCTGGCAGAGCCGGTCGGTGTTGTCGGCGGCGATCAACGCCCCGCACGTCGGGCATGCGCGCCTGGTACTGGCTGCTCTTCGAGCTTTCCGTTCCATGGCTCGCTCCCGTCACTGAGCGTGCTCAACAGTGTATAGAGGTGTGATCAGGAGTCCATGCATTTCGTGCATAAGGCGGGGTAGGCCCCTGGTTGGGGACCGGGTGACGCCGAGTGGCGGATGAGCCGGATCCGCGCGGTGCATGGATCCGACCCGATAACGGTGTGGTGGAACGTCTCGATCGGCCGGACGCTGCGTGGTGTGCCAGTGCCGGGTCGACCCCGCGGCCCGCGCACACCGCCCACTCCACCCGACCGGGGAGGGACCTCCGCCGATGAGCATCACCGCCGCCACCACCGCAGACAACGGCCCTCGCTACGGGCCACGCGACCGCGCGCACCAGCAGGCACTCGGTGAGGCGATCGCCGGTTACCGGCTGCTGGGCTGGAAGGTGTCGGTGACCGAGCAGGGCGTGTTCCTGCCGCTCGGCCCCGCCACCACCGCCCTGGCCATGCCCGCCCGCATCGGCTCGCGCGTGCTGGCCGACCTCAAGGCCCGGATGCTCGCCGGCCCGGTCACCGTCATCCCGGGCCCGCGGGAGCACTGGATCTTCCTCGCCGAGTTGGTCGCCCTGCTGCCCACGCATTTGAAGGCGCCCGCCGAGGTCCAGTTCGTCCGCTCGCCGCAGCGCATCGCGCTGCCGCCCACGATGACCCGGTACGGGTCGCTGAGGTGGGCGAACCCGCCGTCGCACTCGCGGCACTGGTTCCCGCCGTTCACGGCGGTGCTGGCGCTGGCCCGCACGGCGGTGGCCAAGGACCAGTAGTGCCGCGACCGGCAACCTCCACCTCTTCCGGCGCTCGGCGGGGCGCCTCGCGGCACCGGCCCCACGCCCCCCGTCCGACCAGGATGAGGACGTGGGGCCGGCACCCCGATCCACCGTCCGACCGGCGGAACACGGGGCGAAGGCTGCCGGTCGCGGCCCTAGGCGAAGATGGGCGGGTGGACCGACGGACGCTGCTGTGCGGACTGCTCGCCCTGACCGCCTCCGCGCCCCTGGCTGGCTGCGGCACGGGTGCGCCGACGCGTCGGCCCGGCGTCGGCTCGGCCCGTGCGGGTGACCGGGTGGCCGGGCTCGCCGACGTCCCGGTGGGGTCCGGCGCGTTGGTCGATGTCGGCGGCGACGGCCAGTTGTTGCTGGTCAGGCCGTCGGAGTCGGAGGTGCGGGCGTTCCACCCGGCCTGTCCGCACCAGGGCACGACGGTGAACCCGCCCGCCGGCGGCACGATCAGCTGTCCCACGCACCGCAGCGCGTTCGACCCGACGACCGGCGCGGTGCTGTCCGGCCCGTCACCGCGGGGGTTGGCGGAGGTCGCGGTGACGGTGTCCGGGCCGGACGTGGTGCTTTCCTGAAAAATCCCGTCCCAAGGGCTGGGGTGTTGAACCCCGCTTCACGTGGTGTCGTATTGCCTGTGTGGCCGAACGACCACCCACCACGGACATAGCGGAGGACCTGCTTTGAGTTCAACGGAGAAGACCGGGCTGTCCCGTCGCTCGATGATGTGCGGCGTGCTGGTCGCGCTGGCGGTCCCGGGCGGCTTGGCCGCGTGCAGCAGCGGGTCGACCCCCACCGGCACCGGAACCGCGACCGGCGGCGCGTCGACGCCGGGCGGCGCCACCACCCCGGGCGGGCCGCCGATCATCGCGGCGCTGGCCGACGTGCCCGACGGCGGCGGCCTGATCGCCGGCAACCCGGCCAACAGCAAGCCGCTCGTGCTGGTGCGCACCGGCGAGACGGTCAAGGCCTACGACGCCTCGTGCCCGCACCAGGGCACCGCGGTGTCGCCGCCGGAGAACGGCGTGATCACGTGCCCGAACCACGGCAGCACGTTCAACGCCGCGGACGGCACGGTGACGAAGGGCCCGGCCACCACGGGCCTGACGGAGGTGCCGGTGAAGGTGCAGGCGGGCCAGGTCGTGCCCGCCTGAGGGCGCGCTCGGCCGGATCACCCGATCCGGCCGGGGCCGGTAGCAGACCGGGCCGACCCGGCGCGGGGTCGGTCTCGGCCGGCTTGTCGGTGGCTCCACGTACGCTTTGCGTGTGGCCGATCCGTCGACCTATCGCCCTGCGACAGGCACCATCCCCGAAGCACCCGGCGTGTACAAGTTCCGCGACGCGGGCGGCCGCGTGGTGTACGTCGGCAAGGCCAAGAGCCTGCGCCAACGGCTGAACTCGTACTTCGCCGACATCGCCGGCCTGCACCCGCGCATCCGGCAGATGGTGACCACCGCCGCGAGCGTCGAGTGGACCGTTGTCGGGACCGAGGTGGAGGCCCTCCAGCTCGAGTACAACTGGATCAAGGAGTTCGACCCGCGGTTCAACGTCCGCTACCGCGACGACAAGTCGTACCCGGTCCTCGCGGTGACGTTGAACGAGGAGTTCCCCCGCCTGCACGTCTACCGGGGCCCGCGCCGCAAGGGCGTGCGCTACTTCGGCCCGTACGCGCACGCCTGGGCGATCCGCGAGACGCTGGACCTGCTGCTGCGCGTCTTCCCGGCGCGCACCTGCTCGGCGGGCGTGTTCAAGCGCCACGGCCAGATCGGCCGCCCGTGCCTGCTCGGCTACATCGACAAGTGCTCGGCGCCGTGCGTGGGCCGGGTCAGCGCGGACGAGCACCGCGACATCGTGGAGGACTTCTGCGACTTCCTGGCCGGCAAGACCGACTCGATGGTGCGCCGGCTGGAACGCGAGATGACGGCCGCCGCCGAGGAGCTGGAGTTCGAGAAGGCCGCCCGCCTGCGCGACGACCAGGCGGCCCTCAAGCGGGCCCTGGAGAAGCAGGCCGTGGTCCTCGGCGACGGCACGGACGCCGACGTGGTCGCGTTCGCGCAGGACGACCTGGAGGTGTCGGTCCAGGTCTTCCACGTGCGCGGCGGCCGGGTGCGCGGCCAGCGCGGCTGGGTGGTCGACAAGGTGGACGAGACCGGTGTGACGGGCCTGGTGGACCAGTTCGTCACCCAGTTCTACGGCGAGCAGGTCGAGTCGGCCCAGGCCAGTGGGGTGGAGTCGGCGCCGGTGCCGCGCGAGGTGCTGGTGCCGGAACTGCCCGAGGACGCCGAGGCGGTGGAGAAGTGGCTCGCGGGCCTGCGCGGCGGCAAGGTCGCGTTGCGGGTGCCGCAGCGCGGTGACAAGCGGGCGCTCATGGAGACGGTGGAGCGCAACGCCAAGGAGGCGTTCCAGCAGCACAAGCTGCGTCGCGCGGGCGACCTGACGGCCCGGTCGGCGGCGCTGCAGGAGCTGCAGGAGGCGTTGGGCCTGGACACCGCGCCGCTGCGCATCGAGTGCACCGACATCAGCCACGTGCAGGGCACGGACGTGGTGGCGTCGCTGGTGGTGTTCGAGGACGGTCTGGCGCGCAAGTCCGAGTACCGCCGGTTCGCCGTGCGGGAAGGCGCCGAGCAGGGCGACGTCGGTTCGATCGCCGAGGTGGTGCGGCGGCGGTTCCAGGCCTACCTGCGTGACAACAAAGGCGACGCCGGTCCGACGCCCGGCATCGACCCGGAGACGGGCAAGCCGCGCAAGTTCGCGTACGCGCCGAACCTGCTGGTGGTGGACGGCGGCGCGCCGCAGGCGCAGGTAGCCTCCGACGTCTTGGCGGAACTGGGCATCACCGACGTCGCGGTGATCGGCCTGGCGAAGCGGCTGGAGGAGGTGTGGGTGCCCGGCGAACCGGACCCGGTGATCCTGCCCCGCACCAGCGAGGCCCTGTACCTGCTGCAACGGGTGCGCGACGAGGCGCACCGGTTCGCGATCGCCTACCACCGGCAGAAGCGGTCCAAGCGGATGACGACGTCGGCGCTGGACGACGTGCCCGGCCTGGGGCAGACGCGCAAGGCGGCGTTGTTGAAGCACTTCGGCTCGCTGAAGAAGTTGCGCGAGGCGAGCATCGAGGAGATCAGCGTGGTGCCCGGAGTGGGCCGGCGCACCGCTGAGGCCGTGCACGCGACGTTGGGCGCGGCCGGTACCGAAGTGCCATCGACGGAGTCGAAGACCGGACTGCGGGCGGCTGAGCCAGTAGTCGAACACTAACGGGAGTACTAGTGAGCGCACCGGCCGGCGAGAAGTCCGGCATCGAAGTCGCGGTGGTGACGGGCCTGTCCGGGGCGGGCCGCAGCACGGCCGCGAAGTGCCTGGAGGACCTGGGCTGGTTCGTGGTGGACAACCTGCCGCCCGAGCTGATCGCGACCATGGTGGAGCTCGGCGCGCAGGCCAGGGGTGCCATCACCAGGGTCGCGGTGGTGATGGACGTGCGCAGCCGTGCGTTCACCGAGGACCTGGCGGCGGTCATCAAGGACCTGGACGCGCGCGGCTACAAGCCGAAGGTGCTGTTCCTGGAGGCCACCGACGACGTGCTGATCCGGCGGTTCGAGTCGGTGCGGCGCGGTCACCCGCTGCAGGCGGACGGCAGGCTGGCCGACGGCATCGAGGCCGAGCGGATCCTGCTCACGCCGCTGCGCGAGGAGGCCGACCTGGTGCTGGACACCTCCGGGCTGTCCGTGCACCAGCTGCGGGCCAAGATCGAGGACACCTTCGGCACCGAGTCGGCGACCCGCACCCGCGTCACGGTGCTGTCGTTCGGCTACAAGTACGGCCTGCCGATGGACGCCGACCTGGTCATGGACGTGCGGTTCCTGCCGAACCCGTTCTGGATCCCGGAGCTGCGCGAGCAGACCGGCCTGGACGGCGACGTGCGCAACTACGTGCTCACGCAAGAGGGCGCGGAGGAGTTCCTGGACCGCTACCACGAGCTGCTGCGGCTCATCGGCGCCGGCTACCGGCGCGAGGGCAAGCGGTACCTGACGCTGGCGGTCGGCTGCACCGGCGGCAAGCACCGCAGCGTGGCCATCTCCGAGGAGCTGGCGGGCCGGTTGGCCAGCGAGGACGGCATGGCGGTCAAGGTCGTGCACCGGGACCTGGGACGCGAGTGAGCTTCAGAGCGGTCGCGCTGGGCGGTGGGCACGGGCTGCACGCCACGCTCACCGCCCTGCGCCGGGTGACCGACGACGTGACGGCCGTGGTGACGGTCGCGGACGACGGCGGCTCCTCGGGCCGGCTGCGCCGCGAGCTGGGCCTGCTCCCGCCCGGTGACCTGCGCAAGGCCATGGTGGCGCTGGCCGGGTCGGACGAGTCGAGCGCGTTGTGGTCGCAGCTGTTCCAGCACCGGTTCGGCGGCACGGGCGCGCTCGCCGGGCACGCCGTCGGCAACCTGGTGCTGGCGGGCCTGCTGGAGCAGCTCGGCGACCCGGTGGCGGTGCTGGAGGAGGCGGGCAGGCTGCTCGGCGTGCGCGGCCGCGTGCTGCCGATGTGCACCGAGCCGTTGTCGATCGAGGCCGACGTGACCGGGCTGGACGACGACGCCGACGTGGTGCGCCGCATCCGGGGCCAGGTCGCGATCGCCACCACGCCGGGCCGGGTGCAGCGGATCCGCCTCCACGGGCCGGGCGGTCCGGGTGAGGCGCCGCGCGGCTGCCCGCAGGCGGTCGAGGCGGTGCTGGCGGCGGACGTCGTGCTGCTCGGGCCGGGCTCGTGGTTCACCAGCGTGCTGCCGCACCTGCTCGTGCCCGAGCTGCACGACGCGTTGGTGCGCACCTCGGCGCGGAAGGTCGTCGTGCTCAACCTCGTCCCCCAACCGGGGGAAACCGACGGCTTCTCGCCGGAGCTGCACCTGGACGTGCTGTGCGCCCACGCGCCCGCGCTGAGGGTGGACGCGGTGATCGCGGACGTCGACGCGGTGCCCGTGCCGGACCGGCTGCGCAGGGCCGCCGCAGCTCTCGGCGCTGCCGCGCACCTGGCACCCATCGCGGTGACCGGCGCGCCGGACCGGCACGACCCGGCAGCGCTGGCGCTGAGCATCACCCGGGCGTTGGCAGGCCCTGGTGACGGGACCACCGGGGCGTCGAGTACAACCCTCCAGGAACAACGGACGAGCAGGGGAGGCGAGGCGCCGTGGCGATGACGTCGGCGGTGAAGGACGAGCTGAGCAGGCTGGCCGTCTCCAAGACCTGCTGCCGCCGCGCGGAGGTGGCCTCGCTCCTGCGGTTCGCGGGCGGCCTGCACATCGTGGGCGGCCGGGTGGTCGTGGAGGCGGAGCTGGACCTGGGTTCCACGGCGCGCCGGCTGCGGCGGGAGATCCACGAGCTGTACGGGCACCAGTCGGACGTGTTCACCATCACGTCCAGCGGGCTGCGCAAGGGCACCAGGTTCGTGGTGCGCGTGGTGAAGGACGGCGAGGGGCTGGCCAGGCAGACGGGTCTGCTGGACCCGCGCGGGCGCCCGGTGCGCGGCCTGCCCGCGCCGGTCGTGTCGGGTGGGGTGTGCGACGCGGAGGCGGCGTGGCGCGGCGCGTTCCTGGCGCACGGCTCGCTGACCGAACCGGGCCGGTCGTCGTCCATGGAGGTGACCTGCCCGGGGCCCGAGGCGGCGTTGGCGCTGGTCGGCGCGGCGCGGAGGATGGGCATCGGCTCGAAGTCGCGCGAGGTGCGCGGCGCTGAGCGCGTGGTGATAAGGGATGGCGACGCCATCGGCGCGATGCTGACCAGGCTCGGCGCGCACGACAGCGTGCTGGCCTGGGAGGAGCGCCGGATGCGCCGCGAGGTCCGCGCCACGGCGAACCGCCTGGCGAACTTCGACGACGCCAACCTGCGCCGCTCGGCCCGTGCCGCGGTCGCCGCCGCCGCCAGGGTGCAGCGGGCGCTGGAGATCCTGGGCGCCGAGGCACCCGACCACCTGGCCGCCGCGGGCGCGCTGCGCCTGGCGCACCGGCAGGCGTCGCTGGAGGAGCTGGGCCAGCTGTCCGACCCGCAGATGACCAAGGACGCCGTCGCGGGCCGCATCCGCCGCCTGCTGGCGATGGCCGACAAGCGGGCGAAGGAACTGGGCATGCCCGACACCGAGTCCGCGGTGACCGCGGACATGCTCGACGCCGAGGTCTGACCGTCTAGGGCAGACCCAGGGCGGCGACGAGCGGGTCGGCCAGGGACCGCACGTAGGTGTCGGTGAGGTGGTTGTCGCGGTAGACGACGACGTTGCCCACCACGGCCGGGCAGGTGTCGGCGCGGCAGATCCAGTCGGTGAGGTCGACCAGCCGCACGCCCGGCAGCCCGGTCGCGGCGTCGGCCAGCGGGTCGGTCGCCGAGCCGACGGCCTGGGCCCGCGGTGTGTCGCAGGCGGCCGGGTCGTCGGGGTGGCGTTCCAGGCAGGCCACCGCCGGGCGGCCCGGCCGGGGCAGTTCGCGGATCACGGCGACCGGGATCGCGGCGTCGGCCAGGGCGGTGAGCACGGTGCGGTAGCCGTCGACCATGTGGTCCGTCGACTCCCACGTCCACTTGAGGTCCGCGAGGTAGGACTCCGGCGACATGGCGGCGGTGACCACCAGGTCGGGCGCCAGGTCGAGGATGTGGTCGAGCTTCTTCAGGTTCTCGTCGGAGCACACGGTCAGCGGGGTGCCCGCCTCCGCCGGCGGCACGGTCGAGAACGGGCAGCCGTTGCGCACCATCAGGTGCACCTGCCACTGGCCGCCGCCACGTCGCGCGAACTCGGCCAGGACGGTGCTGAACTGCCCGGCGTGCGAGTCGCCGACGACGACCGCGGTCTTCGCGGCCCAGGGATCGCCGAACACGCACGACGTGAGCCCGTCGCCCAGGTCACGGATGACGCAGTCCTCGCGCGGCCGGTCCTCACCGGCCACGGCGGGCGGGGGCGCGAGCGGGACACCGGTCGGCACGGCGACCCGACGGGCCGGGTCGAGGGCCAGCGCGCCGGGGTGGTCGCCGACCGCCACCGGCTGGTCGCGCAACGCGGCCAGCGTCGACTTCGCCGACGCCCAGCCGCCTGAGGAGACCGCCACGGTCACCGCGACCATCACCGCGCCGATCCCGTACGTGGTGCGCCGGCGAACGGGCTTGCGCCGCCGGAACGGGTCCTCGACGAAGTGCTTGGACAGCGCCGCCAGCATCAGGCTCGCCGCGGCGGCGGCCACCACCTCGTACCGCTCCAGCGACTCGCGCCCGGTCACCTCCAGCAGGAACACGATCACCGGCCAGTGCCACAGGTACAGGCTGTAGGAGACGTCACCGACGTAGGTCAGCGGACGCACGCCGAGCACGCGGGCCAGCGAGTCGTCGCGGGCGACCAGCACGGCGGCCGTGCCGACCGTCGGCAGCGCCGCGATCCAGCCCGGGAACGCCATGGAGGTGGTGAACCAGAACGCGCTCGCCAGCACCGCGGCCAGGCCGCCCCACGCCAGCAGCAGGCGTGCCGTCGCCGAGAGCCGCAACCGGTGCAGGACCATCGCGGCCAGGCCACCGATCCCCAGCTCCCACATCCGGGTCGGCGTGACGAAGTACGCCGCGCCCGGGTCGACCGGCGTGTACCAGACCGAGAACGCGAACGACGCGACCGTGACGAGGCCGACCGCGACCGCGGCGTACCGCACCGGCCCGCCGCCCCGCCGTGCCGCCAGGACGGCCGCGGCCAGCAGCACCAGCGGGATGACCAGGTAGAACTGCTCCTCCACGGCCAGCGACCAGAAGTGCTGCACCGGTGATGCGCCGACAGTCGCGTGCCCGTAGTCGTTCGACAGCACGGCCAGCAGCCAGTTCTGCGCGTTGACCGCGGAGAACGCGACCTCCCGCAGCACGTTCGGCCACCGCGACTCGGGCAGCAGCGCGAACACCACCGCCGTGACGGCCAGCAGCACGACGGTGGCGGCGGGCAAGAGCCTGCGGATGCGCCGCGCGTAGAAGTCGAGCAGCCCCACCCGTCCGGTGCGCCGGAGCTCGCCGGTGAGCGTGCCGATGATCAGGAAGCCCGACAGCACGAAGAAGACGTCGACGCCGACGAAACCACCCGGCAGCCACTCGGGGCGCAGGTGGTACACCACGACCAGGCCGACCGCCAACGCCCGCAGGCCCTGGATGTCGAGCCGGACGGTGGGGCGGTCGACGGCGCGGTCGGGTGCGAGCGACGGTTCATCGGTCACCAACGCCACTACGCACCGCCACAAGTCGCAGGAAAAAGCGGCGCAGCTTAACCCGACCGTGTAACGATCGACGCCCTCCGTTCAGGGCAGTGTGACGATCCCGTCGAACTTCTTGCCCGGGTACCACGGCTTGCCCAGCACGTCGGCGAAGCCCGGGATCGACTCCATGTGCCGCACCATCCGCTGCCGCGTCCGCTGGTCCGGCAGGGCGCCGACCATGGCTTGCAGGTTGTCGTCCACGTGGTCCGGGTTGGTGGTCGCGGGCAGTGCGCACGTCACCGCCGGGTGCGCCAGCACGTACTTCAGGAAGAACTGGGCCCACGTGCGGGCGCCGAAGTCGGCGGCGAAGGACGGCAGCGGGCGGTCCCGCACCAGGTCGTGCAGCCTCGCCTTCTCCAGCGGCATGTTGACCAGGACCGCCGTGCCCCGGTCGGCGGCGAGCGGCAGCAGGCGGTCCTCGGCGGCGCGGTTGCGGATCGAGTAGCCGATCTGCACGAAGTCCAGGTCGGCGTCCCGGACGAACTGCTCCACGATCGGGTAGTAGGCGGGTACGTGGTGGGTGACGCCGAGGTACCGGATGCGGCCCTCGGCCTTCCACTGGCCTGGGCCGCGACCGCTTCGGCCGCGCGTTCAAAGCCGCCACCGGCACCTCGCCGCACCGCTACGTCACCCAGCGCCGGGTCGAACGCGCCGCCGAGCTCCTGGCCCGCACCGACCTCCCGATCGCCGAGATCGCCCTCCGGGTCGGCCTGGCGAGCCAATCTCGCCTGACCACCGTCTTCCGCACCGCGATCGGCGCCACCCCCCACACCTACCGCACCACCCACCGCCCCTGACCCCCGCGCGTGTCCAACCTCCAGAACGCGCGTGTCCTACGTTCAGAACGCGAGAGTCGTACGTTCAGAACGCGAGAGTCGTACGTTCAGGACCCCTGAATTCAACGCTCGGACCCTCGCTGTCCGTCACGGAGCGCGCACCCTGCACCCGGGCACCGAGCGTCATAGGCTGGGGGTCGGGTGGGCCCCGGCCCCGAGGCACGGTCCAGCCGCACTCCGGGGTCACGAACCCCCGGTCCCCGAGTTACCGTCAGGTAACAAGCCGGTCAAGCTGGATTTTCTTGTTCGATAAAGAGATGCTGGTGGTCCACGTGACCAGGGACGCAGGCCGGAGGCTAGGCTGACTCCCGGCTGCCTGGTCAGCCCATGACTGCACGCCCCTGGCGGACAACGCCAGTCGAGTACCGAGGAGACTCACCGTGACGGTTCGCGTAGGTGTCAATGGTTTCGGCCGCATCGGTCGCAACTTCTGGCGCGCCGTTCAGGCCAGCGGGCACGACATCGAGATCGTCGCCTTCAACGACCTCGGTGACGTCAACACCATGGCCCACCTGCTCAAGTACGACTCGATCCTCGGCCGCCTCGACGGTGAGGTGACCGTGACCGACGAGGGCATCGCGGTCGACGGCAAGGTCATCAAGGCCCTGGCCGAGCGCGACCCGGGCAAGCTGCCCTGGAAGGACCTCGGCGTCGACGTCGTCGTGGAGTCGACCGGCTTCTTCACCGACGCCTCGGCCGCGCGCAAGCACGTCGACGAGGGTGGCGCGAAGAAGGTCATCATCTCCGCCCCGGCCAAGGGTGAGGACCTCACCGTGGTGCTGGGCGCGAACGACGACCAGTACGACGGCTCGCAGACCGTCATCTCGAACGCCTCGTGCACCACGAACTGCCTGGCCCCGCTGGCCAAGGTGCTGCACGACAGCTTCACCATCGAGCGTGGCCTCATGACCACGATCCACGCCTACACCCAGGACCAGAACCTGCAGGACGCGCCGCACAAGGACCTGCGCCGCGCCCGTGCCGCCGCGCTGAACATCGTGCCCACCAGCACCGGTGCCGCGAAGGCGATCGGCCTGGTCCTGCCCGAGCTGAAGGGCAAGCTCGACGGCTACGCCCTGCGCGTGCCCGTGCCCACCGGCTCGGCCACCGACCTGACCGTCACCGTGGGCCGCGAGGTCACCGTGGACGAGGTCAACGCCGCCTACAAGGCCGCCGCCGACGGCCCGCTGAAGGGCTACCTGCGCTACAACACCGACCCGATCGTGTCGGCCGACATCGTCACCGACCCGGCGTCGTGCATCTACGACGCGCCGCTGACCAAGGTCATCGGCAACCAGGTCAAGGTCGTCGGCTGGTACGACAACGAGTGGGGCTACTCCAACCGCCTCGCCGACCTGGTCAACCTCGTCGCCAGCAAGCTCTGAGCGAAAACGGGTCACTCGCTGTGAAGACTCTCGACGATCTGCTCAGCGAGGGTGTCTCGGGTCGGCGCGTCCTGGTGCGCGCCGACCTGAACGTCCCCCTCGACGGCGACCGGATCACCGACGACGGCCGCGTCCGCGCGTCGGTGCCCACCATCAAGGCGCTCGTGGACGCGGGCGCCCGCGTCCTGGTCGCCGCCCACCTGGGCCGCCCCAAGGGCGAGCCCGACCCCAAGTTCTCCCTCGCGCCCGTCGCCGTGCGGCTCGGTGAGCTGCTCGGCCAGGAGGTCGAGATCGGCACCGAGACCGCCGGTGACGGCACCGTCGTGCTGCTGGAGAACATCCGCTTCGACGCCCGCGAGACCAGCAAGGACGACGCCGAGCGCGCCGCCCTCGCCGACGAGCTGGCCGCCAAGGCCGACGCGTTCGTCTCCGACGGCTTCGGCGTCGTGCACCGCAAGCAGGCGTCGGTCTACGACGTGGCCAAGAAGCTCCCGCACTACGCGGGCGGCCTCGTGCTGGCCGAGGTCGAGGTGCTGCGCAAGCTCACCGAGGACCTCCAGCGCCCGTACGTCGTGGTGCTCGGCGGCGCGAAGGTGTCCGACAAGCTCGGCGTCATCAAGAACCTGCTCACCAAGGTCGACAAGCTCCTCATCGGCGGCGGCATGGCCTACACGTTCCTCAAGGCCCAGGGCCACGAGGTCGGCCGCTCGCTGCTCCAGGAGGACCAGCTGGAGCAGGTCAGCGGCTTCCTGAAGGAGGCCGAAGAACGCGGCGTGAAGCTCGTGCTCCCCGTCGACGTGCTCGCGGCCACCGAGTTCGCCGCCGACGCGTCGTACGAGGTCGTGCGCACCGACGCCATCCCGGCCGACCGGGAGGGCCTCGACATCGGCCCCGAGACCCGGGAGCTGTTCGCCGCCGAGCTCGCCGACGCCAAGACCGTGTTCTGGAACGGCCCGATGGGCGTGTTCGAGTTCGAGGCCTTCTCCGGCGGCACCCGCGCGGTCGCCGAGGCGCTGGTCAAGAGCGACGCGTTCACCGTGGTCGGCGGCGGCGACTCGGCCGCGGCCGTGCGCGCCCTCGGCCTGCCCGAGGACGGGTTCTCGCACATCTCCACCGGCGGTGGGGCGTCCCTGGAGTACCTCGAGGGCAAGGAACTGCCCGGCGTGTCTGTGTTGGAGGCGTGATGGCTCAGCGTCAGCCCCTCATCGCGGGCAACTGGAAGATGAACCTCAACCACCTCGAGGCCATCGCCCTGGTGCAGAAGATCGCCTTCTCCCTGCCGGAGAAGTACTTCGCCAAGGTCGAGGTCGCGGTGCTGCCGCCATTCGTCGACATCCGGTCCATCCAGACCCTCGTCGACGGCGACAAGCTGCTGCTCAAGTACGGCGCGCAGGACCTCTCGCCGCACGACTCGGGCGCCTACACCGGTGACGTGTCCGGCCCGATGCTGGCCAAGCTCGGCTGCTCCTACGTCACCGTGGGCCACTCCGAGCGGCGCGAGTACCACGGCGAGGACGACGCCACGGTCAACAAGAAGGTCAAGGCGGCGCTGAAGCACGGTGTCACCCCGATCTTCTGCCTGGGCGAGCAGCTCGACGTCCGCGAGGCCGGCGGGCACGTCGAGCACTGCACCGAACAGCTCGTCGCGGGGCTGAAGGGCCTCACCGCCGAGCAGGTGCGCGACGTGGTCGTGGCCTACGAACCGGTGTGGGCGATCGGCACCGGCAAGGTCGCCTCGTCCGCGGACGCGCAGGAGGTGTGCGCGGCCATCCGGGTCAAGCTCGCCGAGCTCTACGGCGAGGACGTCGCTTCGGCCGTTCGAGTGCTTTACGGCGGCTCGGTCAAGTCGGGCAACATCGCCGAGTTGATCTCGCAGAAGGACATCGACGGCGCCCTTGTCGGTGGTGCGAGCCTGGATTCGGACGAGTTCGCCAAGCTGTGCGCGCTCGCCGCGGGCGGACCTCTACCCTGATGTGATTGACACGCACTCCACCCGCGGTGGTCCACGGTCGGCAGTCGACCGGGTACTCTGTGGCGTCACCTGCCTGACAGCGAGGAAGAAATGATCCTGTTCCTTCAGATCCTGCTGATCGTCTCCAGCCTGCTGCTCATCCTGCTCGTGCTGTTGCACCGCGGGCGCGGCGGCGGTCTGTCCTCGTTGTTCGGCGGCGGCATGCAGTCGAGCCTGTCCGGCTCCAGCGTCGTCGAGAAGAACCTCGACCGGCTGACGTTGTTCGTCGGCGCGATCTGGGTCATCGCGATCGTGGGCGTCGGGCTGCTGATGAAGGTGAACTGACACAGGTGACAGGTCGGCGGGCGCCGACGGCGTCGGCCGACACGGACACAGGGAAACCACGTGGTGGGGGTGTGAGGGTCGATGGCTGGTGGTAACGCGATTCGCGGTACCCGCGTCGGCGCAGGCCCGATGGGCGAATCGGAGCGCGGCGAGTCCGCGCCCCGACGTCGGGTGTCGTACTGGTGCGCGAACGCGCACGAGTCCCGGCCGTCGTTCGCGGTCGAAGCCGAGATCCCGGAGAACTGGGACTGCCCCCGGTGCGGTCTGCCGGCCGGGCGCGACGAGCAGGCTCCGCCTGCTCCGCCGCGCAACGAGCCGTACAAGACGCACCTGGCGTACGTGAAGGAGCGGCGCTCCGACGCGGATGGTGAGGCGATCCTCGAAGAGGCGCTCACCAAGCTGCGCAAGCAGCGCGAAGAGCCCTAGCCGGGTTCGGGCGAGAACACCACGACGGCCCCCGCGGAACTCCCGCGGGGGCCGTCGTGCGCCTAGGCCTTCCTGGTGAACACGCCGGCGAACTGGCGGCGGACCAGGATCGCGCCCACCAGCAGGAAGAACACCAGGATCACCAGGGTGGACGTCGTGCCGCCGGTCGAACTGGTCAACGCCACGTCCACGCTCCCGACCAGCACCACACCGCAGTCCGCGCGGATCACGTGGCGGCCCGGCTGGATCGTGGTGAACTCGACCCTGGTGCTGAACGTGCCCGAACCGTCCGCCTTCGCCGTGCCCACCGCCTCGCCCAGCGAGCTGAGCCGCACCGGCGAACCCGGGTCGCAGCCCGTGCCGGTCGCGGTCAACGGGTCACCCGGCTGGATGTTGTCCTTGTCCAACGTCAGGGCGCCGTCACCGTCGAACGGCCCCGTCGTGGTCGACGCGGGGCTGTCCGTCGCGGTCGTGGTGGTGGTGGTGGTAGTCGTCGTGGTCGTCGGCTGCGTGGTCGTGGTGCGCGGCGGGCGGGTGGTGGTAGTCGTCGTGGTCACCGGGGGAGCGGTCGTCGTGGTGATCCGCGGCGGGGTGGTGGTCGTGGTCGGCCTCGCCGTCACGGTGAAGCCGTCCGTCGGGTTCGACGTCGCCGCGCACACCGGCCGCGCCGTGACCCGGTGCCCGCCCACCCCCGCGTCCGACGGCACCGTCGCCGTGCCGGAACCCGCGCCCCGACCCGTGTGCCTGCCGGTGCCGATCACCCGGCCGCCGTCCCACAGGATCTGCACGGTGTAGTCCGAGCAGTCCGGGTCGAGGTACACGCCGGTCCAGCTGAGCGTGAACGTGGTACCCGGCGGTCCGGAATCCGGGTTCGCGGTCGCGACGCCCTGCGGCTGCGCCGATACCGGTGCCGCTACGAGCACCGTAACGGCATAGGCCAAGGCACCGAGTAGAGCTAGTGTTCCTGCCGATCGCATCCCGACTCCCGGACCAGTCCGCTACCCACCGATGAGGTGCCCTTGTGAGACGCATTATGAGCAGCGTCGGTTTACTGCTCCTGTGCGGGATCTTCCTCGGCGTCGCCCCCGCGCACGCCGCCGGGGACGCGGTCACCATCGACGCCACGGTGGACGGCACCCCGGTCGGCGAGGACGAGTTGCTGCTCGACCCGTCCGGCTCCTCCCGCATCACCGTGACCGTCCACAACGGAACGGACACCGTGCGGCACGTCAAGACGATCCGGCTGTCCGGCACGGCGCTCGCGCTGACGTTCTTCTCCTACGACACGACCGTGCCGTTCGACGTGCCCGCCAAGGAGAGCGTCACGCGCGGTTTCGTGCTCGACCTCGGGCAGCTCGGCACCCAGGCCACCGGCCTGCTGCCCACCGAGCTTGAAGTGCTCGACACCAACCGCGACGTGATCGCGTCCATCGGTGTGACCGGTGACGTGCGCGGGTCGCTGTGGTCGGTGTACGGGGTGTTCGGGCTGGCCGTGTTCGGGCTGACGCTGTTGGCGTGGACGGGTGCGCTGTTCGCACTGGCCCGCCGCCGGCTGCCCGCGAACCGGTGGCAGCGGGCCATGCGGTTCCTGCCCGCCGGCGTCGGCACCGGGCTCGTCGCGGTGATCTCGCTGTCCGTGCTGCGGGTCATGGCGCCGTCACCGGCCGCGGAGATCCCGTTCATCCTCGGTGCGGCGGCCGCGGCGTTCGCCCTGGGTTACCTGACGCCGCACCCGGACGCGGACGACCTGCGCCCGCCCCCGACCGATCCGGAGAGCACGCAGCGGATCACCCGGCCGTTGCCCGGCGGTGTCGCGTGACGGTGTCGGCGAACGTCGTCGCGGCGCTGCCGCAGTACGACATCGGCGCGGAGATCGGGCGCGGCGGGATGGGGGTCGTGTACGCGGCCGTGCACCGGCCGTTGGGGCGGGCGGTGGCGGTGAAGCGGCTTCCCGGTGTGCTGGCTTCGGACGAGCGGATGAGTGCGCGGTTCGCGCACGAGGCGCGGCTGCTGGCGCGGCTCGACCACCCGCACATCGTGCCCGTGTACGACTACGTCCAGGACCACGGCGAGCACCTGCTGGTGATGGAGAAGCTCGACGGTGGCACGGTGTGGTCGAAGTTCACCGGTTCAGGTGTCACGCCTGCTTCTTCGTGTGCTCTCGGCTTGGCGATGCTGTCCGGTCTGCACGCCGCGCACGGTGCCGGGGTGCTGCACCTGGACGTGAAGCCGAAGAACCTGCTGTTCACCGCCGGTGGGGTGCTCAAGGTCGCCGATTTCGGGATCTCGCAGGTGGTCAGCGAGGGGGCGACGCTCGTGACGCACGGTGGGCAGGTGCTCGGCACGCCCGCGTACCTGTCGCCCGAACAGGCGCTGGGCAACCCGCTGAGCCCGGCGGCCGACGTCTACGGTGCGGCGACCGTGCTGTACGAGCTGCTGAGCGGCCGGCTGCCGTTCGACAGCGGCGGCGGGGCGTTGGCGATGATCCAGCGTCACGTCTACCAGCAGCCCCGACCCCTGATCGAAGTACCAGACCCACTCGCCCGAGTGATCATGCGGGGGATTGAACGCGACCCGCAGGTCCGGTACCGCAACGCGGAGACGTTCGCCGTCGACCTGGCGGGTGCGGCGGCTGAGGTCTTCGGCCGGGACTGGCTGCTGCGCCTGGGCACTCCCGTCCACCTGACCCCGCAAGTCGCCGCCGCCGGCACCCGCCCCGCCACCGGCCCTTCCGTGCCGCGCGAGACCCTCGACATCCCCGTCCGCGCGACCCTCGTTGACGCCCCGTCGACCCCCGTGCGGCTGGGCTCGCAGACCCTGGTCCCCGCCGCCCAGGTCCTGACCCAGCCGAAACCGGCCCGCTGGTTCGCCGTGGCCGCGGCACTGGCAGCGGCCCTGATGATCGCCCTCCCGCTCACCATCCCCGACCGCGACCTGCCGGTGCACCAAGCCGACCTGAGCAAGCCGTTCACCCTGGGCGAGGGCAACCCCACCACCGCCCGCCTCACCGTGACCGCGGTCGGCATCACCCTGGCCGACGTCCCCGCCTCCACTCCCTCCACCGCCGGCACTGCCGGCTCCGACGCCCCTGCCAACCCCGGCCCACCGCTGACGTTCGAACTGCCGGGCGCGAGCCGCTGGATCGTGGGCGGCGCCGCCGTGGCGACCGTGACGGCCGACGGCAAGTCCACCGACTACTCCCTCCAACCGATCACCCACCCGGTGATCAGCATCATGGGCGCGGGCAGCGCCGTGCTGCTGCTGTTCACGCTCGCCTACCTGGAGTCGATCTTGCGCTCGCTGCGGCGGCGGCGTCACTCGGGCACCGGGGCGGTCGTCGTAGCGGCACCGCTGGGCTTCGGGCTCGGCGTGGCGGTCTGGCTCCTGCCGTCCGTCCTGCTGCGCCACACACCCGACCTCTGGCCGGCACTCGTGTGCGGCGGGCTGGGCGCAGTAGCGGCCGTGTGCACCGCCGTGGCCACCCGGCGGTCGGCAACGGCTCTGCGCTGACAGCCGCCCACCGGTGCCCTGCCGCCGCTGCCCACGGCTGCCCCGCGGCCGCCGGCCGCGATCCGCGCGCTGTCCGCGATCCGTGCCCACCGCTGGGCGAGGACCGGGGCGCCGCCATGCCGCCGCTGGACTCGGTGCCGGCCGCTGAGCCGGGAGGCAGGACGCAGCCGTGCCGTCGCCGGCCGCCGTGCCGGGGCGCTCCCGCGCGGCCGCCGGCCGCCGTGCCGGGGCGCTCCCGCGCGGCCGCTGGCCGCGATCCATGCCAGCCGCTGGGCCCAGGGCCGGAGCGCCGCCTAGATTCGGCGCCAGCCGCGAGGGCGAAGGCGGGACACGGCCGTGACACCGCTGGACTCGGTGCCGGCCGCTGGGCCGGGGCCGAGGTGCTGCCGTGCGGCCGGTGGCCGGGAGCCCAATGCCCGGCCGGGCTGCTGGGCTGCTGGGCGACCGTTGGCCGCTGACCAGCGTGCCTGCGCCCGGGCGGTCTGCGTGGCGCTGCGCGGCCGGCCTGACTCGTAGCCGTTGCCGTTCTGTCCCTTGGCTCACCGGTCCCGGCGGTGCCGGTGCCGGCCGTTGGCCGGTGCCGGAAGCCTCACCGGTGCCCCGCGGTGGCCGCTGGCCCGATCCGGTGCTGGGCGTGCCTGGCCTGCTACGGCTCCGGGCCCGCGGTGGTCCGTGACCGCCGCGATCCGTGCCCCGTGGAGGCTGGGGCTTTTCCTCGTTCGCCCGGTGGCGGGTGGGGGCGAGGGTTGGTCGGCGGTCCTCGTTGTTTCAACCGACGTTTGAGGTTGAGAATAACATTGTTTTGGTTGGTGGTTGTTTGATGATCACCCGATAGTGTGACCGGGGTGGTCAGGGGTCGAGGGTTCTGACCAGGGGGAACGTTACCTTGACGGCGAAGCCGCCGTTGTCGGTCGGGCCTGCTTCCAGCTCACCGTCCAGCAACGCCGCGCGCTCCCGCAGCCCCACCAAACCATGACCGCCGCTGGGCAACGTCGCACCGTCCACCGAACCCTCCGGCGCCTCGTTGCGCACCTCCACCCGCAGTTGGTCGGCATCGGCGACGACCAGAACCGCCGTCGCCGCCCCGCACGCGTGCTTCCGCACGTTGGTCAACGCCTCCTGCACCGTCCGGTACGCGGCACCCGACACCGGTGCCGGCAGGTCGGCCACCGGGCCCTGCACCGTCAGGGTCGCCGGGATCCCGGCGGTGCTCACCAGCTGCGGCAGGTCTTCGATCCGGGGTTGGGGCGAGTCGTCACCACTGGTCGTCCGCAGCACGCTCACCAGCTGCCGCAGCTCGTCCAACGTCCGCGTGCTCAGCATCCGGATCGTCCCGGCGACCTGCTTCGCGTCCGGATCGGCCGCGGCCATCCTCAGGGCGCCCGCCTGCATCGCGATCAAGCTCACCTGGTGCGACACGACGTCGTGCATCTCCCGCGCCAACCTGGCCCGCTCGTCCGCCCGCACCGCGTGGGCGTGCAGCATCCGCTCCCGCTCCCGGCTCGCGGCCAGCTCGGCGATCCGCGCCGACAGCTCCTCCCGCGCGTGCGCCAGCAACCCGATCGCGATCGGCATCCCCGCGACGATGCACCCGTAGATCGCGTTGTGCACGTGCGTCTTCCAGTCCAACGCCACGAACTCGTCCGGCGGCCACACGAAGAACCGGCTCAGCCACACCAACCCGGCCCCGATGTAGGTCTGCACCGACAACAGCTTCCGCCGGGCCAACGTGCCCAGCGCGATCATCGCCGCCAACTGCGCCCACCCGGCCAGGAACCCGGGCACGGTGACCAGCACGACCAGGAACGGGAACCGCCGGCGCAACGCCACCGCCGCCACCGACACGACCGACAGCACGTAGTTGTACCGCTCCGCCTCGGGCACGACCCGCAGCCACACGTCCAGCGCCGCGATACCGACGGCCGCCGCGTCGAACGCCAGCTGCCTGTGCCGCCCGAGCAGGCGCCCCAGCAACCGCTCGAACCCCCCGGCGAAGGCAGCACGCGACACCCGTTCGGTCGGAACGCCGTTGACCCGACCGCTCGGCAGCCTCTCGACAGCGTTGCCGGCCAGGGTTCGACCTCCTGTGTCAGCCGTCCGCCGGTCCTCACCGTACTGCGCTGTCATCACGCTTGGCATGACCCGCCTTTCCGTCCCGACGTGCCTCGATCCACCCGCTCACCCTTCGAGATGCTGTGATTACCCGAAAGGGACGCCCGGCGCCGCACAAAATTGCGAGCGCGAACGTCCGCTCACCGGACAACTTGCGTGGTGGCCGGCTCCGAGTGTGCCAAGTCACCCGGAAGGCACTCGGGAACGCCGACTGCCGCCGTGCCCGGGAGGGCGACGGCGGCAGCGGAACCGCAGCGGTCAGGCCGACGGTGGGGTGAGCGGGTCCGGCACCTCGGCGGCGGCCGCCGAGTCGAGCAGCCACAGGGTGCGCTTACGACCGCGAGCACCCGCGGCGGGCAGTCGCACCTCGTCCTCGTCGGTCAGGCCGCTGGCCACGGCGGCGGCCTTGGCCGCGCCGGTCGTCATCAGCCACACCTCCTGCGCCGCCTGGATCGCGGGCAGCGTGAGGCTCACCCGGGTCGGCGGCGGCTTGGGGCAGTCGCGCACCGCGACGACCGCGCCTTCCCGCTCCAGCACCGCGGGCGACTCGGGGAAGATCGAGGCCACGTGCCCCTCCTCCCCGACACCGAGCAGGCACACGTCGAACGACGGCACGGAGCCATCCGGGCCTCCGGAGGCGGCCAGCACGTCGGCGTACGCCGCGGCGGCCGCTTCCGGGTCGTCGCCGAACCGCCCGTCCGACGGCTCCATCACGTGCACGCGCTCGGCGGGCACCGGCACGTGGTCCAGCAACGCCTCCCGCGCCTGCGTCTCGTTGCGCTCCGGGTGCCCGGCGGGCAGGAACCGCTCGTCGCCCCAGTACAGGTCGATGCGGGTCCAGTCCACCGCGTCCCGGGCGGGCGTGGCGCGCAGGTGCTCCAGCACCGCGATGCCGGTCCGGCCGCCGGTCAGCACCAACGACGCCGAGCCGCGCGCGGTCTGCGCGTCGACCAGGCTGGTGACCAGGCGGGCGGCCGTGGCGGCGGCCAGCAGGTCGCCGTCACGGTGCACCACCACCTCGGGCCGGCTCACGAGCCTGCCTTCGCCTTGGCGCCCGCCTTCGCGGAACCGGACTTCGCCGACTTGGCCGCGCTCGACTTGGCCCCGTCCGACTTCGCGACGGTCGACTTGGCCGCGGTCGACTTCACCGCCGCCGACTTGGCCGCGGTCGGCTTCGGCGCGGCGGCCCGGCGAGCGGCGGCCTTCGCGGGCTTGGCCTCCACCTGGCCGTCGACCGCGGCGCCGTCCACCGCAGCGGTCGGCTCGATGTCCGCAGCCTGAACGCCGGGACCACCGTCGGACTTCGCCTTGGCCGCGCCGGCACCAGCACCCGACGCGGCCCGTGCGGGCTTGCGCGCCGCGGCGGCGGCCTTCGGCGTGGTCCGACCGCGCACGACCTTGCCCAGCGACCGCAACGCCGCCTCGTACACCTCGTCCGGGTCGAGCCGGCGCAGCTCCTCGGCCAGGCAGTCCCGCACCTGGCGGCGCTGCAACGCGACCCGCCGCTCCGGCTGGCCCGGCTGGGTCAGCGTGCCGACCCTGCCGTCCGGCCGCGACAGCTCCACCACACCGGACCGGCGCTCCAGCCGCACGTCCACGATGCCCTCACCGCTGGCGGCCTTCGCCCGCTTCACCGGCACCCGCAGGCACCCGGCCAGCCACGCGGCCAGCAGGTCGGTCGACGGCGAGTCGCTCTCACCGCTCACCTCGGCCTCGGTGACCTTTTCGTACGGCGGCAGGTCGAACGCCGACGCGAGCATCGCCCGCCACAGCGTCAACCGCGTCCACGCCAGGTCCGTGTCGCCGGGCGTGTAGCCCGCGCGACGCTGCTCCAACGCCTTGATCGGGTTCTTCTCCGCCGCCGCGTCGGTGATCCGGCGCTGCGCGAGCTGCCCGATCGGGTCCTGCGCGGGCACGGCGGGCGCCTCGTTCGGCCACCACGCCACCACCGGGGTGTCCGGCAGCAGCAGCGGCACGACGCACGACGCGCCCTCGTTGGCCAGCTCGCCGTACAGGCGCAGCACGATCACCTCGGACGCGCCCGCGTCACCGCCGACGCGGATCTGCGCGTCGAGCCGGGGCGCGGCCTTGCGGGCACCGCGCGCCACCACGATCACCCGGCACGGGTGCTCGCGGCTGGCGTCGTTCGCGGCGTCCACGGCCTCCTCGGTCTTGGTGCCGTCGTCGGTCACGATGACCAGCGTCAGCACCCGGCCGAGGGTGACCGCGCCACCCTCCTCGCGCAGCTGCACGAGCTTGCTGTTGACCTGCGACGTGGTCGTCGAGGGCAGGTCGATGATCACGGACGCCTCCAGTGCCTGCCGGTGCGGGCCAGCATCTCGTCCGCTGACGCGGGGCCCCAGGTGCCTGCCTTGTACTTCTCGGGCGCGCCGTGGCGGGCCCAGTGGTCGAGGACGGGGTCCAGGATCTCCCAGGACAGCTCCACCTCGTCGTTCTTCGGGAACAGCGACGGCTCGCCGAGCAGCACGTCCAGCAGCAGCCGCTCGTAGGCCTCGGGTGACGACTCGGTGAACGCGTGGCCGTAGCCGAAGTCCATCGTGACGTCCCGGACCTCCATCGAGTTGCCCGGCACCTTCGACCCGAACCGCATGGTCACGCCCTCGTCCGGCTGCACCCGCACCACCAGGGCGTTCTGCCCCAGCTCCTCGGTGGCGGTGTCGTCGAACGGCAGGTGCGGCGCGCGCTTGAACACCACGGCCACCTCGGTGACGCGGCGGCCCAGGCGCTTGCCGGTGCGCAGGTAGAACGGCACACCGGCCCAGCGGCGGGTGTTCACCTCGCACGTGATGGCCGCGTAGGTCTCGGTGACCGAGTCCTTGGCGAAGCCGCCCTCCTCCAGCAGGCCGGGCACCTTCTGCCCGCCCTGCCAGCCGCCGGTGTACTGGCCGCGGGCGGTGGTCTCGTCGAACGGCCCGATCGCCTTGGTCGCGGAGAGCACCTTGACCTTCTCCGCGCGCAGGTCGCTCGGCCGGAACGACACCGGCTCCTCCATCGCGGTCAGCGCGAGCAGCTGGAGCAGGTGGTTCTGGATCACGTCCCGCGCCGCGCCGATGCCGTCGTAGTAGCCCGCGCGACCACCGAGGCCGATGTCCTCGGCCATGGTGATCTGCACGTGGTCGACGTAGTTGGCGTTCCAGATGGGCTCGTAGAGCTGGTTGGCGAAGCGCAGCGCCAGGATGTTCTGCACCGTCTCCTTGCCGAGGTAGTGGTCGATGCGGAACACCGACTCCTCGGGGAAGACGTCGTTGACGGTCTTGTTGAGCTGCTTGGCGCTGGCCAGGTCGTGGCCGAACGGCTTCTCGATGACCACCCGCCGCCACTGGTCGGGCTTGTCGGTCGGCGGCGTGGCCAAGCCGGCGCGCTTGAGCTGGTTGACCACCGTGGTGAACGCGCTGGGCGGCACCGACAGGTAGAACGCGTGGTTGCCGCCCGTGCCGCGGTCGCGGTCCAGGTCGGTCAGGGTCGCGGCGAGCGCGTCGAACGCCGCGTCGTCGTCGAAGGTGCCCTGCACGAAGCGGATGCCCTCGGCGAGCTGGTCCCAGACCGCCTGCCGGAACGGCGTGCGCGCGTGCTCCTTGACGGCGTCGTGCACGACCTGCATGAAGTCCTGGTCGGCCCAGTCGCGGCGGGCGAAGCCGACGAGCGCGAAGCCCGGCGGCAGCAGGCCGCGGTTGGCCAGGTCGTAGATGGCGGGCATGAGCTTCTTGCGCGACAGGTCACCCGTCACGCCGAAGATCACCAGGCCGGAGGGCCCGGCGATGCGGGGCAGCCGCTTGTCCCGGGGGTCCCGCAAGGGGTTGCGCTTGGTGGGCGCGGTCACGAACCGTCCTCCTGAATGGCCTCGACGAGCTGCGCGAGCCCGGCGACGCGGTCGGTCAGGTGCAGCCGCAGCACCGGGCGACCGCGCTCGGCGAGCACCTGGCCGTCACCGAGCGCCTGGGCCAGCTGCAACGTGCTGAGGTCGTACGGCCTGCCCGGCACGTCCAGGCTCTCCTCGGACGCACCGGTCAGCTGCAGGAACACGCCGTTCTGGTGACCGCCCTTGTGGTACTGGCCGGTCGAGTGCAGGAACCGCGGCCCCCACCCGAACGTGGTCTGCAGGTGTGAACGCTGCGCCAACTCCGGGCGAACGAGGGCGAACGACGCGTCGTCGACCCGGTCCAGGTAGGCCTGCACGGACAGGTAGCCGTGCTCGGGCGCGGCGGCGACGAGCGCCCGCAACGCCTCGGCGACCGTCTTCACGTCCGCGGGCAGCCAACCCTCGCTGGGGTAGGCCTCGATCGGACCGTCCACGAAGGCCGGTTCGGCGGTCGACGCGGCGGGGGAGTCCAACAAGGACCGGGCCGCCTTCTTCGCCGCCTCCACGTCGGGCTGGTCGAACGGGTTGATCTCCAGCACCCGGCCCACCAGCGCGGTCGCGTACTCCCACACCAGGAACTGCGCGCCGAGCGAGCCCTCCACCGACAGCGTGGACGAGCCGGTGGCCGGTCCGATCGCGACGGTCGTGGCGTCACCGCCCGCGTCCACGAAACCGGGCGCGCCGGGACCTTCGACCACCACGGGCAGCAGGCCGGTGCCGTTCTTGCCGGTCGACTCGGCGATCAGCTGCTCGGCCCAGTCGCCGAACCCGGAGATGCCGGAGCCGGTGTCGGCGAACACGATCTTCTCCGCGCCGTGCGCGTGCGCCACCGCGAACGTGGCCGCCAGCACCACCGCCGGGTTGTCCGGCGAGTCGGCCGACACCAGCGGCGCGGCCGACGCCGCCTCGTCCAGCAGCTTGCCGACGTCCGCGCCCGCCAGGCCCGAGGGCACCAGGCCGAACGCGGTCAGCGCCGAGTACCGGCCGCCGACGTGCGGGTCGGCCAGGAACACCTTGCGGTAGCCCGCTTCCCGTGACGCGGCCTCCAGCGGCGAGCCCGGGTCGGTCACCACGACGATCCGCGACGCCGCGTCGATGCCCGCGGCCGTGAACGCGGCCTCGAAGATCCGCCGGTGGCTGTCGGTCTCGACGGTGCCGCCCGACTTGGACGACACCACCACGACCGTGCGCTTCAGGTCGCCCGCCAACGCCTCGGCCACCTGGCCGGGGTCGGTGGTGTCGAGCACGACGAGCGGCACGCCCGCCGTGCCCGTGATCACCTCGGGCGCCAGCGACGAGCCGCCCATGCCGGCGAGGACCACGCGGTCCACGCCCTCGGCGAGCAGCTCGTCGCGCAGCGCGGTGATCTCCGCGACCAGCGGGCGGGACGTCTCGTGCAGTGTCGTCCAAGCCAGCCGGATCGACGCCTCGGGCTCCGCGTCGGGACCCCACAGCGTGGCGTCGCCTGCGGTGAGCCTGCTCGGAGCCGAATCACCGACCAGGTCGCCGATGACGGTGTCGACCTGGTTCTGGTTCGGCGTGCGGACGATCTCCACGGAGATCACCTCGGTCATCTTCAGTACCCGTCCCGATCTGGCCTGGTCCTCAGCCCTTGGCCTGGTTCAGCTGTCCGGTCACCGTGTCGAGCAGTTCGGCCCACGACTTCTCGAACTTGTCGACGCCCTCGGTCTCCAGCACGACGAACACGTCGTCCAGGTCGACGCCGACCTCGACCAGCCCGTCGAAGACCTCCTGCGCCGCCGCCGCGCCGCCGGTGACCTTGTCGCCTTCGATCTTGCCGTGGTCGGCGACCGCGTGCAGCGTCTTCTCGGGCATCGTGTTGACCGTGCCGGCCACCACGAGCTGGTCGACGTACCGGGTGTCGGAGTACTGCGGGTCCTTCACGCCGGTGGACGCCCACAGTGGACGCTGCGCGCGGGCGCCCTCGGCGGCCAGCGCCTCCCAGCGCTCACCGCGGAAGGTCTCCTCGTACGCGGCGTAGGCCAGCACCGCGTTCGCGATGGCCGCCTTGCCGCGCAGCTCCGCCGCGGCCGGGGTGCCCAGCGCGTCCAGCCGCTTGTCGATCTCGCTGTCCACCCGGGACACGAAGAACGACGCCACGGAGTGGATGCCGCGCAGGTCGTGGCCGTTGGCCTTGGCCTGCTCCAGGCCCGCGACGAACGCCTCCATCACGTCCCGGTACCGCTCGACCGAGAAGATCAGCGTCACGTTCACGCTGATGCCCTCGGCGAGCACCCGGGTGATCGCGGGCAGGCCCTCGACCGTGGCCGGGATCTTCACCAGCAGGTTCGGCCGGTCCACGGCCTTGGCCAGGTCCAGCGCCTCGGTGACGGTGGCTTCGGTGTCGTTGGCCAGCCGCGGGTCGACCTCGATCGACACGCGGCCGTCCACGCCGTCGGTGGCGGTGTAGATGTCGCGGAACAGGTCGCACGCGTTGCGCACGTCCGTGGTGGTGATCTCGCGCACGGCGGCGTCGGTGTCCGCGCCGCGCGCGGCCAGCTCACGCACCTGCTCGTCGTAGGCCGAGCCCTTGGCCAGGGCCGCGGCGAAGATGGTGGGGTTCGTGGTCACGCCCACCACGTGCTGGTCGGCGACCAGGCCGGCCAGGTTGCCGGTGTTCAGCCGCTCTCGGGACAGGTCGTCCAGCCAGATCGACACGCCCGCGTCGCTGAGCGCGGCCAGCGGATTGGTGCTCATCTCTTCCAACTCCCCTGAGAAGTCTGTGTCCTGTGGTCCGGGTTCACTTGACCTTGGCGAGCGACCGGCGGGCCGCCGCGACGACGTTCTCCGTGGTGAACCCGAACTCGCGGAACAGCGTCTGGTAGTCCGCCGAGGCGCCGAAGTGCTCGATGGACACGATCTCGCCCGCGTCGCCCGCGAACCGGTGCCACGGCTGCGCGATGCCGGCCTCGACCACCACGCGCGCCTTCACCGACGACGGCAGCACCTGCTCCTGGTAGCTCTTGTCCTGGGCGTCGAACCACTCGACGCTCGGCATGGACACCACGCGGGTGGTGATGCCCTCGGCCTCGAACACCTCGCGGGCCTCGACCGCGATCTGCAGCTCCGAGCCGGTGGCGATGAGGATCAGCTCCGGGTCGCCCTCGCCCTCCAGCACGTAGCCGCCGCGCGCCACGCCCTCGGCGGCCTTCTCCTTGGTGCCTGCCAGCACGGGCAGGTTCTGCCTGGTCAGGGCGATGCCGGCGGGGCCGGTCGGGTTCTCGACCACGGCACGCCACGCGGCGGCCGTCTCGTTCGCGTCACCGGGGCGCAGCACGGTCAGGCCCGGGATGGCGCGCAGCGCGGCCAGGTGCTCGATCGGCTGGTGCGTCGGGCCGTCCTCGCCGAGGCCGATGGAGTCGTGCGTCCACACGTAGGTGACCGCGGACTTCATCAGCGCCGCCAGCCGGACCGCCGGGCGCATGTAGTCGCTGAACACCAGGAACGTGCCGCCGTACGGGCGGGTCGGGCCGTGCAGCGCGATGCCGTTGAGGATCGAGCCCATGGCGTGCTCGCGGACGCCGAAGTGCAGCGTGCGGCCGTACGGGTTGGCGTTCCACATCTTGGTGGAGATCGACTCCGGGCCGAACGAGTCGACGCCCTTCATCGTGGTGTTGTTCGACTCCGCGAGGTCGGCCGAGCCGCCCCACAGCTCCGGCAGCACGTCGCGCAGCGCGTTGAGCACCTCACCGGACGCCTTGCGGGTGGCCACGCCCTTCGGGTCCGGCTCCCACGACGGCAGCGCGTCGGCCCAGCCCTCGGGCAGCTCGCGCGCGACGAGGCGGTCCAGCAGCGCCTTGCGCTCCGGGTTCGCCTGCGCCCACGCGTCGAACGACTTCTGCCACTCGGACTTGGCCGCCTCGCCGCGCTTGATCACCGCGCGGGTGTGCTCCAGCACCTCGTCGGAGACCTCGAACGTCTGCTCCGGGTCGAAGCCCAGGATGCGCTTGACCTCGGCGACCTCGTCCGCGCCCAGGGCCGCGCCGTGCGCCGCGCCGGTGTTCTGCTTGTTCGGCGCCGGGAAGCCGATGATCGTGCGCAGCAGGATGAACGACGGCCGCTCGGTCTCGGCCTTGGCGTTCTCCAGGGCCTCCAGGATGCCGGCGACGTTCTCGCCGCCCTCGACGACCTGCACGTGCCAGCCGTAGGCCTCGTAGCGCTTCGCGGTGTCCTCGGACAGCGCGATCGTCGTGTCGTCCTCGATGGAGATCTTGTTGTCGTCGTAGATGACGGTCAGGTTGCCCAGCTTCTGGGTGCCCGCCAGCGACGACGCCTCGGACGTCACGCCCTCCTCGATGTCGCCGTCGGAGGCGATCACGAAGATGTGGTGGTCGAACGGGCTCTCACCCAGCGGGGCGTCCGGGTCGAACAGGCCGCGCTCGCGACGCGCGCCCATCGCCATGCCGACCGCGGAGGCCAGGCCCTGGCCCAGCGGGCCGGTGGTGATCTCCACGCCGTTGGTGTGCCGGTGCTCGGGGTGGCCCGGGGTCTTGGAACCCCAGGTGCGCAACGCCTTAAGGTCGTCCAGCTCCAGCCCGTAGCCGTTGAGGAACAGCTGCACGTAGAGCGTCAGGCTGGAGTGGCCCGCGCTGAGCACGAACCGGTCGCGGCCGATCCAGTCGGCGTCGGCGGGGTCGTGCCGCATCACGCGCTGGAACAGCGTGTACGCGAGCGGCGCGAGGCTCATGGCGGTGCCGGGGTGACCGTTGCCGACCTTCTGCACCGCGTCCGCGGCCAGGACGCGTGCGGTGTCCACCGCGCGCTTGTCGAGGTCGGTCCAGTCTTCGGGCAGGTGGGCTTCGGTCAACCGGGCGATGTCATCGGTGACGGACACTGACTTCCAGCTCCAAACTCACTAGGCGGCGGTTGTGACGGCCGGCGTGAACTTAATCGATCCCGTCAGGCCCGATCCGCGGCTACCAAGGTCCGCCGGCCAGCCTAGTCCGACGAGCGGATACTCGTACCACTCACGCTCTGTGGGTGTACGCACAGGCGTAGTTGGTGCGTTCAGGGAGTACCCGAACGGGCTGCTCGACCAACGCGCGGTTACGATCTGCGCATCCCCCGACCTGTTGAGGAGCGCGACGCCATGAGTGCCGTCACCGAGGCTCCGGCGCGGTCGCCCCGGCAGGTCGTCGGCGCGTACGTGGCGCTGACCAAGCCCCGGGTGATCGAGCTGCTGCTGATCACCACCATCCCGGCGATGCTCCTGGCCGCCCGCGGCCTGCCGCCGCTGTGGCTGATCGCGTGCACCCTGACCGGCGGCACCCTCGCCGCGGGCTCGGCCAACGCGCTGAACTGCTACGTCGACGCCGACATCGACTCGGTGATGAAGCGCACCAGCGCCCGGCCGCTGGCGAAGGACTCCATCCCACCGCGCAACGCGCTGATCTTCGGCATCGTGCTCGGCATCGTGTCGTTCGGGTTCCTGTGGCTGACCACGAACCTGATCTCGGCCGTGTTCGCCGTGGCCACGATCCTGTTCTACATCTTCGTCTACACCCTGGTCCTCAAGCGCCGCACCTCGCAGAACATCATCTGGGGCGGCATGGCCGGCTGCATGCCGGTGATCATCGGCTGGTCCTCGGTGACCGGCACGGTCGCGTGGCCCGCACTGGTGATGTTCGGCGTGATCTTCTTCTGGACCCCGCCGCACACCTGGGCGCTCGCGATGAAGTTCAAGGAGGACTACGCCCGCGCAGGCGTCCCGATGCTGCCGGTGGTGGCAACGGCCCAGCAGGTCACCCGCCAGATCGTCATCTACTCGTGGATCACGGTCCTCTGCACGCTCCTCCTCGCACCGGTCACGTCGTGGATCTACGTCGCGGTCGCGGCGGCCTCGGGCATCTGGTTCGCCGTCTTCGCCCACCGCCTGCACCACGTCGTGCGACGGGGCGGCTCGACCAACACGATGAAGTTCTTCCACATGTCGAACCTCTACCTGATGCTCGTGTTCTGCGGCCTCGCCGTCGACGCCGTCATCGCCCTCCCGGTCCTGGGCTGGCCGTTCTGAGCTTGATGCACTTTCCGCATATTTGCGGATAGCGCCTCGCCTACATGGCACCGCCTCACAACCACCGGCACGCCTCTCACTCCACCTGGCACGCCCTTCCACCTCATGGGATGACACGGAGTCCGGGACCACGCTGGGTCGGGAGTTCCCGGCGGAACAAGAGGGAGACGGGACCGGGGGATGTCATCCTGTTGATCTGCCCGTCCGGCGAGGACTCTTTTAGCTTTTGGGGCTTTTCGTTCTTGCGCTAAGCCGCTACTCGAGTCCCGGCTCGATTTGACATGGGGCCCCTTACGGGCACTCCAGGCAGGCCAAAGCCGGGCAGGCCTGGCGGAAAAAGCGCCCGCCAAGCCTGCCCGGCTTCGACCAGCCTAAAGCACCCGAACCCCATGTAAAATCGGGCCTCTGCGGTTGGGCTGCGGACCCGTTGTGGTGGGTATTGGGGCTGGGCGGTGGCGGTGACCGTGGTCTCGGTGTTGGTCTTGGTTACGAGACGGCTGACAAGAGTTCGTTGACCGTCGGGTCGTCCAGCGACTCCACGATGCACGACCACAGTTCGAGGTTCGCCGTGGCCCATCGGGAGTAGGTGGCCGCTGCCTCCGGGTCGTAGAAGTAGTACCCCTCGTCGTGCTTGTCCCGCTGCTCCCCGACGATCTTGTGCGCCAGCTCCTTGAGCGTGATCCCGTTCTCTTCGAGGTACTTGGGCGCCAGCACCACCGGTGTTACCGGCAGTGCCTTGAACAGCGTGTCCGCATCCGACAACGCTTGCGCCTCCCGCGAGATGTCCCGGTGACGGGTGCGCATCTCGGCCTCTTCGACGATCACGTCCACTCGGGCGGCGACGTCGGCCGGCACGCCCGCGCGCGCCAGGATGTCCAGGCGCAGCCGCCTGCCGTCGACCGGCAGCGAATTCCTGCGGACCATGTAGTTCACGTCGTGGACGAGGGCGGCCACCTCGACCAGCGCCACGTCCGAACCGTTCCGCCGGGCGAAGTGGACGGCCTTGTCCCGCACGAAGCTGACGTGGTGCCAGCCGTGGAACTGCAGTTTCGCGGCCAGGTCGCGGCACAGTCGCCACACCTCGGCCTCGACTTCGGAGATCGCCTGTGCCGTGACCGTCCTCGTGACAGTACTCATTGGACCCTCCCGTGCCGGGTGGGCCGATGGTAGGCGCGCGCGATGATCCTTGGCGGCGATTACAGGCTGTTCGTCAGGACCTCCAACCTCGCCTCCACGGGAACGTGCCGGTGGCTGGCGCCCGTATCGGGGTCGTAGCTGAGGCTCCACGGGCTGACCGCGCGCGACTTGACCAGGAACGTCATGGTGTCGTCGGCGGCCTTCGGGATGCGGTGGAACTCGTGGGCCAGCATCGTGCCCGAAGCGCCCTCGTGGGCCTCCGCGCTGCGCAGCAGGGTGGCCGACACGATCCGCGTGCCGTCGTCGCCGACGTCGGCGGTGAAGCGTTCGTGCAGGTAGGAGCCGGACAGGATGGTGGTGCAGAAGTGGTAGCGGTGGTTGTGGATGGAGTCGGCGTAGCCCGGGCGCCAGTCGCTCTGCGGCTTGTACTCGTGCAGCCAGAACGTGAACGGCTCGGCCGGTTCGTCACGCAGGCACCAGGCGAAGTGGGTCGTGGTCTCGCGGGATCTGGCCACCAGGCGCATCTCGTCCTGCGGTGAGAGGGCGCGCAGGTGCCCGCGCAGCCTCTCCCGCAGGCCGGGTAGGCCCGCCCACTCCCGGAAACGCCTCTCGACGTGTCCCCAGTGGTCGACGACAGGGGGGTCGGCCACGGCGATGAGCGTGGCGAGCTCCGCGAGGGCGGAGAACCCGGTTGACTCGGTGAGCACGACTTATCAGCTCCCCAACTGAGCGGAGGCGGAGAATTCTTTGCGGAATCGGTGGAACTTCTCCTCGAGCGATCGGAACCCGTCCTCGGTGAGCGGGTTCCCGGTGATCTTCTCGAACAGGGCGAGGAAGTCCGCCCGACTGGTGCCCGGGGTGATGACGACGTGGAGCCCTGCCTTGGAATTGCTGATGCGCAGGAACTCGGCGCGTTCCATCCCGTAGAGGAACGAGCCCTCCGAGAACCGCACCGTGCGCGGGTAGAGCCGGATGACGCCCGCGCTGGTGTTGCTGTAGAGGGTGAGCCAGGCGCTGTCGTCGAACAGCTCCAGCCGGTCGAGCGGCGGGTCGGACACGATCGTCAGGTCGATCCGCGAGCACCGGCCGCGGGCCAGGAACAGGCCGACCAGGCCGATGGAGATCTGCTCGCGCAGCCGTGCCGCGATCGCGTCGTAGTCGCCGTCCGCGCCTTCGTTGCGCAGCAGGTAGCGTGCCCGCCCGCTGATCGCTTCACCGTCCCGGGGATCGGCCAGGACGGCCTTGAGCTCGCACTCCGACTGCGACAGCAGCAGCCGGCAGGCCGCGTACCTGCCCGCGAAGCCGCGGAACACGTACAGCCGGGTGCGCTCCAGGTCCTGCATCATCACTTGGTTGAACGCCGGGTCGGGCCGCGCGGTCGGCTCGAACACGTGCGTGGGGAAGAACTCGCGGTCCAGTGCCCGGTACTCGGCGGTGAGGTCGCGCAGCGCCTTGCGGCTCTCCTCCACGACCGGGGTGACCAGCGCCCGCTGCGCGGCCGAACTGGTGATCAACGTCTGCCCGAAACCGACCACGGCGGAGATCAACGTGCCGGTGCCGACCGACGTCAGGAACGTGCGCAACGCCCCTTGGTCCATGGTGCTGGAAATGGCCAGAGCGGCGCCGGAAGTGACGACCAGGCTCAGCAGGAGCAGACCTGTTCTGGTCCAGAACAATTCCTGTAACAGGTTGCTGCGGACGCCGTTCGGCTCCGCGGACACGATGTCACCTCCTTGGTGGGCACTCGAACGGCCGAATGCTCTCGGTATACGATCAAGTGCGCGGAGTTACTGTACTCGCGAGTACGCAACGGCGATAGCGGTAATTAGTGGCACATTTGCGGATTGGTTCCTAGATCGACAGCAGCGCACCGTGATCGGCGTTGGGCCTGCTGGTGGGGCCGCGGCGCGGCGCGCGGGGGTGAACCCTAAGCTCGTTAACCATGCGTACTGTCGGCCGTACGGCCCTGGCTCTCGTCTCCTTGTTGTCCGCCGGTCTGGCGCTGACCGCGTGCACCGCTAGCGACCGGCCGTCCACCCTCACCAACACCCCGTCCGCGACCGCCGCTCAGCCCGAGGCGCAGCAGCCCACCGAGGCCGACCTGCCCGAGCCGAGCGGCCCGCCGTGCGAGGTGGCGCAGTACCAGGTGACCGGCGCGGCGGGGGAGAAGCCCACGATCACCGTCCCGACCGGCTGCACGCCGCAGGACGGCCTGGTCGTCAAGGACCTCACCGAGGGCACCGGCCCGGAGATCAAGGCGGGCTCCACCGCCCAGCTGCACTACGTGCTGGCGACGTTCCGCGACCAGCGGACCCGTGAGGCGTCCTGGGACAGCGGCGAGCCGTTCGAGCTGGAGAACATCGGCCAGGCCAGTGTCATCCAGGGCTGGAACGAGGGCCTGATCGGGCTCAAGGAGGGCGGCCGCCGGCTGCTCGTCGTGCCGTCGGACAAGGGCTACCCGAACGGGTCGCGTGACATCCAGCCCGGCGAGACGCTGATCTTCGTGGTCGACGCGGTCAAGGTCCAGGGCTGAACCGAGCCGCGCCGGACAACGGAAGGGCGGTCCCTCGTCGGGGCCGCCCTTCCGCGTCTCTTGCTCGTGGGTCGGTGTCGGCGATCAGGGCACGAGCAGCAGCTTGCCGGTCGTACGCCGGCCTTCCAGGTCCTCGTGCGCCTGCCGCGCGTCGGCCAACGGGTAGCGCCCGCCGATCCGCACGGACAGCGAACCGTCCGCGACGGCCGCGAACAGCTCACCGGCCCGCCACTCCAACTCCTCCCGGGTGGCCACGTGCGCGCCCAGCGACGGCCGGGTCAGGAACACCGACCCCGCGTGGTTGAGCCGCAACGGGTCCACCGGCGGCACCGCACCGCTGGACGCGCCGAACAGCGCCAGCATGCCGCGCGGCTTCAGGCTGGCCAGGCTCCCGTCGAACGTCGTCTTGCCGACGCCGTCGTACACCGCCGCCACGCCGACGCCGTCGGTCAGCTCACGCACCTTCGGCGCGAAGTCCACCTGGTCGTACCTGATCACCTCGTCGGCACCGGCCTCGCGCGCCAGCGCCTCCTTGGCCTCGGTGGACACCGTGCCGATCACCCGCGCGCCCCGCGCCTTGGCCAACTGCACCAGCAGCAACCCCACACCACCCGCGGCGGCGTGCACGAGGACCGTGTCGCCCTTCTGCACCGGGTACGTGGACGCGACCAGGTAGTGCGCGGTCAGCCCCTGCAGCAGCAGCGCGCCCGCCGTGTCGTCGTCCACACCGTCCGGCACCGCCACCGCGTCCTTGACCGGCACCACGGCCTGCTGCGCGTAGCTGCCGAGGGCCTGCGCCCACGCCACCCGGTCACCCACCGCGAGACCGGTGACGTCCGGTCCGACCGCGCTCACCCGGCCCGTGCCCTCCAGTCCCGGCCCGAACGGCAGGTCCAGCGGGTAGCGGCCCTCGCGGTGGTAGCAGTCGATGAAGTTCACCCCGGCGGCGGCCACGTCCACCAGCAGCTCACCGGGGCCGGGCGCCTTCGCCTCGACGTCGGCGAACTCCAGCGCTTCCGGTCCACCGGTCGCGCGCACCACCACTGCCTTGGGCATGTGTTCGTCCTCCTGTCGCGATGTCCTACGTCAGACGCCAACCGCCGGACCGGCCCGCCTGTTCCGCTTCTCACCCACCGAGAGCGACCTTGCGGGCCAACCCGAGCGGCAACGCGCCCGCGCCCGCGATGGTGTCGTGGAAGTCGCGCAGCGACCCGGTGTACTCCGACCGGATCCGCTCGATCTCCAGCGCCCCGGTCAGGTACGACGGCGCCTGCGTCGGCCACGCGCAGTACCGGTTGACCTCGCCCGCCGCCGTGCCGGGCGTGAGCGACGCCTTCGTGGTCATGAACTCCTCGGCCTCCTCGACGCCCATGTCGCCGCAGTGCAGCGCGGTGTCCACGATCATGCGCGCCGCCCGGAACAACCGCGCCTCGACGTGCGCCAGTTCCTGCGCCCGCGCGGTGGCCGCGTCACCGACGACCTCGGCGCTGAAGTAGCCGTGCTCGCGCAGCAGCTTCTCCGCGTACAGCGCCCAGCCCTCGGAGAAGTACGGCGTGCGGAACACCTTGCGCACCGGCCGGTCCTGCGCGGCCAGCCACGACAGGTGCCAGTGGTGGCCGGGGTACGCCTCGTGCACGGCGATCGTGGCCAGCTGGGCGCGCGAGTTCGTGCGCAACCGCTGGGTGGTCTGCTCGGCGGTGAACCCGTCCGGTGGGAACGGCACGAAGAAGTGGCCCGTCCGCTGGTCGGTCAGCGGCGGCGGCGACATGTAGGACGCCACCGACAGCACCGGCCGCTGGAACGTCGGCGAGGGCACCACCCGGCACTCCTCGCCCTCGGCGAACGTCACCAGGCCGTGCTCGACCAGGAACGCCCGCGCCCGCCGCGTCTCGGCCTCGTACTCGGCGCGCATCGCCTCCGGCGTCGGCGGGTGGTCGTCCTGGAACGACGCCATCACCGCGTGCCAGTCGTCGGTCCCGGCCAGCTCGCGCATCTCCGCGTCCAGCTCGGCGTAGGCGGCCTTGCCCCGCTCGTGCAGCTCGGCCGCGCCGTACCCCAGCACCTCCTGCTCCCGCAGCAGCGTCGAGTACAGCTGTTCGCCCATCCGCCAGTCGCCACCGGCCCGGCCCGCGAACTCGTCCAGGAACACCGCCAGCTCGTCGAACGCCCGCGCGGCCGGTTCGGCGGCCTCGGCCAGCTCCGCGCGCAGCCCCGGGTCGGACACCTCGGCGGGCAGCGTCACGGTCAGGAACGCCCGTCCGGTGCGCGCCTGGTCGGCGGCCCGCTTGACGATCTTCGGCGCGGCCACCTCCGGGTCCAGGTTCGCCCGGCACGCGGCCAGCACCGCCGGCACCTCGGCCAGCCTCTTCACCACGCTCGCCACCAGTTCCGGCTCCGGCCGCAGCCGGTTGAGGAACGCGCTGAACAGCGGGTACAGCACCGCGGTCGTGTAGGTCGACGGGTCACGCCGCCACGCGGGCCACGTCGCCTTCGCCCGCACGCCGCGCAGCACGGCGACGACGAGGTCCCGGTCCACCGACCCCTGGAGGTCCGCCGCCTCGACCGCGGTGAACCGGTCGAGCCACGCGTCCGCGCCGCGTTCGTATTCGGTGAACGCGCTCGCGCTGAACTCGCCGAGGGTGTGGTCGTGGGCGAGCGAGCCGAGCATCGCGGCACTGCCCGGGTTGCGGTCGAAGTGCCACGCGAGGAACTGTTCGACCAGGTGGGTGAGCTGTGGGGTATCTGTCACGCCCGCAAGCTACCCCGCGACCGGGCGGTCCGGCAGGTGCCCGGAATTCCCTTGGCCCTTGCCCGTTGACGCTTTAAGTTCTCCCGCGTCACCCGGAGGGGGAATGGCCGTGAAGCACAACAACCCGGAATTCGCCGAGATCGCCCGGCGCGCCACGATCCTGCGCACGCAGGTGGGTTCGGGCGACCGGTCCAGGGCGTGAACGGCGGTGCGTCGGCCGTGAGGTTCACCTGGAAGTGATCTTGCCGACCGTCGAACGCAAGTTCGACAATTGGTCCGTGTCGGCTGAGCCAACGTTGATCGAGCATCCCCATGACAGGCCAGTGCGCGCGGCGGCCCGACGCGTCGACCGGTCCGATCCGGTGGGGTGGCACGGTCCCGACTCCTACTTGGACGACACGCTGTTCCTCACTCACCGGGGCTGGCGGGCCTACGACGAGATCATGGACGGAGAACCGGTCGGCACCGTCGACCGGGCGGGCGGCAGGCTGGAGTTCCAGCTGCCCACCGGGCGGATGGCCCGGCCGTACAGCGGGCCTGTCCACATCTTCAGGCACCGGTACACGGCTTGTGCCGTGACGCCAGGTCTCCGCATGTGGACTTCGCCGGTCAACCGGGGTCCGTGCGGGCGGATCGGCAACTCCTACCGCACCGAAGCCGCAGCGTGGGCCTTCCGCCCCGCGCGAGAGCTGACCAAGTTGCACCACGTACGCGTGGCCGGCACACCACGAGACGGTGAGCACTCCGTCAGCGACGGGACGCTCGCGCTCGTGGGCGCATACGTGTCGGAGGGCCACGTGGCCAAGCGGCTCTCGACCGGCGCGGCATCGGTGCTCGGGTTCAGCCAGAAGCTCGGGGGCCGTCTGGAACCGGTCCTCGCGCGAGTCGGTCGGGACCACGAACTCCGCAAGTACAGCTACACGCGGCACGACGGCGGTCGTCGTCGGCCCTGCGAGTACGCGGTCTACACGCTGGCCGATCGAGCGGTCGCGGCGGCTGTGGTCGAGGAGTGCGGGAGCGGGTCGGCCGGGAAGAAGCTGCCGGGTTGGGCGTTCGACTTGTCCGCCCGACAGGCCGAAGTCCTGTTGGCCGCGCTTATGGCGGGCGATGGCACCCGTTGTCGAAGCGGCTGGCAGGTCTACTACACCATCTCGACGCGGTTGGCGGGTGATGTGCAGGCGCTAGCGGTCGTCGCGGGCAGGCGAAGTGTCGTTTGGGGGGCCGTACCAGGGCGGGATCTACCAGGTCATGGTGCAGGAGCCGGGCCGGGAGCACGAAGCGCTGACGATCAGGGGCAACCTGCGGGTGGAGGAGGTCGTAGACCGGAGGGTGGTCTGCTTCACCGTGCCCAACGAGACTCTGGTCACCCGGCGGGAGGGACGCGTCGCGATGCACGGCGGCATGGCCTCTGCCGCCGTGAGTGCGGTCACGTGCGCGGAAGTTACCGGCAGGTTCTAGTCTGGCCGACGTGGCAGAGGACAAGAAGATCGGGCGCGCGGTGAAGACGGCGACGGCGTTCGTGGCCGCGCACGGCAAGCCCGCCCGCGCGGTCGTGCAGAACGTCGGGCGGGCCGGTGCGCGGGTCGTGCTGGTCGGTGACGACGGAGCCATGGGCGACGTGGTGCTGCCGGACGTGGCGTCGGCGGAGTCCGTGTGCGAGGCGGTCGCGGACCTGGAGCGGCACGAGTGGGACCGCGAGACGACGGCCGCGGTGAAGATCGGGCCGGCGCACCGGCGCAAGATGGCCGGCCGGTGAAGGTCGTCTTCGCCACCTGCGAGTCGCTGCCCACCGGTGACGGTGACGACGACGCGCTGGTCGACGCCCTCGCCGACGTCGGCGTGCACGCGTCCTGGACGACGTGGGGCGCGCCGACGTCGGCCGACCTGGTCGTGCTGCGGTCCACCTGGGACTACCCCGAGCGGCTGGCGGAGTTCCTGGCCTGGTGCGACGCCGAGCCCGCGCTGGTGAACCCGGCGTCCGTGGTGCGGTGGAACACCGACAAGACGTACCTGGTCGACCTCGCGCGGCACGGCGTGCCGGTGGTGCCGACGGCGGTGGCCGGGCCGGGCTTCACCGACTGGCCGGACGGCGAGTTCGTGGTGAAGCCGACCGTCGGCGCCGGGTCACGGGGCGCGCTGCGCGTCGCGGCCGGCGACCACGGGACGGCCGCCGCGCACCTGACCACCCTCGACGTGCCCGCGCTCGTGCAGCCGTACCAGGCGAACGTCGACTCGGTCGGCGAGACCGCGATGGTGTTCCTGGGCGGCCAGTACTCGCACGCCTTCACCAAGGGCGCGATGCTCACGCCGGACGCGGAGTACGACGAGTCCGGCCTGTACATCGTGGAACGCCTGTCCGGCGCGACGCCGTCACCCGCGCAACGCCGGGTCGCCGAGGACGTCGTGGACGCCGCCGCCGAGCTGACCGGCCTGCGCCGCGACGACTTCCTCTACGCCCGCGTGGACCTGATCCCGGGCGCGGACAACGCCCCGCTGCTGCTGGAACTGGAGCTGGTCGAACCGTCGCTGGGCTTCCGCCAGACCGACTCCACCGCACCGCTCCGCTTCGCCTCGGCCGTCCGCGCCGCCCTCTCGAAGCGCTAGGCTAGGAAAGCGGAACGCCGGAGCCGAGCGCTCCGGCGTTCCGCCGCGTCACTTCAGGCCCGAACCGATGCCGGTCAGCGACCGGACCTCCATCTCGGCCTGCTTGACCGGGTCGGCCTTCTCCTTGCTGAGGACCGTGCCCAGGTAGCCGCACAGGAACGAGAACGGGATCGACACCAGTCCCGGGTTGCTCAGCGGGAACCAGGCGAAGTCGACGTCCGGGAAGATCGACGACTTCGCGCCGGACACGGCGGGGGAGAACGCCAGCAGGAAGATGCACGACCCGAGCCCGCCGTAGATCGCCGACAGCGTGCCCGGCGTGTTGAACCGCTTCCAGAACATCGAGTAGATGATCGTGGACAGGTTCGCCGACGCCGCCAGCGCGAACGCCAGCGCCACCAGGAACGCCACGTTCTGCCCGTTCGCGGCGATACCGCCGACGATGGCCAGCAGACCGACGGCGACCGCGGTCAGCCGGGCCACCCGCACCTCCGACCGCGGGTCGGCCTGGCCGCGCTTGATCACGTTCGCGTACACGTCGTGCGCGAAGGACGCCGACGCCGTCAGCGTCAGACCGGCCACCACCGCCAGGATCGTCGCGAACGCCACCGCGCTCACCACGCCCAGCAGCACCGCGCCGCCGACCTCGTAGGCCAGCAGCGGCGCGGCCGAGTTCTCGCCACCGGGCGCCGCGGTGATCTCCTTCGACCCGACCAGCGCCAGCGCGCCGAACCCGATCACCAGCGTGCACAGGTAGAACGTGGCCATCATCCACGTAGCCCACACCACCGAACGGCGCGCCTCGCGGGCGTTCGGCACGGTGTAGAACCGCATCAGCACGTGCGGCAGCGACGCCGTGCCCAGCACCAGGGCCAGCGCCAGCGAGATGAAGTCGAGCCGGCTGGTCGGGTTGCCGCCGTACCGCACGCCCGGCTCGGTCACCTCCGGCCCGAGCGGAGTGTTGCGCGAGGCCGTCTCCAGGATCGCCGACAGGCTGAAGCCGAACTTGCCGAGCAGGAACACCGACAGCAGGGTCACGCACATGATCAGGAAGACGGCCTTGATGATCTGCACCCACGTGGTGCCCTTCATGCCGCCCACCAGCACGTACAGCACCATGACGATGCCCACCACGGCGATGATCACCGCCTGGCCGACCTTGCTGTGCACGTCCAGCAGCAGCGCCATCAGCGCGCCCGCGCCCGCCATCTGCGCGATCATGTAGAACAGCGAGATCACCAGGGTCACGTTGGCCGCCGCGGCGCGGACCGGGCGCTGCCGCATCCGGAACGCCAGCACGTCGCCGAGGGTGAACCGGCCGGTGTTGCGCAACCGCTCCGCGATGATCATCAGGCCGAGCAGCCAGGACACGACCCAGCCGATCGAGTACAGGAACCCGTCGTAGCCGTTGACCGCGATGCTGCCGGAGATGCCGAGGAACGACGCGGCGGACAGGAAGTCACCCGAAAGCGCGATCCCGTTCTGCGGCCCGGTGAAGCTGCTGCCCGCGGCGTAGTAGTCCGACGCGGTGGCGTTGCGGCTGCCCGCCCGGTACACGATGTAGAGGGTGATCAACACGAAGACGCCGAAGACGCCCAGGTTGATCGCGGTGTTGCCGCCCATCAGGCCTGGTCCTCCGCAGTGAGCGAGCGGACCGCGCGCACCTGCGGGTCGAGCTTGTGCCGCGCGTAGCGCGCGTACGCCAGGGTCAGCGCGATGGTCGTGACGAACTGCAGCAGCCCGAGCAGCAGACCGAGGTTGATCACGCCCCACACGAGCGTGCTCATGAAGTCCGGCGCGTACGCCGACAGCGCGACGTAGCCCAGGTACCACAGCAGGAACCCGCACGTGGCGGGCACCACGAAGATCGCTGTGCGGCGGCGGAGCTCGCGGAAATCGGCGCTCGCCTGAAGCGCGACGAAGTCCGGCTCGCCCGCTTCGTCGACCAACAGGCGTGAACCCGGGTCGTCGAAAGTGGCGAAGCCGCGCCCGCCGCGGGCGGGTCCGGAATCCGTCGGAGGCAGGATCGCCTTCGTCATCAATCCTCCACGGGGATTTGCCGCGCACGCTCCAGGCGCGGGCCGGCGGCGAGCGCTCAGCGTAACCGCGATGCGCCGCCAGTCAACGACGTGACGCCAACGGTCGTGTCACGGCTGCTCAGTCGACGCCGGACCGTTGTCTCGACAGGCGTCCGGTGGGCCTGGGGTCGTCACGCTGCGCCGATCGGATGAGGACCTACCGCAAGGTCGTTGTCCCACGCCTGTCCACCACCTACTATCCGCCCAGCAACATCCACGCTCGTCGGTCATCAATACGTCGACGTCGTTCAACTTCGAAACAACTACGGACTTTCCGGGGCTTGTCTGGTGACTGGCGACAACAACGCGCGCGGGCAGTGGTGGAGTGCCGTCGCGGACTGGCGGAATTGGCGTCTGCCGGTCAAGCTCGCCGCCGTGCTGGCGGTGCCCGTGCTCGTCGCCGTCGGCGCGGGCGTGGTGCAGATCCGCGGGTACGTCAAGAGCGCCGACACCTACGCCTCGATGCAGCGCATCGTGACGCTGCGTGCCGGTATCGACCCGCTGATCGCCGGCGTGCAGGCCGAACGCGCGTTCTCCGCGCAGCGGCCCGAGGGCTCCGGCGTGGTCGAGAAGGACTTCCGGGACCTGACCCGCACCACCGACAACGCCGCCGCGGGCGTGCGCAACCTGATGGAACGCACCACGACCCTGGGCGAGGTCGCCAACGCCCGGTTCCGCGACGTCGCCGTGCAGCTGGACGGCCTGCCGCAGCTGCGCGAACGCGTGCTGTCGGGCACCGTCGACCTGGAGGGCGCCATCGGCGGCTACACCGTCGTGGTGCGCGCCCTGCTCGACTTCGACCAGGCCATGGTCGGCGACTTCGGCGACCCGGCGCTGTCGGGCACCGCGACCGCCCTGCACAACATCGCCATGGCTGGTGAGCAGGTGTCCTGGCAGCACGCCACGGTGCTGGCCGGCATCAGCCGCGGCAGGCTGACCGACAACGAGGTCACCGCGCTGGAGCAGTCCTACACCCGCCAGCAGGACAAGCTGGCCGACTTCTCCGCCGTCGCCACGCCCCAGCAGCAGGCCGACTACCGCAGCACCGTCTCCGGCCAGCAGGTCGACCTCCGCAACAGCCTGTTCCAGCAGGTGCGCACCAACGCGGGCGCGGTGGAAGTGCTGGTCAAGGCCGACGCGTGGAACAGCGGCTCGGACGCGACGCTCAAGCAGATCGGCGTGGTGCTGCGGTCGCTGGAGGACCAGCTGACCACCGCCGCCGGCCGGCTGCAGGACTCCACCAGCGACCGGGCGGGCGCCGCGTCGGTGATCCTGCTGGCGTCGATGTTCGCCGCCGCCGCGGTCGGTTTCGTCGTCGGCAACTACCTGCTGCGCTCGCTGCGCGCGCTGCGCACCGCCGCGCTGGACGTCGCCGAGCACCGCCTGCCGACGCTGGTGGCGCAGTTGCGGGAGAACGCCGCGCACGACGTCACCGTGGCGCCCGTGCCCGTGCACACCAGGGAAGAACTGGGCCAGCTGGCGCGCGCGTTCGACGCGGTGCACCGGCAGGCGGTCAGCTCCGCCGCCGAGCAGGCCGACCTGCGCACCGGCATGCGCAACGCGTTCATCAACCTGTCCCGCCGCAGCCAGGGCCTGGTGGAGCGGCAGCTCAAGCTCATGGAGGAGCTGGAGCGGCAGGAGGAGAACCCCGAGCAGCTGGCGAACCTGTTCAAGCTGGACAACCTCGCCACCCGGATGCGCCGCAACAACGAGAACCTGATGGTGCTGTCGGGCAGCGACGTGGCCCGCCGCTTCACCCGCCCGGTGCCGCTGGGCGACGTGCTGCGCGCCGCCGCGTCCGAGATCGAGCAGTACCAGCGGGTCGTCGTGCAGACCACGCCGTCGGTCGAGGTCGTCGGCTACGCCGCGGGCGACCTGGTCCGGCTCGTCGCCGAGCTGCTGGACAACGCGACCACGTTCTCGCCGCCGCGCACGCAGGTGATCGTCGGCGGACGGCCGCGGCCCGGCGGCGGCGTGCTCGTCGACGTGGTCGACCTCGGCGTCGGCATGTCGGAGGAGGACCTGGCGCAGGCCAACCGCCGGATCGCGCTGGCCGCGTCGGAGGACAACGGCGAGCTGCCGGTGTCACGCCAGCTCGGCCTGTACGTGGTCGGTCGGCTCGCCGGTCGGCACGGCATCGACGTGATGCTGCGCGAGCAGGGCGACGGGCTGCGCGCGGTGGTGGCGCTGCCCGCCGAGCTGGTTCGCGCGAGCGGTCCGGTGCCGTCGCGCGCGGTGCCGGCGCAGGCGTCCATCCCCGCTCCGTCACCGTCGCCGTCCACGGGACCGCAGCCGGTCCTGCCGCAGTCGGCGGGGTCGTACTCGAACGGCGTGCGGCCGGCGTCGCCGCACTCCACGGACCCGCAGCCGGTGCTGCCGCGTGCCACCGTGCCGCCACCGTCCTCGCCGTCGCCGTCGCCGTCCGTGCTGCCGCAACCGGTCCTGCCGCCCGTCGTGCCGCTGAAGGAAGACGGGTGGTCGCCGTTCCGCGGGCGCACCGTCGACCCGCCGGCCGCCACACCGCCCACCCCACCGGCGTCCGCGCCGCGGCGGAGGGCCTCGACCTGGTTCGGCGGCGCACCCGTGCCGTCCGGACCGGCTGAACCGCGGCACCGCGTCGCGGACACCCACGCGCGCGGGGAGGCGCCCGTGAACGACAAGCCTGTGAACGACATTCCGGCGGAACTGCCCAAGAGGCAGCCGCGGACCAATCTGGTGGCCGAACGGCCGAGTGCACCCGACGCGGTGGCACCCGTCCGGAGGGATCCTCAGGCGACACGCGGTTTCCTCGCCAGCTACCAGACCGGGATCCGGCAAGGTGTGCGGGGATCCGGTGAGAATCGAGCTGGGCAGGAGAGCGGATGAGCACGCAGAAGTCGCGACAGGTCGACCAGTTCGGCTGGCTGGTGAGCAACTTCGCCGATCGCGTGCCTGGGGTGGCCCACGCCGTGGTGATCTCGGTGGACGGTTTGCTGTTGACCGCGTCGAGCGGCCTGCCCGACGACCGGGCGGACCAGTTGGCCGCGATCGCGGCGGGCGTGGCGAGCCTGACCGAGTCGGCGGCGCGGACCTTCGACGGCGGCGGCGTGTTGCGCTCGGTGATCGAGATGCAGTACGGGATCATGCTGCTGATGTCCATCAGGGACGGCTCGTGCCTCGCCGTGCTCGCCGCCCCGGACGCCGACGTCGGCCAGGTCGCCTACGAGATGACCGTGGTCGTCGACCAGGTCGGCCAGCTCTTGACCCCCGAGCTGCGCGCCCAGCTCCACGGCGCGAAGCGGATGATGGCCCGCCCGTCTGCGTGAGGTGGTCATGGACCGGAACGAGGAGCCAGGGGCGTCGGACGAGACGTTCGCCGCCTTGCTCAACGGTTTCAGCCTCGACTCCTCCCGCCGTCGCAAGCAGGAGAAGCCGAAACCCGAGCAACAGTCGACCGCGACCGGGGACACCAAACCCCACCGCCCGGTCTTCGACGACGAGGACGAGTTCGAGTACCCGCGCGAGGAGGCGGCCTCGATCGTCCGCGCCTACTCGTGGACCGGTGGCCGCACCACGTCGTCGTTCCAGTTGGAGATCGAGACGCTGGTGTCGGCGGTGGACTGGGACTACCCGGGAGCCATGAAGTCCGAGTACCACGAGGTGATCAACCTCGTGGCCAGGCCTCGGTCGGTGGCGGAGATCGCCGCCCTCCTGCGCCTGCCACTGGGTGTGGCCAAGGTGCTGTTGGGCGACATGGCCGAACGCGGCCTGATCGACGTCCACTCCACCGCGTCCTCCGACGGCGCCCAACCGGACCTGGGCCTGATGGAACGGGTCCTGGCGGGTCTGCGACGCTTGTAACGCTACGCCGGGATTCCTACCTCCCGGTTGCGCGTGTCCTACCTTCAGGTCGCGCGTGTCCTACCTTCAGGACCCCCGAATTCAACGCTCGGGTTCGGCGCGCCGCCTTTGCGTGATGATCAGCACACGACCTATCGTGCCTTCAGTGCCGACCGAAAAAGTCGGCGTGGAGTCGAGGGGGTCGGATGAGCGTCGGACGGGAAACGCGGCTGTCGGCGTGGATCGAGCGGTTCGCGGCGCACTTCGCCGAGGAGGGCATCCCGTTGATCGGTGGGCGCATCCTCGGCTACCTGCTGGTGTGCCAGCCGACGGAACGGACCGCCGCCGAGCTGTCCCAGGAGCTGGAGGCGAGCAGCGGCTCGATCAGCACGAACCTGAAGTTCCTGGTCAACGCCGGTCTGGTGACGAAGCGCACCCGGCGCGGCAGGCAGGCGGCGCAGTACCGGATCAACGAGAAGCGGTGGGTCGACCTGATCCAGCGCAAGCTGGACGCGCTGGTGAGCGTGCGTGAGCTGACCGAGGCCGGGATGCGGCTGATGAGCGGTGACCCCGAACGCGCGATGCGGCTGCGGACCGTGGACGACCTCTACACGTGGCTGGCGACGGAGCTGCCCGGCGTCTGGGAGCGCAGGCCCTCGTCCTCGCGGTGAGGTCGTTCGCGGGTCGACACCCACACCGCGGCGGTGGCGACGACCACCGCGCCGGCACCCAGCACGTGCAGCGAGACCAGCACCTCCGGCACGCCCGTCCAGTACTGGACCATGCCCAACACGCCCTGCGCCAGCACCACGGCCACCAGCGCCCAGTACGGCCGCCTCGGCACGGGGTGGCCGCGCAACGCGAACCCCAGGGCGATGAGCATGCCGAGGAACAGGAACAGCAGGTCGGCGTGCACCTGCGACAACGTGTCCACCGGCAGGTCCAGGCGCGGGGTGGCGGCGTCACCGGCGTGCGGCCCGGCGGCGGTCACGAACGTGCCCGCCAGCAGCAGCAGCCCCAGCGTCACCGCCTGCACGACCTGCAACGACAGCAGTGACCGCGGCACGCGTGGCCGGGCGGGCTCGTCACCCTCACCCAGCGCCGCGACCAGCAGCACGGCGAACCAGACCAGCAGCATCGACACCAGGAAGTGCACGCTCACGGTCCACCACAGCAGGCCGGTGAGCACGGTGAACCCGCCGATCACGGCCTGCAGCACGACACCGCCGAACTGCACCAGCGCCAGCACCACGACCCGCTTGCGCCGAGGCCGGTTGAACCACGCGGCCAGCACGCACAGCCCGGCGATGACACCGACCACGCCGGTCAGCGTGCGGTTGCCGAACTCGACCCACTGGTGCAGCGACGCCACCTCGGGGTGCTCGACCGGCACGAGGCTGCCCTCGAAGCACTGCGGCCAGGTGGGGCAGCCGAGGCCCGATCCGGTCACCCGCACGATCGACCCGGTGACCGCGATGCCGCCTTGGGCGATCACCACGGCGATGGCGAACGTGCGCTGGAACGTGCTCAGGAAGGAGGTGAGCCAGGATGGGGCGGACACGACCCGATGGTAGGTACCACTGGCTGAGAACCGTCGGCCGGGGGTGTCACCCGAGCTTGGTGGTCTTCACCGCCAGCGCGCCCGCGGCCACGCCCCAGATCACCAGCACGGCGACGTGACCGAGGCCCGGTGCCGCTCCCTCGACCACGGCGTCGTGCAGCGCGAGCGCCAGAGCGGCGGACGGCAGGGCGTCCACGGCGGTGGCGAGCCACGTCGGCAGGGTGTCGACGCCGAGCGCCACGCCGCCGATGAGCAGCAGCACGAACCACACGATGTTGGCCAGCGCGAGCACGATCTCCGCCCGCAGCGCACCGCCGAGCAGCACGCCGAGCGCGCCGAACGACAGCGTGCCCAGCACGATCAGCACCGCCGCCCACAGCAGGCCGGTCCCCGACGGCAACCGCCAACCCAGCAGCAGGGCCGTCACACCGATGATCACCACCTGCACGGCGACCACGGCCAGCGCCGCGACGACCCGTCCGGCGACGAGCAGCCAGCGGGGGAGCGCGGTCGCGGCGAGGCGCTTGAGCACGCCGTAACGGCGGTCGAAGCCGAGCGCAATCGCTTGCCCGGTGAACGCCGACGAGATGACCGCCAGCGCGAGGATGCGGGCGGTGGCCGAGCCGACCCGCGGTTCGGGCACGGGGATGACGTCCATGAGGCTCATCGCGACCAGCAGCGCCACCGGGATGAGCACGGTCAGCAGGATCTGCTCGCCGTTGCGCAGGGTGAGCACCGTCTCCGTGCGGGCTTGGGCGAACAGCATCCGGCCGAGCTTCCCGCGGCCGGGCGCGGGCGTGAACGTGCCCGGTGCGAAACGTTCGGTCACGAGCGCAGCTCCCTGCCGGTCAGCTCCAGGAACACGTCCTCCAGGCTGCGCCTGGCCACGGTCAGCTCCTCGGCCAGCACGCCCTGCTGCGCGCACCACGAGGTGACCGTGGAGAGGACCTGCGGGTCGATGTGGCCGTGCACGACGTAGGTGCCCCGGGTCACCTCGCGCACTTCCAGGCCCTCGGGCAGGGCGTCGCGCAGCAGCGTCAGCTCCAGCCCGGGTCGGGCGCGGAAGCGGAGCTGCCGGTCGTCGGCGTGGTGCTCGGTCAGCTCGGCGGGGCTGCCCTGCGCCACGACCCGGCCCGCGTCGACGATCACGACGTGGTCGGCGAGGGCTTCGGCCTCGTCCATGAGGTGCGTGGTGAGCAGCACGCTGACGCCGTCCGCGCGCAGTGCCGACACCAGCTCCCACACCAGGCGGCGGGCCTGCGGGTCCATACCGGCGGTCGGCTCGTCCAGGAACACCAGCTCGGGGCGTCCGACCAGGGCGCACGCCAGCGACAGGCGTTGCTGCTGCCCGCCGGACAGCCGCTTGTACGGGGTGCGCAGCGAGGACGACAGCCCCAGCACGTCCAGCAACCACGCGGGGTCGAGGGGGTTGGCGGCGCAGGCGGCCACGAGGCTCAGCATCTCGTCGGCCCGCACGCCGGGGTAGCCGCCGCCGCCCTGCGGCATCACGCCGATGCGGGGCCGCAGCCGGTCGCCGTCGCGCTTCGGGTCGAGCCCGAGGACGCGGACCTCACCGCCGTCGGCCGCCCGGAATCCCTCGCACACTTCCACGGTCGTCGTTTTCCCGGCGCCGTTGGGTCCGAGGAGCGCGAGGACCGTGCCGGTTTCCAGGGTGAGGTCGAGTCCGTTCACCGCGACGGTGGAGCCGTAGCGCTTGACCAGCCCCGACACTTCCACGGCAGGGTGCTGGGGGTGCGGGCTCACGACGCGGAAGCCTAGGGCGTGGCCCGCCCCGCCCCGTGGTGGGGTCAGCCCTACCAGGGTTCTCCGGGTGGCTTCAGGGTCGGCTCGGGGGTGTTCCCGATATCTTCCGACGCGATTTCCGACCAGGATTTTCCTCGTGGTGGAGATCCGGGGGAAAAGACGGACGGCGGTGTTGCCGCTGGCTGTTGTGGGGCTCGTCCTGTCGCTGTTCCCGATTGTTTACCTGCACGTGGCGTCGGTCGGCGAGCTTAGCCCGATCACCCACACGATCAGCGACTACATCTTCGTGGACAACGGCAGCGGGCTGCTCGCCGTCACCGCGCTGACCCTCGCGGCGGCGTCGGTCGGCCTGCTCGTCGCCCTGGTCCGGTCCGGTCTGCCCAGGCGGGGACCGGTGGCGGTGCTGCTGGGGCTGTGGTCGGCGGGGCTCGCGGTGGCCACGGTGTTCCCGACCGACCCGACCGGTACGCCGACGTCGTTCTCCGGCGCGGTGCACCGGTACGCGGGCGCGGTGATGTTCGCGAGTTTGCCGCTGGCCGGGTGGCTGATTTCCCGGACGTTCCTCTCCAGCACCGCGCTGCGCCGTTTTTCCGTTGCCGCCGGTATCACCTCGGTGGCGTTCATGGTGAGCCACGTGTCGGTGATCTACCCGGGCAGCGGCGCGGTCGTGCTCGGCCTTTTCGAACGCGTTCTGTTCGCGTTGCTGTACGGCCTGCTGTTCGCGTTGGCCTCCGCCGTGCTGCGCCGCGAGGAGGCGTCATGACGTGGTTCGCGGTCCTGCTGGCGGTGCTCGGCGCCGTGTTCTTCGCCTTCGCCGCACGCCTGCAGCACGACGCCGTGCGGGCGAGCGAGGGCCCGTTGCGGGTCTTGGAGCTGCTGCGCAGGCCGCGGTGGCTGCTGGGCCTGGTGTTGCTCGTCCTCGGCGCCGGTGTGCACGCGGCGGCGCTGGGGATGGCGCCGTTGAGCGTGGTGCAGCCGGTCGGCGTGGTGGCCATCGGCATCACCGCGGTCCTCGACGGTCGCCGGCGTGAGCTGCCCGCGGTCGCGTGGACCACGTTCGGCGTGGGGGCGTTCGTGCTCCTGGCCGCGGGCAGCGCCACGTCCACCGCGGTCGTGCCGGAAGCCGAGGTGAAGGCCGCGCTGCTCGCGCTCGGGCTCATCGCGGTGCCGGGCCTGGTCGGCGTGCTGTCGACCCGGCCCGCGGTGCGCGCCCTCGGTTTCGGCGCGGCGGGCGGTGTCGCCTACGGCTTCGTCTCCGTGCTCATGCGGTCGGTGTCCCAGGACGTCCAGCAGGGCGGCTTGGCGTGGTCGACCGCGTTCTCGGCGGCGGGCATCGCCGTCGCCCTCGTCGTCGGCGGCTGGTTCATCCAGCACGCCTACGCCAGCGGACCGCCGCACGTGGCGGTCGCCTGCCTCACCGTGGTGGACCCGCTCGTGGCCGTCGGCATCGGCGCGGGACTGCTCGGCGAGGCGAACCGGACCAGCCCGCTCGTGGCCGTCGCCCAGGTCGGGTGCGCCGTGATCGCCATCGGCGGTGTCGTCGCGCTGGCCCGCACTCGAACCCTTCCCGCAGTTCCCACCAGATCGGAGACGACAGTGACCAACGGACGCGCCATGCGGATCGTGATCGCCGCGGAGACGTTCCCCCCGGACGTCAACGGCGCGGCCCGCTTCGCCCACCGCCTCGCCACCGGTCTCGCCGGCCGCGGCCACGACGTGCACGTGATCTCCGTGTCGCCGGACGGCGCGGCCCGCACCGAACGCGCCGACGGGATCACCGTGCACCGGGTGCGCTCGCACCGCACGCCGTTCCACCGCACGTTCCGCATCGGGCTGCCGTGGCAGGTGCGCAAGGACGTCGGCGTGCTGCTGGACGAGCTGCGGCCGGACCTGGTGCACGTGCAGGCGCACTTCGTCGTGGGGCGGTACGTGCTGCGGCACGCGGCGGCGTCGGGCATCCCGACGGTGGCGACCAACCACTTCATGCCGGAGAACCTGTTCGGGCACGCCCGCGTGCCGGCGTGGCTGCAGGGCATGGCGTCGCGGTGGGCGTGGCGCGACCTCGGCCGCGTGTTCGGGCAGGCCGACGTCGTGACCGCGCCGACGCCGCGTGCCGTGCAGCTGTTGCACGACAACGGGTTCCCGGAGCGGGCCGTTCCCGTCTCGTGCGGCATCGACATCGACCGGTACCGGCTGCGCGAGCCCGTGCGGCACACCGATGCGCCGACCGTGCTGTTCGTGGGTCGGCTGGACGAGGAGAAGCGGGTCGACGAGCTGCTGCGCGCCCTGGCCCTCGTGCCACGCCTGCACGCGGAGATCGTCGGTGACGGCTCGTGCCGTGCGGAGTGGGAGCTGCTGGCGCGTGACCTGGGCATCTCCGCCCGCGTCCGGTTCCGCGGCTTCGTCAGCGAGTCCGAACTGCTGGACGCCTACGCGGCCGCCGACGTGTTCTGCATGCCGGGCATCGCCGAGCTCCAGAGCCTCGCCACCATGGAGGCGATGGCCGCGGGCAAGCCGGTGGTCGTGGCCGACGCGATGGCCCTGCCGCACCTGTGCGAGCCGGGCCGCAACGGCTGGCTGTTCACACCGGGCGACGTCCGGGGCCTGGCCGACCGCCTGCACGCCGTCACCGCCGACCCCGCCGTCACCGCCCGCATGGGCGCCGCGAGCAGCGACCTCATCGCCGCCCACGCCATCGACACCACCCTGGACACCTTCGAGTCCCTCTACGCCCGCGCCCTGGGCCTCCCCACCGTCCGCCCCACCCCCGCCCTCGCCGCCTAACCCCGCGCGTGTCCTACGTTCGGAACGCGCGTGTCCTACGTTCAGAACGCACGAGTTGAACGCTCAGAACGCACCAGCCCAGCCGCCCGAGTGTTCTGAACGTTCAACTCGCCTGTTCCGAACGTAGGACACGCGCGTTCTGGGCGTAGGACACGCCGGGTCAGTCGAGGTCGGTGCCGGTGCGGGAGCGGTGGGCGGCGCGGGCGGCGACGCGGAGGCCGGTGGCGGTCAGGCGGGGGCGGCCGGTGTCGTCCAGGTCGGTCAGGAACTTGAACAGCATGCCGTGGCCCTCCAGCCGCTTCAGCAGCGCCGCCGCCACGTCGTCCGGCTCGAAGTCCACGATGGACATCTGCTCCACCAGCGACGTGGCGATCGTCCGCCGCGCCCGCAACGGCACCCACCACGTCGTCACCAGCAGCAGCACCAACCCGAACGCCAGCGCCGTGCCCAGCACCGCCTCCCACCCGGTGAACCGCAGCGAGAACACCTGCACGACCGCGGCGATCACCAGCAGCACGGACCCGTACACCGCGGCCCACCCGGCGGTCGCGGACGCGGGCGGTTCGGCGGCCTCGGTGTCCCACACCCCGTCCACCTGCCGCCACCGTCGCAGCGAGCTGCCCAGCACGTACGACGTCACCGCGCCGAACACGATCGCCACCACCGTCCCGATCACCACCAGCGCCGGGTTCAGGTCGTACAGCCGGTACCGCACCACGGCCCACACACCGGCCACGATCGCCACCGCCACCAGCACCCGCACCAGCAGCCGGGGCTTCAGCCGCACCTTGCCCAGCACGGCCAACGGCGTGCCCACCGGCGCGGGCAGGCTGCCGATGACCAGCAACCCCACCACGACCAGCAGCACGCCACCGACCGCCACCATGCCCGTCACGGCCTGGTCGCCGGTCTCCCCGGACGCCAACGCGTCCCGCGTCCGGTCGATCGCCACCGTCACCAGCGGGATCACCGGCGACAGCAGCACCAGCCCGTGCAGCAACGTGCCGGAACGCAACGCCGCATAGCCGAACGCGGCCAGCAACGTGCCGCCGCCGAACGCCGCCGCCGGACCGAGCGCCCACGGCGGCAGCAGGTCGAACAGCGACAGCACCAGCAGCGCGCCGCCCAGCGCGAACCCCAGCAGCCCCAGGAACTGCGCCAACCGGCCGCCCCTGGTCAACCCGGTGATCGTCCAGTACGGCAGCAGCGCCGCCCCGCGCAACGTCCTGGTCAGCGGTTTCGCCGTGCCCAGCCCGGAGTTGTCGCTGTCGGCCACGGTGATCGCCACCGCCGCGGCCGTCGCCGCCGTCCGGATCACCTGGTCGCTGCTCGCCTCCTGCACCAGCGGCTCGCGCCCGATGCCCGCCCGGTCGAACGCGCTCAGCCCACGCACGCCCACTTCGACCCGTTCCGCGTCCGTCCGCACGGGCAACCTGGCCAGCAGCGCGGCCTGCTCCTCCAGGAACAGCTCACCGCGCGAACGCCGGTCCGCGCCCTCGTGCCGGTCGGCCAGGATCGCGGCGCGCAGCGCGGGCAGCTCCTCGCAGATGATCCGGGTGTGCAGGCCCCACGCGGCCAGCTCCGCCAGCGCCGCGCACGTCGGCGGGTGGTCGCCGTCCGGGTTCGCGTACACGTTGCCCAGCTCGACCTTCGCCCGCTGCACGTACGGCGCCAGCTCGTCCGGCACGCCGTCGCCGAACAGCTTCACCACCAGCTCGTCGACCTTCGCCGCGGCCCGTTCCAGGGGATCGCCACCGGCGCCGGTCAGCCGGTCCACCCGCAGCAGCCGCTTCGGGTCGAACACCACCTTGCACAGCATGGTCGCGCCGTCGAGCCGGCCCCAGATCCAGTCGTTGACCCGCCAGGACCGCTTCAGGAACCCGGAGAACCGGTTCAGCGACGCACCGCCCGCCTTGTCCTCGGCGGTGAGGCTGTACTCGGCGAACGCGTTGCGCGTCTGCAGGCTGATCTGCACCAGCTCCACGGCCTGGTCGAGACCGCCGCGGGTGTCGTCGGCCAGGCACGTCGTGGCGACCTCCAGCGCCAGCACCCGCGACAGCCACAGCTCGCCCGCCACCAGCCCCGCCTCGGTCTCGGCGTCGGTGCGCGGCTCGGTCAGCAGCCGCTGCCACGACCGCAGCTCACCTACCCGCAGCTGCTCGTCGTCGAGCTGGTCGAGGATGTCGTGGGCGTCGCCGAGGACGCCCGCGATCCGGTCCACCTGCTCCCGCACCCGCTGCCCGACGCCGTCCGGCTCGTCCAGCATCTTCACCGCGAACCGGCGGACCCGCCGTTCCCAGTACTCCTGGTCAAGCTCCTCCGGGCCACCGGTGGTCCAGTGCTCGTCCAGCTCCAGGCGCAGTGCGCGCAGCTTCGCCCGCACGTCGAACAGGTTCGTGCGGGCCAGGGCGAGCCGCTCGGCGTCCGGCATGATCCAGACCAGGCGTTTGAGCACGTCCATCGCGGCGGACGCGAGCCGTTCGGCCATCGTGACGCCCCACGGCCAGCCGTGGTCGGGCAACGCGGTCGGCTGCGGCCGGGTCGGCACGTACGGCAGCTTGCTGTGCTCGGCGCGGTACTCGCGCTGCGCCGCCTCGGCCGCCGCGCGGACCCGTTCGAACGTCCAGCCCGCGGCGTTCGCGCCCGGCACCTCGAACTGGCGGGTCGTGACGTCACGGGCGGCGTGCCGGATGCGCACGTCCTCGTAGTGGTCGTGCAGGGTCGCGGCCAGCGCGTACAGCTTGCCGGTGACCGAGCCGCCCGACGCGAGCCGGTCCAGCAGGGCGTTGCGCCCGCCGCGGCGGGAGGCGGCGTTGCGGTTGTGCTCCTCGATGCGGTCGACGTAGGTGCGCCCGCTCTGGCTGGTCAGCGCGCCGAGCAGCTTGCCGCCGGTGGCGATGGTACTGGGCAGGGCGCCGTCCACCGGTGCCACCGGCTCCACGACCGCCTCCGGGGCGTGCGGGAACACCAGCAGCATCACCCGCCGCACCGGGCCCTCGGCGGCCATCCGGTCGATGGCCTCCAACGCCTCCTCGGTGGGCGTGTTGACCAGGACACCGCCGTCCACGGCGTAGCGGGACCGGTTGTCGGTGTCGTTGGCCCAGGACGCGACCTCGGCCATGTTGGGCTTGTCGCCGTCGGGCGCGCCGGGTGCGACCGGGATGAACGAGGGCTCGAACGCGAACGGGAACGACGCGGACGAGCGCGCGGCCAGTGCCAGGCGGCTGACCAGCGTCGGGAGCTTGTCGGCGGCGAAGTCGTCCCGGCCGCCGGGGTCGCGGCGGAACGAGAAGCTGCCCTGGTGGGTGGCCTGCACGAGCCTCTGACCGAGGTCGTCGTGGGTGACCGTGGGCACGCCCGCGAGCAGCGTGGTGGTGATGCGCAGGTCGACCGGCCGGTCCTCCTGCGGGGTGAAGTCGGACGTCAGCCGCTCCAACGCCTCCTGGAGCCGGGGGAGGAAGAACTCGTCGCCTTTGAGCAGCGAGACGGGCTGACCCCGGAACGGGGTGCGCAGCAGTTGCTCCATGCGGCCTTGCTCAGCCCACAGGTCACGCAGCCGTTCCAGCCGGGCGTTGGCGTTGACCTGCGACAACGCCAACGCCGCACCGTTGATGCCGCCTGCGGACGTGCCCGTGATGACGTCGGCACGGGCCGTGCTGCCGACCATGTCCAGCAGGTCGGCGTACGGGCCGTCACCCCTGGTCAACCGGTCGAGCTCGAGCACCACGCCGCCCATCCACACGGCCAGGCTCACACCCCCGTTGAGCACGACGGCGAACCGGATCTGCTCCCTCGGCACGTCGACCATCACGCCCTCCCTCCCCGCGGCCCCCCGATCCTCCCGCACCCCCTACCTCGCCGATCCACCCAACCCAGTTACACACCCACGCGTGTCCTACCTCCCGAACGCGCGTGTCCTACGTTCAGAACACCCATGTTGAACACTCAGGACATCGGCTGGCCGACGCGAGCGTTCAACATGGGGTACCAGAACGTAGGACACGCGCGTTCTGAACGTAGGACACGCGCGGTTGTGGGGTCAGGCGGAGCCGGGGAGGGGGTCGCGCTTGATCAGGGGGAGGACCTGTTTGCGGGCGACGAAGAGGCACAGGGCGAACGCGATCACGGCGCCCGTCACGGCCTGCGGCACGATGTAGGCGCGCCCGTCGAACGCCGAGCCCGTCGGCGGCAGGATCACCGCGATGACGGCGCTCGCGGTGGTGGCGAAGACCCGGAAACGACGCGCCAGCACCGCCGTGGCCAGCGGCAACGCGGCCCACAGCACGTACCACGGCTGCAGCACGGGTCCGAGCACCAGCACCGCGCCCAGACCCGCTCCCAGCCCGTTCGTGGCCTTGATCCGACCCCGGAACGCCTTCCACAGCAGCGTCGCCACGATCACCACCGACACGGCCTGCGTCACGATCCGCATCAGCACGATCATCGACTCGGTGTGGTTGCCCAGCCCGAGCAGCAGCCCCAGCCCACCGCCCATGAACCCCATCGCGGTCGGCGGCGACATCCAGCTCTTCACCGTCCCGGCGACGTTCAGCGTCTCCACCCACCCGAACCCGAGCCCGGTGCCGACGCACGTCCCCACCATCACCACACCCGAGATGACCAGCAACAACAGTGCCGACCGCACCAGGTCGGAGAACCGGCCACCCCACCGCCGCGCGATCATCACGCCCAGGAACCCGAGCGCCAGCGCGGCCGGGATCTTCACCGCCGCACCCATCGTGATCATGGTCGCGCCGAGCACGATCCACAGCAGCTCTTCCCGCGTCATCGGCGTGCCCGGGACCAGCGGCATCTTCCTCAGCGCCAACTCCAGCCCCACCAGCATCAGGCCGATCGCCAGGCCCTCGTTGTGCACGCCCACGACCAGGTGGAACAGCACCAGCGGGTTCGCCGCGCCCAGCCACAGCGCGCTCACCGGCGGCACGCCGAACCGCCGGGCCAGCCGCGGCAGCGCCCACACGATCATCGCCAGCCCCAGCAGCCCCAGCAGCCGGTGCAGGAAGATGCCCGGCAGCACGCTGTCGCCGGTCACCATCGAGATGACCCGCCCGGCGGCCAGGAACAGCGGCCCGTACGGCGCGGGCGTCTCGCGCCAGATGTTCGGCACGTTCTTCGTCAGGTCGTGCTCCACGCCCAACGCCGTGGCCGGGCCCAGCTCGTACGGGTCCTGCCCGTTGGCCGCGATCTGCGACTGCGCCAGGTAGCTGTACACGTCACGGCTGAACATGGGCAGCACGAACACCAGCGGCGTGATCCACATCAGCAGCGTGCGGTCGAGCTGGCTGCGTGTCATCAGCCGGGGACGCCCCGGCCGGGCGAACCGGCCCAGCCACAGCCACGCCGACACGATGAGGAAGATGCCGGTCCACGCGACGGCCATGGACGCGCTCGGCATCCGCGGGAACAGCCCGAGCAGCGGCGTGCCGGGCAGCGGGCTGAACACCGGCGCCGCGCCCGCCCCGAGCGAGCCGACGGCGAGCAGCAACGCGCCCACCGTGCCCCACCGGCGGATGACGTCGAGCTGTCGCCGTTCGGGGGCGTCCAGGGGTGCTGCCTCGCCGATCTCGCTCCGGTTCGCCATCACCATTCCGCCCGCCGTCACGTCCGAAGAGTAGCGACCGGCCTGATCCCGTGACTCGGGTCACCCGACGTGCGTCGATCTTTGCGACCGCCGCCGAAATACGCAACACTGGTGTTGTGAAAAACGCCGGGAGCGAGTCGACCGTGGTGCCGTCCGGGCACGACGGCCGGACCCGGCACGCCGTCGCACGGCTCCTCCTGGAGCAGGGCCCGGTGACCGCGGCCTCGGTCGCGGAGCAGCTGGGCCTGAGCCCCACGGCGGTGCGCCGGCACATCGACGCGCTGGTGGCCGACGGCGAGGCGACCAGCAGGGAGGCCCCGCGCAGGGGTCAGCGCGGCCGGGGTCGCCCGGCCAAGCTCTTCCTGCTGACCGAGCAGGGGCGGGCCCGTTTCGGGCACGCCTACGACGACCTCGCCGTGGCCGCGTTGCGGTTCCTCGCCGAACAGGGCGGGGAGGAGGCGGTACGAACCTTCGCCGAACGACGGGTGTCCGCCTTCGTCGACCGGCACCGCACGGCCATCGTGGCCCAGCCAGACGCCGCGGAGCGGGCCAAGGCCCTCGCGGTGGCCCTGACCAGGGAGGGCTACGCTGCCTCGGCGCGCCACGTGGGGGCGGGCGAGCAGCTCTGCCAGCACCTGTGCCCGGTGGCGCACGTCGCGGCGGAGTTCCCGCAGCTGTGCGAGACCGAGACGGCGGCGTTCGCCGACCTGCTCGGCACGCACGTCCAGCGCCTGGCCACCATCGCCCGCGGCGATGCCGTGTGCACGACGCACATCCCGAACACACCCCGGATCCCAGATGGAGGGGAGCCCGCATGACTGCCGCTGCCGAGCAGCGCACCACCACAGCCCCGCTCACCCAGGAAGAGACCCTGGCGAGCATCGGCAACTACGAGTTCGGCTGGGCCGACTCGGACGTGGCAGGCGCGAGCGCTCGCCGGGGCCTGAACGAGGACGTCGTTCGGGACATCTCGGCCAAGAAGAACGAGCCCGAGTGGATGCTGGAGTTCCGGCTGAAGGCGCTGCGCCTGTTCGACCGCAAGCCGATGCCGACCTGGGGCTCCGACCTGTCGGGCATCGACTTCGACAACATCAAGTACTTCGTCCGGTCGACCGAGAAGCAGGCGGCGACCTGGGACGACCTGCCCGACGACATCAAGAACACCTACGACAAGCTGGGCATCCCGGAGGCGGAGAAGCAGCGCCTGGTCTCCGGTGTCGCGGCCCAGTACGAGTCCGAGGTCGTCTACCACAAGATCCGCGAGGACCTCGAGGAGCAGGGTGTCATCTTCCTCGACACCGACACCGCCCTCAAAGAGCACCCGGAGCTGTTCAAGGAGTACTTCGGCTCCGTCATCCCGTCGGGTGACAACAAGTTCTCCGCGCTGAACTCCGCGGTGTGGTCGGGCGGCTCGTTCATCTACGTGCCGAAGGGCGTGCACGTCGAGATCCCGCTGCAGGCCTACTTCCGGATCAACACCGAGAACATGGGCCAGTTCGAGCGCACGCTGATCATCGTCGACGAGGGCGCGTACGTGCACTACGTCGAGGGCTGCACCGCGCCGATCTACTCGTCGGACTCGCTGCACTCCGCCGTCGTGGAGATCATCGTCAAGAAGGGTGGTCGCTGCCGCTACACGACCATCCAGAACTGGTCGAACAACGTCTACAACCTGGTCACCAAGCGCGCGAAGGCCGAAGAGGGCGCGACCATGGAGTGGATCGACGGCAACATCGGCTCCAAGGTCACCATGAAGTACCCGGCCGTGTTCCTCATGGGCGAGCACGCCAAGGGCGAGGTCCTCTCGATCGCGTTCGCGGGCGAGGGCCAGCACCAGGACGCGGGCGCGAAGATGGTCCACATGGCGCCGCACACGTCGTCCACGATCGTGTCGAAGTCGGTGGCGCGCGGCGGCGGCCGCACCTCCTACCGCGGCCTCGTGCAGGTCAACAAGCGGGCGCACCACTCGAAGTCCACGGTCAAGTGCGACGCGCTGCTGGTGGACAACATCAGCCGCTCGGACACCTACCCGTACGTGGACGTCCGCGAGGACGACGTGTCGATGGGCCACGAGGCCACGGTCTCGAAGGTCTCCGAGGACCAGCTGTTCTACCTGATGTCCCGCGGTCTCAACGAGGACGAGGCCATGGCGATGATCGTGCGCGGGTTCGTCGAGCCCATCGCGCGCGAGCTGCCGATGGAGTACGCCCTCGAGCTGAACCGCCTGATCGAGCTGCAGATGGAAGGGGCCGTCGGCTGACATGGCCGTCACCACCGATCAAGAACAACACGGCCTGACGGCCCACTCGCACGGTGCGGGTGCCCCGGTCTCCTCGCGCGCGGACCACTTCACGTCGTTCGACGTGAACGCGTTCGAGGTGCCCGGCGGTCGCGAGGAGATCTGGCGCTTCACCCCCATGAAGCGCCTGGCGAACCTGCACAACGGCGCCGAGGCGACCGGCACGGCGAACGTCGAGGTCAGCGCCGCCGAGGGCGTCACGGTCGAGACCGTGGCGCGCGGCGACGAGCGGCTGGGCGTCGCGGGCACCCCCGGTGACCGCGTCGCCGCCCAGGCCTGGTCGTCGTTCACCGAGGCCACCGTCGTCACCCTTCCCGGTGACGCGAAGTCCGAGCCGACCACCATCACGGTGACCGGTCCGGGTGAGGGCAAGGTCGCCTACGGCCACCTGCAGGTGCACGCCAAGCAGTTCGCCGAGGCCGTCGTCGTCATCGACCACCGCGGCTCCGGCGCGTACGCCGACAACGTCGAGTTCGTCGTCGGCGACGGCGCGCACCTGACCGTGGTCGCCATCCAGGACTGGGCCGACGACGCGGTGCACGTCTCCGCGCACCACGCCAAGCTGGGCCGCGACGCGTCGTTCAAGCACACCGTCATCACCCTCGGCGGCGACGTCGTCCGCCTCACCCCGGTGGTCACCTACACCGGCCGCGGCGGCGACGCCGAGCTGCTCGGCCTGTACTTCGCCGACGCGGGCCAGCACCTGGAGCACCGCACCTTCATCGACCACGCGGTGTCCAACTGCCGCAGCAACGTGGTCTACAAGGGCGCGCTGCAGGGCGAGGACGCGCACACGGTGTGGATCGGTGACGTGCTGATCCGCGCCGCGGCCGAGGGCACCGAGACGTTCGAGCTCAACCGCAACCTGGTGCTCACCGACGGCGCGCGCGCCGACTCGGTGCCGAACCTGGAGATCGAGACCGGCGAGATCGAGGGCGCGGGTCACGCCAGCGCCACCGGCCGGTTCGACGACGAGCAGCTGTTCTACCTCCAGGCCCGCGGCATCCCGGAGGAGCAGGCGCGCAGGCTGGTCGTGCGCGGGTTCTTCCACGAGATCCTGCTCAAGATCGGTGTTCCCGAGGTGCGCGAGCGCCTGGAAGCCGCCATCGAGGCGGAACTGGAAGCGGTGGGCGCGTGATCAGGGTGTGCTCGCTGACCGACCTCGACGACCGCAAGCCGGCCGCGTTCGAGGTCGGCGACGAGTACACCCCGGTCCTGCTCGTCCGCGACGGCGAGACGGTGCACGCGCTGCGCGACCTGTGCTCGCACGCCGAGGTCGCGCTCAGCGAGGGCGAGGTCACGCGCAAGGGCGTGGAGTGCTGGCTGCACGGGTCGTGCTTCGACCTGCGCACCGGCCGCCCGTCCTCGCCGCCCGCCACCGAGCCCGTCGACGTGTTCGCCGTCGAACTCCGCGCCGGTGACGTCTACGTGGACGTCACCCGCACCACGAACTGACTTTCGCTCGCAACACCAGGAGAACGAACCACCAATGGCCACTCTGGAGATCAAGGACCTGCACGTCTCGGTCAACACCGACGAGGGCTCCAAGGAGATCCTCAAGGGCGTCGACCTGACGATCAAGGCAGGCGAGACCCACGCCATCATGGGCCCCAACGGCTCGGGCAAGTCCACCCTGTCCTACGCCATCGCCGGTCACCCCAAGTACGAGATCACCTCCGGCAGCGTGCTGCTGGACGGCGAGGACGTGCTGGAGATGACCGTCGACGAGCGCGCCCGCGCGGGCCTGTTCCTCGCCATGCAGTACCCGGTCGAGGTGCCCGGCGTGTCGATGTCGAACTTCCTGCGCACCGCCGCCACCGCCGTGCGCGGCGAGGCCCCGAAGCTGCGCCACTGGGTCAAGGAGGTCAAGGAGGCGATGTCCGACCTGGACATCGACCCGGCCTTCGCCGAGCGCTCGGTCAACGAGGGCTTCTCCGGCGGCGAGAAGAAGCGCCACGAGATCCTGCAGCTGGGCCTGCTCCAGCCGAAGATCGCGATCCTGGACGAGACCGACTCCGGCCTGGACGTCGACGCGCTGCGCGTGGTGTCCCAGGGCGTGAACAAGTACAAGGAGTCCAGCGAGGTCGGCGTCATGCTGATCACGCACTACACCCGGATCCTGAAGTACATCTCGCCCGACTTCGTGCACGTCTTCGCCGGTGGCCGCATCGTCGAGTCCGGCGGTCCGGAGCTGGCCGACCAGCTCGAGGCCGAGGGTTACGTGAAGTACACCGGGAAGCAGGAAGCCGCCAGCATCGGCTGACGTTGTACCTGTCCGTGAACACGTATCGAGAGGAGGCGTCGGAGCAGTGACCACCACCGCTACTCCACTGGACGTCGTAGGCGTCCGGGCGGACTTCCCGATCCTGGGCCGCACCGTGCGGGAGGGCAAGCGGCTGGTCTACCTCGACTCCGGCGCCACCTCGCAACGCCCGAGCCAGGTCCTCGACGCCGAGCGCGCCTTCCTGGAGACCGCCAACGCCGCGGTGCACCGCGGGGCGCACCAACTGGCCGAAGAGGCCACCGACGCCTACGAGGGCGCGCGGCAGAAGATCGCCGACTTCGTGGGCGTCAAGTACGGCGAGATCGTGTTCACCAAGAACGCGACCGAAGGCGTGAACCTCGTCGCGTACGCGATGGGCAACGCCGCCACCGCCGGTCCCGAGGCCGAGCGGTTCCGCATCGGTCCCGGTGACGAGATCGTCGTGACCGAGATGGAGCACCACGCGAACCTGGTGCCGTGGCAGCAGCTTGCCGCGCGCACGGGCGCCACGCTGCGCTGGTTCGGTGTCACCGACGAGGGCCGACTGGACCTGTCGGACCTCGATGAGCTGATCAACGCGAAGACCAAGGTCGTCGCGTTCACCCACCAGTCCAACGTGCTGGGCACGATCAACCCGGTGCGGGTGCTCGCGGACGCGGCCCGCGCGGTCGGCGCGCTGACCGTGCTGGACGCGTGTCAGTCCGTCCCGCACGGCCCGGTCGACTTCACGGCGCTCGGCGTGGACTTCGCGGTGTTCAGCGGCCACAAGATGCTCGGCCCGTCCGGCATCGGCGTCCTCTACGGCCGCCGTGAGCTGCTGGAAGCCCTGCCGCCGTTCCTCACCGGCGGTTCGATGATCGAGATGGTCCAGATGGCGAAGTCGACCTTCGCCCCGCCGCCCGCGCGGTTCGAAGCGGGCGTGCCCATGACGTCGCAGGCCGTGGCGCTGGGCGCGGCGGTGGACTACCTCAACGCCATCGGCATGGACCGCATCGCCGCGCACGAGCACGTGCTGACGGAGGCCGCGCTGCGCGGCCTGGCCGAGATCCCGGGCGTGCGGATCATCGGCCCGCTGGACACCGTCGACCGCGGCGGCGCGGTGTCGTTCGTGGTCGAGGGCATCCACGCGCACGACGCCGGTCAGGTGCTCGACAGCCTGGGTGTCGCGGTGCGCGTCGGCCACCACTGCGCGTGGCCGCTGCACCGGCGGATGGACGCCGCCGCCACCGTGCGGGCCAGCTTCTACCTGTACAACACGCTGGACGAGGTGACCGCCCTGGTCGACGCCGTCCGCGAGGCGCAGAAGTTCTTCGGGGTGGCGTGATGCAGTTGCAGCAGATGTACCAGGAGATCATCCTGGACCACTACAAGAACCCCCACGGCCGCGGCCTGCGCGACCCGTTCGACGCCGAGTCGCACCAGATCAACCCCACCTGCGGCGACGAGGTGACCCTGCGCGTCAAGCTCGACGGCGACACCGTCCGCGACGTCTCGTACGACGGCCAGGGCTGCTCCATCAGCCAGGCTTCCACCTCGGTGCTCACCGATCTGGTGGTGGGCAGGCCGTTGGACGAGGCGTTCGAGAAGATGGACGCGTTCGTGGAGCTGATGCAGGGCCGTGGCCAGGTCGAACCCGACGAGGACGTCCTGGAGGACGGCATCGCGTTCGCGGGCGTGGCGAAGTACCCGGCACGCGTGAAGTGCGCGCTGCTGGGCTGGATGGCTTTCAAGGACGCGGTGGCACGCAGCGAGGGAGCAAAGGCATGACCGCCGAAGAGGACGTGGTGCGCGGCATCGAGGGCATGCCCGAACCGCCCGCACCGAAGGCAGACGTGGCCGCGGTGGACGACGTCGAGGAGGCCATGCGCGACGTCGTCGACCCGGAACTGGGCATCAACGTCGTCGACCTGGGCCTGGTCTACGACATCCGCGTGGACGAGGAGAACGTCGCGCTCATCGACATGACCCTCACCTCGGCTGCCTGCCCCCTGACCGACGTGATCGAGGACCAGACCCGGTCGGCACTGGTCGGCGGTGGCGGCGGCGGAATCGTCAACGACTTCCGCATCAACTGGGTCTGGATGCCCCCGTGGGGCCCGGAGAAGATCACCGACGACGGCCGCGAACAGCTGCGCGCCCTCGGCTTCACCGTCTGATCCGACAGACCTGGACCCGAAACCCGACCGCCGAGGGCCATAAACCCAAACCCTCGTGCCCACAACGGACCGGACCACAACGGGTCCGCAGCCAACCCGCAGAGGCCCGATTTTACATGGGGTTCGGGTGCTTTAGGCTGGTCGAAGCCGGGCAGGCTTGGCGGGCGCTTTTTCCGCCAGGCCTGCCCGGCTTTGGCCTGCCTGGAGTGCCCGTAAGGGGCCCCATGTCAAATCGAGCCGGGTTCAAGTCGCGCACTGATAGTCCGAAGTGCAAGGACTTAAAAGATCAAAAGAGTCCTCGCCGGACGGGCAGATCAACAGGATGACATCCCCCCGTCCCGTTCAGATCCCGTTCCGTCGGGAACTCCCGACCCAGCGTGGTCCCGGACTCCGTGTCATCCCACCGACCTCCCTCCGGGTTACCACACGTGTCAAGGGCGGCGCGCGGTCTAAGTGAAGTAGTAGGCAAAGCTGAACGCGCCGCCCTTGACACGTGCGGTAAGGCTGCGCCAGGTCGGCGGGATGACACGAAGCCCTCCTATATGCGGAAGGGCGGGGGCGAGGGTTGACGTGTCGGGGTGTGGGTTGGGTCAGCGGGCGTAGACGCGTTCGACGAATTCCGCCAGTTGGGTTTCGTCCAGGTGGCGGGCCAGGTCGGCTTCGGACACCATGCCGACCAGGCGGTGGTCCTCGATCACGGGTAGGCGGCGGATTTGGTTGTCCTCCATCGTCCGGAGGACGTGTGACACGTCGTCGTCCGCGTTGACCCAGTGCAGGTGGCCGGACATCTCGCCGGCCGTCATCGAAGAGGGATCCCGGCCGTCGGCGACGCAGCGCAGCACGATGTCGCGATCGGTGATGATCCCGTGCAGTTTGTCGTCCCGGCCGCAGATCGGCAGCGAGCCGACGTCCAGGTCCCGCATCATCTGCGCCGCGTCGAGCAGGCTCTGGTTCTCCTTGATGCACTGGACACCGGCGTTCATGATCTCCCGTGCGGTGGTCATGCCGAACCTCCTTGGTCGCGTAGACCAAGGATGCGCCGGTCCGGCGCGACCGGCACCTCGACGCCTAGGTCTGCGCCACCAACATCGCCACGACGTCGGCCGGTGAGCCGCGTCGGCGGAACGCCCGCCGTTGCCGCACCGCGCCCGTGCCGTCCAGCAGCAGTCGGGCGATGCCGTCGACCACGAGGTCCTCGTCGCCCGCCGCACGCAGAGCCGGGCGCGTCCAGTCGACGAGCGCGTGCACCATGTCCGCCGCCGGTACCAGGCGACCGCTGACCGGTTCGATCCCGGCGCCGTCCAGCCCGTCCCGCGCCGCACGCCACAACGCCGTCCGCAGCGCCAAGTCCGGCACGCGCTGTGCGGCCACACCGGCCAACGCCGTGACGGCGATCGCCCGCACCAAGGCGGCCAACAGGACGGCCTCGTCCACGGTCGCCGCCACGTCGCACACCCGCAGCTCCACGGTCGGGTGGTGGGCCGACAGCCGCACGTCCCAGTAGACCATCGCCGGGTCCAGCGCCGCCCCGCCCGTCCTCAGCACTCGCGTGGCCTGGTGGTAGTCCTCCGCCGACTCGAACCACGGTGGCGCGCCGGCCGACGGCCACGGGCTCCACGACACGTAACGCCAACTCGCGTACCCCGTGTCACGCCCGTCCGAGAACGGCGAGTTGGCGCTGATCGCCAACAGCACCGGCAGCCACTGCCGCAGGTGGTTGCCGATCACCACCCCGGTGTCCTCGTCCGGGATGCCGATGTGCACGTGGCACCCGCAGATGGTGAGCCCGTCGACCAACGCCCCGTACTCGCCGGCGATGATCCGGTAGCGGTCGGACTCGGTCAACGGCGGCGGTCTGAGGCCACCGAGCACCGGTGTCCCGGTCGCCACGATCCGCGCGCCCCGGGCAGCCGCCAACGCGGCCAGCGCACGCCGAGCCGCCAGCAGCTGCTCATGAACCTCGGCCATGCTGCGGCACACCCGAGTGGCGCTCTCCACCTGGTAGAGCGTCGCCTCGGTCTGCAGGTCCAGCTCCGACCGCACACCGCCCAGCACCTCGGACGCCAGCGGCATGAGCGTTCCGGTGTCGGGGTCCACCAGGAGGAACTCCTCCTCGACCCCCACCGACAGCGGCAGGTCCGAGACGGCTCGCGGCAGCGGTAGGGCGATGACCTCGCTCACCAGGGACCTCCCTGCACTGGGTAGTCAGCCTGATGCTATGAGTAACCGATCGGGTGGCACATGCGGCTTTGCGGTGAACTTCCTAACTTACTGCCAGATGCGGTCCGCCGCGCAGGACGTCGACGTGGTCGCTGCCCGGCCGCCCCAGCACCCAACTGGTTCCCCGCAACGACTTCGCGTGCTCCTTCAACGGCGCCAGCAGCCGGGACACCTCCCGGTACGACGCCACCGACCCGGCCGCGCAGATCAACGTCGCCAACGACAACGTGACCCCGAGCCCTTCCGCCTCGAACGGCACGTCCAGCACCCCGGCGGAGAACGGCACGATCTCGTTCAGCCCGGCCACCACCAGGAAGTCGTCCCCGCCGACGTGCCCCACCTGCACGCCCGGGTACGCCGCCGCACCGTCGGTCAACGCACGCCCTATGGCCCTGATCAGGTCGTCGCCCGCGGCGAACCCCGCCGAGTCGTTGACCCGCTTGAACGCGTCCACGTCCAACCACCCCACGGCGAACAGCTCACCGCCGAGGATGCGCCGGTCCACCTCGCGGGCGATCGAGTCGCTGCCCGGCAGCCGGGTCAACGGGCTCAACGCCGCCGCCTGCTCCACCTTCATCTCGGCCACACCGCGCACCACGTCCGCGACCCGCACCACGCCCAGGCAGCGGTCGTCGTCGTCCACGACCACCAGGTCGTCGTTGGTGCGCTCCCGGTTGGCGTGCGCGACCACGTCCAGCAGCTCCAACGCGCTGGAGTCCGCCCCGATCAGCTTCGGCCGGTCCGCCAGCCGCGCCGCCTCCCGCTTCGCGTGCAGGGCGTGCCCGAACGGCCCCGTCACCGCCAGCAGGAACCGGTTGCGGTCCACCGTCCAGCACGGCCTGCCCTCGTCGTCCACGAGCACCACGCCGCTGACCGTCGGCTGGTTCGCGAGCACGTCGCGCACCTCCTCGGACGTCGCCGAGTCGGGCAGCGTGGTCGCCGGGTGCAGGAAGTCGGTCACCTTCGGCCCGGCCTTGCGCCGCAACGGCGCGGTCATCGTGCTGGTGACCGCCTCCGGGTCGTTGACCTCGCTCAACACCGCCGCGATCGTCGCGTCCACCTTGGGCCTGCGCTGCGGGCTCGCCAGCAGGTTGCCTTGAGCGAGCCGCACCCCGAGCCGGCGCAGCGCGGCCAGCTGCGCCTCCGTCTCCACGCCCTCGGCCACGACCAGCGACCCGGTGTGCTCGCACAGGTGCTGCAACGCCTGGACCATCGCGTACCGGGCGGGGTCGGCGGGCAGCGCCACCACGACCTCGCGGTCCAGCTTGATGACGTCCGGCTGCACCTCGGCCAGCAGCGACAGCGGCGAGTCGCCCTCGCCCACCCCGTCCAGGCCGATCCGGAACCCGTCCTCGCGCAGCCGTTCGATGCCCTTGACCAGCAGCCGGCGCGGCGCGCGCGAGTACGGCGTGCCGACCTCGACGACCAGGTCCGCGGGGGTGCGCCCGACCTCGCGCAACGCCGAGTAGAGCGGGGCCATCAGCTCGGGTTTGTCCGCGATCGTCAACGCGAGGAGGTTGACGTGCAGCGGCACGCCCAGGCCGTGGTCGGCCGCGTGTCGGACCGCGCGGCACGCGAGGGCCACGTCGGTGTTGGCCAGGTACCCGGCGCGGAAGGCCATCCGCAGCAGGTCCTGCACGTTGCCGTCGTGCGGTCGGGCCAGCGCTTCAACCGCCACGACCCCTCCGGTGTGGAGGTTGAACAACGGCTGGAAGGCGAAGCGAACGTCATCCAGCAAGGCGGGCACGGCCTCGATCGTGCCCGGTCGATCTTCTTTTGCCGAGACCGTTAACCAGGTGTTCTCGCACTCTTGGTCGATTGCACAGGAAATACCAGCCGAGCGCGCATGGTCCAGGACGCCGAACCGAACAGCCCGAGCATCGCGCGGGCGGTCCCGCGCAGGTCATCGTGCCCGCCGAGGTAGTCGCGTTGGAGACTGTCGGACAATTGGAAAAAGCCGTTGAAGAATTCCGGAACCTCGTCGGGTCGCAGTGCCAGCAACGCCTCCAGACCTCTGAGCCGCAACGCGCGCACCGCCCGTTCCGCCGCCGAACGCCTCACCCCACGCCCGTTCATGATCGCGTCCGCCACCACCGGCGCCCGCCGCAACGCCGCCGCCACGCTGTACCCCGTCGCCGGGTGCACCCACCCCGCCGCCGCGCCGAACGCCCCTTCCCGCGGCCGCCCGTCCAACGGGATGCGCACCCGCTCCTCGGCCTCCGGTACCGGGATTCCGTGCACGGCCAGCCGCGCGTGCAACCGGAGCCGCAACTCGCGCAACGGCAGACCCGGACGGCGGGCCAGCGACGTCTCCTCCAGCAGCACCTCGTCCGCCGACACCGGGATCGCGTAGAGGAACGTCGGATCGGACGTCGTCGCCGCCGGGGGCCTGCGCCAATCCATGATCAGCGCTTCGTCGGCGCCGACGAACGGCCGCGCGCTCTCCGCCGGCACCACCACGCCGACCGCCGTCTGCGCCGCCCGACCACCCACCGCGCCGCTCGCGTCCACCACCCGCCCGGTCAACACCCGACCGTCCGCCAACGTCACCGACGTGGCCGTGTGGCCGACCACCCGGCCCGCCACCACCCGCACGTCGTCCGGCAGCCGCCACAACCGCTCGTTGTCCAACACCGCGTAGGCCCGCTCGATCACGTGCTCCGCCGTCGTCACCGCGCGAGCCCTCGACGTGCTGAAGGCCAGCGGCGCGTCGGCCGGCAACTCGTCCACCCACGCCGCGTAGGTCGCCCGCCACCGCCGCCCCGGATTGGGATCGACCACCGTGGTCCCCAGCCCCCGCGCCGCGCACGCCCGCGCCAACGCCCGTCCCGCCGGTCCGCCACCGACGACCACCACGTCCACTTAGCGCTTCTCCGGCGGCTCGGGCGGCAGCAGGTTGCCCAGCACCAGCGGCTGGTACTGCGCCACCACGTCCGCGAGCTGCGTCACCGTGCGCTCGATCGCCGCCCGCGCCGCGTTGCGCTCCGCGATCACCGCCGACAACAGCAGCGCCGTCAACACCGCCGTGCCGTTGAACGCCTGCAACGTCATCATCCGCACCACCAGGTCCAGATCGGCGAACGGACCCGTGCTGCGTGCCGCGCCCCGTGCCGCCAACGTCGTCGCGATCAACGCGCACGGCGCCGTGCCGAGGTGCTGGAACCGCAGGGCCGCCCAGATCAGGAACGGGAACACCAGGTACATCAGCCGCAGGTCGCTCGTGCTCGCCACCGTCATGACGACCGCCGTGCTCACCACCAACGCCACGGCCTCCACCCACCGGCGCAGGGGGTGGTTGCGCGGGCGCAACGAGCGGAACGCCAGCACGATCGGCACGAACACCAGCACGCCCAGCGCGTCACCGGTCCACCACACCATCCACGTCGACCAGAACAACGCGCCGTCGATGACGCCCGTGACCAACAACGTGCCCGAGCCGACCGTCGCGCTCACCGCCATGCCCGCGAGCCCGCCCAGCAGCACGAGGGCCAGCGCGTCACGCGTGCGGTCCACCTCCTGCCGGAAGCCCACCTTCTTGAGCAACAGGTAGGCCACCACCGGTCCGAGCGTGTTCCCCGCGGTGATGAGGACCGTCGAGCCGACCTCGGCGAGCGTGAAGTTGACCGCGAACGCGCCCAACGCGATGCCCGGCCACATCCTCAGCCCGCCCATCAGCAACGCCAGCACGGCGACACCGGTCGGCGGCCACAACGGCGTCACCTGGTCGTTGACCAACGCCTGGAGGAGGCCGATGCGAGCGCCCGCGTAGTAGCAAGCCGCGACCAGGGCCACGTGGAACGCGTACCGGCCGAGCCGAGGGGAGAGCTGCACGGGCACAGCATCCACCGTCCCAGGGGGACGCACCACGCCTAGCTGCGGAGACGGCAAAACCGACCCCCCGATTTGTCTCCGCGCGGGCCGCCGTGTAACTTTCTCTCTGCCAGCGCGGAACGGGCCGGAGAGAGTCACCGGAACGGAGCGCGGCGAACAAGCCCCGGGGATCGAATCAGCAGCACAGCGTGCTGCCTCGGCTCCGGACGGTAGAACAAAGTGAATGCGAAGCGAGTTCAGCGCGGAGCCGAGAAGCCGAAACCGGCCGATTTGACACCGCGAAAACGAGCGAGCTAAGCTTCAACCAGAACGAAACACAAAGCCCCGGAATGAACTGCGGTAAGACGCGGGACAAGACGGTGAGCGCGTGTTCTTTGAGAACTCAACAGCGTGCCGAATAGCCAGTAAATTTATGAACCTCGTCAAGAGGTTTCCTTTGAGATTGTTACTGGACAACTGACAGTATTTGTCAGTGTTGTTCGGAGCGATCGAACTCATTCCTTATTGGAGAGTTTGATCCTGGCTCAGGACGAACGCTGGCGGCGTGCTTAACACATGCAAGTCGAGCGGTAAGGCCCTTCGGGGTACACGAGCGGCGAACGGGTGAGTAACACGTGGGTAACCTGCCCTGTACTCTGGGATAAGCCTGGGAAACTAGGTCTAATACCGGATACGACCTGCTATCGCATGGTGGGGGGTGGAAAGTTCCGGCGGTACGGGATGGACCCGCGGCCTATCAGCTTG